>NZ_JBFPKN010000036.1:0-45924 GCF_040948805.1 Paraburkholderia sp. BR13439 | reverse complement strand
GGCATGTCGCGATGCGACCAGGCAGGCGCAGACAACTGGACCTAACCGATCGGCTGGACGCGATATTCGATCAGATTGAACGCCTGAAGGCCGGCATCCGCGCCAAGGTTGAACATCCGTTCCGCGTGCTCAAACAGCAGTTTGGCTATACAAAGACCCGGTACCGGGGGTTGATGAAGAACACCGCCCAGATCACGACACTATTTGCTCTGGGCAACCTGTGGATGGCACGCAAGGCTTTGTGGAAGGCTTGAAACGCTCGCAGAATCAGGCCGCGAATCTCGGCAAACAGTGGTCGTCACGCTTCAAAAGCCAGACGACCAACCTGCCAGCAGACTCTCATGGCTGATACGACGCAAGTGGCAAACGGCCAACTCTCTGAAAACGAGTTGTGCAGACCTTCCCTAAGTCGCAGTGCTTCGTCATGAATGAGATGCAGTCCTTCGGGGAATGGAAGAGTTACTCCTCGAACTAAGAGATGGCTTTACCTTCTTCGCCCGGCAGAAGCGACTCCAGATCGATGATGATGGATCTCGACTTGCTGTTCAGTAACCGGACGCTTAAACGCTTCGTGGCGGTTGCGTAAAGATTGATGCTTTCAAGGCAGAATAGAAAAGCCACATGGAGCTCTATCTTCGCTGGTTGCTCAAACATGAGAAAGATCGCAATGAGCAACGACCTATTCGTGCTCCCTTTTACGTCCAAACGCCACCTCACACTAAGGTTGATAAATTGTAATTTTAGGGAAGGTCTGCAAAAGTCCTGGCGTTGACGTCTCGGTGGACTATCCTGGGAGAAGGCAGGTTTAAGGGGTACCTCGATGACACAGCTTGGTCTTGGTCTGGATCTTTCAACGAAACGCACGCGCAAGCGGGAATTTCTCGATGAGATGAGGCGCGTTGTGCCATGGTCGAGGTTGATTGCGTTGATCGAACCGCACTATCCAAGGGGTAAGACTGGAAGGCCGCCGTTTCCTATTGCGACGATGCTGCAGATCCACTTCATGCAGCAGTGGTTTGGTCTGTCAGACCCGGCGATGGAAGAGGCGCTTTATGACGTGCCGCTGTATCGTGAATTTGCTGGGCTGGACGAGGGTATGACGCGTTTGCCGGACGAGAGCACGATTCTCCGGTTCCGTCACCTTCTCGAAACGCACGGCCTGGCTGCGCAGATGCTCACGCTGGTCAATGAGATCCTGAGCGAGAAAGGCTTGATGCTGAAGGTGGGGTCGGCGGTCGACGCTACCTTGATTTCCGCACCCACTTCGACGAAGAACGGCTCTGGTACACGGGCCCCGGAAATGCACCAGACGAAGAAGGGAAATCAATGGTACTTCGGGATGAAAGCGCACGTCGGCGTGGACGCAGAGTCGGGCCTGGTCCACACGGTCATCGGCACAGCCGCCAACGTTCATGACATCAATGCGGCCGAAGCGCTGTTGCACGGCCAGGAAATGGATGTGTCCGCTGACGCCGGATATCAGGGTATCGAAAAGCGCTGCCAGGTAAGCGCGGTTCGCTGGCATGTCGCGATGCGACCAGGCAGGCGCAGACAACTGGACCTAACCGATCGGCTGGACGCGATATTCGATCAGATTGAACGCCTGAAGGCCGGCGTCCGCGCCAAGGTTGAACATCCGTTCCGCGTGCTCAAACAGCAGTTTGGCTATACGAAGACCCGGTACCGGGGGTTGATGAAGAACACCGCCCAGATCACGACACTATTTGCTCTGGGCAACCTGTGGATGGCACGCAAGGCTTTGTGGAACGCTTGAAACGCTCGCAGATTCAGGCCGCGAATCTCGGCAAACAGTGGTCGTCACGCTTCAAAAGCCAGGCGACCAACCTGCCAGCAGACTCTCATGGCTGATACGACGCAAGTGGCAAACGGCCAACTCTCTGAAAACGAGTTGTGCAGACCTTCCTTAGTGCGTTACGTGGGTATTTATCGAAGCAACACTCAAGTGCGACGGTCAGATTTCAAACAATGGTCGCTGCATCTGCCTTGCACATGAACGCTGCACAGTCGCTATTCATCGTCTCTATGAGGCTCCCGGCTATGCCGATATCATCCATCAGAAACTGCTTGTCCGGAAGACGATGTACACGCAGACAATGAGGTTCGGAGGTTCTTCTACTGATCGAAACCGAAGCGTGTCTTTACCGCACATATTTATAGGGACTACGTAAAGTGAGGTAGACACGAGCGGATTCAGCGGCTTCACCGATATTTGGGTTGTTCTTCGAGATGATTTGGTGTTTTTCTGGTTCGTGACCTCGTCAAACCGAGTTCCAGCATGACCTTCCCACTGCGCTCGATCTCTAATGTCGACGTTCTTATACATCGTTTGCGATCTTAGCCGCAGACCAGCGACGTCGATCAAACGGAAACATAAAGTAGTCGCGCACGGTGAGGGGCTCGGGTTGATTGCGAAGGCCCACTTCGGGCCATTCGTCCCGTTTCGGCCAGTATGCCGTGCTGAAGATCGTGTCCCAGATGGTCGTAAAGAACCCATAGTTCCGGTGCCGGTGATGGGGCTGAGTTGAGTGATGAATTCGGTGAAACTGACCGTCTCCGATGATATATCGCAGAGGCCCAAGGTTGATGCGCGTGCTGGAGTGTGAGAGGTGCGCCTGAAAGGTAATGAGTGTCATGGCAGCAGCCGGCACCACGCCAGACTCGAAGTGGATCAGCGCGAGCGGTAATGCTACAAACAAGGCATAGATAACCGGCTCGGAAATGTGATGATTGCAATTCCACGCTGTCAGTTCGCGGATCGAGTGATGTGTAGCGTGCAAGCGCCACAGGAATGGCACGGTGTGCTGTGCTCGGTGCATCCAGTAGTAAAAGAAGTCACCGGCAATTGCGACCAAAACGCCTGAAAGGATGGCGAAAGCCGTCTTGATAACTGCGTTGTCAGAGTGAAACACTGTTGAAAGATTGACCGTCAGGAGCGGCTTGACGCCTAACCATTGCAAGCCCACAGCGTACAAGTGCCAGATTAGCGCGCCGCATCCAATCCGAATCGTCCAGTTCCTTGCGCCGCGAAGGTACGATGCGAAGCTGTATCGATAAGCCGGAAAGAATAGCTCGAGCGCGCTGCACACGGTCGCGAAGATCGAAACCAACTTAAACGAATTCAAAAGAAAGTCGGTCATTTGATTGACATCGAGAACATGCATTGATTTGCTCCGTCGAACAGGCCAAATACGCTGCCCTTTTCTCGGCACGCAAGATATAAACCCTGTGTCGGCTTCGTTAGGCGGTTACAGGGCGAAAGGCTATCTATTGGCAGCACGGTACGATAAATCAGGTCAATCATTCGGGAAGATAGTGCATCTCTATCCGACAACCCAGATAGGTGTCTCTCCCAAGCTAAATTAACCGTGACGACTCGCAGCGTTCGGTTGGTACAGTCTACTCGTTGACAACACGGGCTGGATGGTAAGGATTTTCTGAAAATATTGTCGTCATAGGTGCAATAAGATTCATTCGCGCGATTTTGCCAGCGGCCAACTTGTCACGCCGCGCGTGTGCGAATTTTCGTTCTCGCCGATCTGAGTTATGCAACCGCATCCGTGGCCTGCTGAGCTTTGAAACCATCCCGAGAAAACTTCTTTCGGGAGACAAAACAAATTGAGGAATGGCGATGACTGCGGTCATCCAAGTATTCGAACAGTCCGCCTTCGCGTCCTGATGGGTCCCCTCGGGCGGCGTGAATGTTCGTTCGTCGAGCCGATGAAGAAGCTTTCCGTTGGGCGGGGCATTGACGTTAGGCGAGATTGTCCGGCCAGGAGAGGCGGGTACAGTCCGCTGCTGATAAAGTGCTCAGGCAACAATGAATTGGAAAGCATTCCTCGTAATAGAGGGTGAATGTAGCGTAGGCTCGACCACGAGCGCGGTCGACGGCTGCTGCAGCGAGGGCGGGACTGGAGACCTCATTGCTTGATCGATGCGGTAAGGGGATGGATCATTCAAAGCTCCCGCGAAGGCAACGCGACTAGCGACCTGACGATCAAAAAGCATTCTCAGTCTCCCGATACCTATCGCCGCAAACGGATCAGCAGATCCGCGGCAGTTGCTCGCCCGAAAGCCAGTCGACGATGCGCCGTCCGCCGAATTTCGTTTCGATCTGCACGAAGCTGTGGGCGTCGTCGACCACCTCACCAATGCAAACCGCCGCCGCGCCCAACGGATGTGCGCGCATCGCGGCGAGCAGTTGCGGCGCGTCGGCGCTTGCGCAGATTGCAACTAGCTTGCCTTCGTTGGCGACATAAAGCGGATCGAGGCCGAGCAGCTCACACGCCGCAGCGACTTGCGGCAGCACGGGAATTGCGCGCTCCTGAATGTGCATCCCGACACCCGACTGGCTGGCGATCTCGTTGAGGGTCGTGGCCAGTCCGCCGCGAGTCGGGTCGCGCAGAACGCGCACACCGGGCGCGACGGCAACCATGTCCGCCACGAGCGTGTGTAGTGCGGCGCTGTCCGAGCGGATCTCCGTGTCGAAGCCCAGGCCCTCGCGTTGCGACATGATCGCCACGCCGTGCTCGCCGATAGTGCCCGAGAGCAGCACAACGTCGCCGGGCCGCGCCTGCGCGCCATCAATGTGAATGCCCGAGGGCACGACGCCGATCCCGGTCGTGGTGATGAACACGGCATCGCCCTTGCCGCGCTCGACGACCTTAGTGTCGCCCGTCACGATCGGAGCGCTGCAAGCGCGCGACGCAGCAGCCATTGACTCGACGATGCGGAGCAGATCCGCCATCGGGAGGCCCTCCTCCAGGATGAAGCTCGCGCTGAGATACGAAGGCCGTGCGCCCGCCATCGCGATGTCGTTGACGGTGCCGTGCACGGCGAGGCTGCCGATGTCGCCGCCGGGAAAGAAAAGCGGCGAGACGACGTGCGCGTCGGTGGTCATCACGATGCGCTCGCCGGGCCCGGGCCCGGGCGCGAGATGCGCGAAGGTGGCCTGGTCGTTGCCTTGGCGCAGCCATTCGTTATCGAAGCTCGCGACGAACAGCTCGCGGGTCAATTGTGCCGATGCGCGGCCACCCGCTCCGTGGCCCATGTCGATGCGGCCGTCGCGAAAGTCTAGGGGCCGCACGTAGGCGGGCTTCACCGGGGATGTGTGGACTGGGCTCATGCTTCGACGACTCGAATGTCCTTCGAGCGACCATAGGAATAGTGCGCGGCGCAAGAGCCTTCGCTGGACACCATGCACGAGCCCATGGGATTCTCGGGCGTGCAGACCGTGCCGAACATTGTGCAGTCGCGCGGGTGTTTTAGACCTCGCAGGATCGCCCCGCACTCGCATTTGAGGTGATCGGCGACCGGCCGGTAGACGAGTTCATAGCGGACCTCGGCGTCGTAGCGCGCGTACTTCGGGCGAATGCGCAGCCCGCTCAATGGGACCTCGCCTAGGCCGCGCCACTCGAACGACTCCCGCGTTTCGAACACCTCCTGTATGAGCGCCTGCGCGGCGGCGTTGCCCGCGCGTGTGACAGCGCGCGTGAACTCGTTCTCGACCTCCGCGCGACCATCGTTGACTTGACGCACCAGCATGAGGATCGCCTGCAGCACGTCGAGCGGCTCGAACCCGGCAATCACGACCGGCTTGCGATACCTCTGCGCGAACGCCTCGTAAGACGCCGAGCCGATCACAACACTCACGTGCGCGGGACCGACAAAGCCGTCGAGCAGCACCGGGTTCGCGTCGGCGGACGGCTCGGCGAGCAGATGTGTCATCGCCGCGGGCGTGAGTACATGGCAGCACAGCACGCTAAAGTTCTCCGCGCCGCAGTCTGCGGCTTCACTCACGACGAGCGCGGTAGGCGGCGCAGTGGTCTCGAAGCCGATTGCAAAAAAGACGACCTCGCGTTCCGGATGCTCGCGCGCGATGCGCAGCGCGTCGTGCGGAGAATACACAAGGCGGATGTCCGCCCCGCGCGCCTTGGCCCGCTGGAGCGATAGACCGCACGAGGCAGGCACGCGTATCGTGTCGCCATACGTGCAGAGGATCACGTCGTGTTCGAGCGCGAGGCGAATCGCGAGATCGATGCGCCCGATCGGCAAAACGCAAACTGGGCAGCCGGGACCGTGGATCATCAACACGTTACCGGGTAGAAGATCGGCCACGCCGAAGCGGGAAATGGCGTGCGTGTGACCGCCGCAGAACTCCATGAAGTGATAGCGGCGTTCGGTCAGCGTCTCCGCCTGAATGCGCCCAGCAATGCGCGCGGCGAGTTCGTCGTCGCGGAATTCGTCGACGTACTTCATTGCGCCGTTCCCGACTGGACGATGGGTGCGTCGCCAAGCGACCGAGCGACCTCGCTGAACAGCGCGAGCGTGCGCTCGGCCTCTTCGGGATCGATCATGCCAAGCGCGAAGCCGACATGCACGATCACGAAGTCCCCTAGGCGCACGTCGGGTACGAGCGCGAGTGAGACCGTCTTTCGAACGCCCCCGAGCTCGACGACGCCCGTTTCGGCGTCGGACCGGTCGATGAGCTGTGCCGGCATGGCTAGACACATGGACTGACTCCTCTTGCGGTCGTAGGCATGGACAACATCTGCGGACCATATGCGGCAACCCAAGCCTGGCCAAGCGCTAGCCCGGCGTCGCCGCAGGGCACCGTGTCGGGCATGAGGGTGCGCACGCCGTGCGCGGCGAGCGACTCCCGTATATGCGCAGTGAGCAGCCGGTTAGCAAAGCAGCCGCCGCCAAACAGAACGGCGCGCCCCTCCGCGGCAAGCGCGGCCCATTGGGCGAGCGCCTTGGCTAGCGCAACATGAAAGACGGCCGCGCCGCACGCGGCTTCGCCGGAGTCCGCGAGCATGAGCAACTTGACGAGGAGCGGACGAAGGTCGAGCTCGCCGTTGTCCGCGATGCGCCACAGGCCCGCCACATCGGGGGCCTCGTGCGCGACGAGGTAGCCGCTCGCGAGCCTTTCGAGCGCGATGGCCGCCTCGGATTCGGCGCGCTGGCGCAGGCACACGCCGAGCAGTCCCGCCGCCGCATCGAACCAGCGACCCGCACCGGTGCTAGGCGGGCAATTGAGGCCGCGCGCGAGCATGACGCCGACCGTGCGCGCCGCGGTCGCCCCCACGGCGGCCGAGAGTCGCGGCCCGATTTCGCCGCTGCGCCCGAGCGCGTGCAGGGCGGCGGCGGCCATTCGCCAAGGCTCGCGCGCCGCGACGTCGCCGCCGGGTAGCGCGAGTGGCGTGAGACTGCCGAGGCGCCGCCAGCAGGCGGGCGCCACCTCCAGCAGCTCACCGCCCCATGCGGCGCCGTCCGTGCCGAAGCCCACGCCGTCGAGCGCGAGGCCGATCACGGGCTCGCGCAGCCCATGCTCGGCCGCAACCGCGCCAATATGCGCGTGATGATGCTGGACGCCGACGGTCGGCACGCCAAGCCGCTCACCCAATTCGAGCGCGACGCGCGTGCTGTAGAAGTCGGGATGCAGATCGTGCGCGATCATGCGCACGGGCTGCCCCGCGCGCTCGGCGCTCTCAACAAGCGCCGCCACCGATGTGTCGAGCGCCACACAGTGCTCCGGATCGTCGAGATCGCCGTGTAGCATCGACCAGTGAACGTCGCCGCCGATGCACAGGCACGCAGCGTTCTTCAGCCATGCGCCGGTGGCGAGCACCGTCTGTTCGCCGAGGGTATGGGGTAGGTTCTGCACACGCGCCGTCATGCCTCGCCTCCGGCGCGATGCTTTCGCGCACGCTGCGCCGCAAGGTTGCTCTCCAGCACGCCAATGCGCTCGGCAATCGAGTCGCGCGCACTCGTGATCCAGTCGAGCCACGCATCGAGGCCTTCGCCCGTCGTGGCCGAGAGCCAGATCACTTCGAGGAACGGATTCACGCGGCGCGCATACGCGATGCACTGCTCGACGTCGAACTGTACATAAGGCAGCAAGTCGATCTTGTTGACGATCATGAGGCGCGCGGCGGCGAACATGTCGGGATACTTGAGCGGCTTATCCTCGCCCTCCGTTACCGAGACGATCACGACCTTCGCCTCCTCGCCGAGGTCCCACAGCGCGGGGCAGACGAGATTGCCTACGTTCTCGATGAAGAGCACGCTGCACGGGGCGTCGTGCGTGAGCGGTACGTATTCACGCTCGTGCTTTTGGTCATGGTAAAGGCGATGATCGTGCAACGGAAGCCGTCCGAAGGCCGCGGCGATCATCGCGGCGTCGAGATGGCAGCCCTTTCCCGTGTTCACCTGGATCGCGGGCGCACCGGCCGCGCGGATGCGCTCGGCGTCGTTTGCCGTCTGCTGGTCGCCCTCAATCACACCGATGGGCAAGCTGGGTATGCGCTCGCGCAGCGCGGCGATCGACGCACACAGCAGGGTCGTTTTCCCCGAGCCCGGACTCGACACTAGATTGAGCGCACGCACGCCATGCTGCGCGAAGTGCCGCCGGTTGACGGCGGCATGGCGATTGTTTTCGCCTAGCACGTCGTGCTCGAGCTTGATGGTGCGGCCCTGGTCTAGGCCGGGCACCGTGAGGCCCGCGGGCCCGAGGCCGTAGTGCAGGTCTTTGCCCGCTGGCGTCCGGTGGGAGTGGGAATGAGTGTCGGACTGGCCCTGCGCGTGCGCGCACTCGTGCCCCTGAGCGGTGTTTTGCCGATCGCCTGTGGTGGTGCACCCGCATCCTATGCACATGTTGCTTCTCCTTGCGCTAATCCGATGATTGTCAGGCATCGTCGACGATCAGATCGACGATGCGCAACTCTGTGCCGCCGTTCGGCTGGAGCCAGTAACCGCCGCAGTGCGCGCAGGGGGCGCCCCGCGTGGCCAGCGCCACGGTCGCGTTGCAGTTCATGCACCACGCGCTTCCCGAAGGTTCGTCGATCTCGACGCGTGCGCCGCAAAGGCAGGTGCCGGGCGCGATCGCTTCGAGGGCGAAGCGCAGCGTCTCGACATCGACGCCAGCGAGGCGTCCGACTTCAAGCCTCAGCACCTTCACGCGGACAAAGTTCTCACGCTCGGCTGCCGCTTCGACCAACGCAAGCACGCCGCCGGCCAGACTTACTTCATGCATACCTTGGCTTCCATTCAGCTCAAGTATTCGGGGCCTTGTCTCGATCCTTGTGCTCACGCGCCGTCCGTGTCGACCACATAGGCGACACAGGGATCGAACGCGCCCATCCACGCGCCTACGCGCGCGGCGAACGTTCCATCGCCGCACGCCGGATCCAGTCGCGACAAGGCTTGCGCGAGCGTGCCTTGGCCGTGGAAATTCCACTCAGTCGGCGCGACCACGCGATAGTCCTCGATGCGCGCCGCATCGCCTGGCGCGAGGCGCACCCAATGGAGCAGCACGCCGCGCGACATCTCGCACCAGCCGAGCGCCTCGCCGGGCGCGCACGTTCGCGCGCCAAAGCGAAGCGCACTTGGCCCGTCGTCGCCCGCTGCCAGCCGCGCCACCTCCGCGACGCGCGCGCCAATCCGCAGCCAAGGCGTGTCGTATTCCAACGCGCGCGGATCGTCGCTACGTGTCCACACGCCGGTCTCCGCGGGCAGGCCGCGTTGTACGGGCGCGTGCGCGAACACCGGACTCTCGGCAATCGCCGCGGCCAGTTCGCTTAACCGCGTTTCGTCGATGATGAGCGGCCGCGGCGTAGCGCGCATCGTATCGGCGTGCGCGCGGCAGGCTGCCAGCAACCGGGCCGGGAACGTCGCGGCTCGTGCGCACCACGCCGCTAAGCAGCCACGCGGATCGTCCGTCCAGTGCGCGAGCCACTTTTGCGCAGGCATGCCCAGAACGTGCCGCTCCAGCCAGTCGGAGGAGTCAACCGACTCGACGTCGGGCAGCGTATGCGGCGCGGCGGCGGCCAGCCGCACCGGCCAGTCGGTCCACATGCAGCGAAGATGCACGGCAAGCGTCTCACGCATGAGCATTGCGGCATGAGCGGCGTTGGTCACATCGTCGCGTTTGTGCTCCACTGAAGCGCCCGCTGCGCCGAGGGCAAGTTCTGCGCAGAGCCTATGTGCGAGTCCGCACAACGAGAACAGCGCCGACAGCCGCGCCGCAGCGGTTGCTACCGGTTGCCCGCGCAGCAGCGCGGCGGCCAGTGGTGGGCGCCCGCCCGCAATGCTGTCGTGCCGGCCGGGGCGCACCCGGTACTGTGCGGCCAATGCTGCCAGCATCGCCGCGGTCATGGAGCGCTCGCGAACGCGGCCGGCCGCCGCAGGAGCGCATGACGCGACACGCGCGGGACACCGCCCGATGTGGCGCTCTTCTGTCTGGGGAATTCGAGCATCGGCAAAAAGAGCGAGCAGCACGCATAGGTTCCGACGTCTTGCGCGTGCGCGCCGAGCCATTTGAAATCGACGTCGCCAACGCGCAAGTGCGCTTTACCGGCCGGCCGCGGACATTCCACCGAGTCCCGCACCGCGCCGGGTAACGAGAGGGGCCTCATGGACCATGGCGTGATCGGCATCCCGAACCAACCGCATCGGGCCCCGGTCTCGCCGGGCACCGGGTCAAAGCCGGTCCCCTCGATACGCAAGGCGAGTTTCACGACCGGCATGTCAGGCATCGCACTGGTTGCGGCCGTTTCGAAGTGCGCTACAAGCCTAGCCACCCTTGGATCGCCGTGTATGACCTTTCGCTGGATTGCACGCACGGTCAATCCGCGTCCCACAAGAAAAATGACCTGATCCGGCGCGCGGCCATAAACGCGGCAGCGCCAGTGCGCCTGAAGCGCCGCGAACCTCGCGTGCGGAGGAATCTGCAAGACCGGATCGCCTTGTTCGGGATGGTGGATCCACCAGCAGAACTTGCATTCGAGGCACGTGTGCGTCGCGATTGGGCTGCTGGCGCCGAGATGGCAGCCCTCGAATTGCTTCGTTCGCTCGTCCATCGTCACGCCTCACCCATCCAGTCGATCAACTGGGTCAAGCGCTCGCGCGAATCCGCGAGGTCTTCCGGCGCGGCGCGCACGACCTCTGGCAGATCGGTGATCTCGATCGTGTTCAGGATCAGCATGTCCTGCGAGTTGAAATATGCAACACGCCAGCAGTTCGCGATCGCCGTGCTGCCCACCCGGCAATTTCCGTAGCCGCGCGACAAGATCTGCACCGCGCCTTCGCCCAGCACGGCGTCGATCAGTTGCTGATCCCCCGGCGACAATGGCAGGAGCGTTAGGTTGACGATGTGGGGCGCATGCCCGGCGCGCCAGCGCGCGGCGGAATCGCGTACTTCGCTCAGGATCGACGGCGCGTTCATCACGTCGAGCGGCAGCATGTCCGGCAACGGCATCATCGGCTGCGCCGGGTCCTTGGGCTGGGCAAGCATCGCGGGGGCCGCGCCGATCTCGAGCCGGTCGACCGGGCGCGCGCCATTCCGCTCGACTACGCGCCACAGGCCGGCAAACACAGTCTCCTGGATCAGCCCGCCGCTCCGCTGCGCGCCGTCGACGCGCGCGCTGACCTCGCCCTCGCCCAGCACGTCGTTGAGAACGCGCAGCGTTGCTCGATCGTACGGCGTCAGATCGATGGCTTCGGACGGCGTACCAGGTTTGTATGCCGCCAGTACGCCTAATACGTTGCGAAGCACGCCGCGCGCGCCGTCGAGTGCCCGCGCATCGCAGCGCTCAGGCAGCGTCGGCGCCACATAGATGCGCATGCCTTGCGGCATCGGCAGATAGTCGAGCACCGCATCGCTCTCGGCTTGGTTTCCCGGGCGGAAAGGCGCGACGGGAATGGGAAATGGACTCATGGACACGATCAACGACCCCAAAGATTGATCGACAATTCGTGACAGCCGGGCGAAGCGCCGACGGTGCGGCCGGGAATGCCGACCCATGGCGTCCGCGTAGTCGGCTGCCCGAGCGCATGTGCGAGGTTTGCCACGTAGTCATTCCAGTCCGTCATACTGGAGAGCCTCGTGACATAAGCGCCGGCGTGCAGCCACAGCAACGTGGACCACGGCCACCGCCACACGCGGCGCGCGAGCTCGGGCAGCACCACGGCCACGTCGAGGAAGTCGGGAAAGCGCGTCCCGTCGGCCGTGAGCAACGCTACGCATTCGCCGCCGTCCACAACCCAATCGCCTACCTTTCGTTCGTCCACGGACACGGCGTGTCTGCCATCAGTTAGCCGCTGCACCACGGACGTCGCGTCAAGCGCGGTACCGTTCGTATTTGTCATGGCGATTCCTCGGAGGACCCGTGACGGCCATACGCCGGTTGCGCGCTGGAGGTCAACTGGGTCAAATCGTCCACGCCGAGCGCGGACGGCAATTCAAAATTCGGGCTCGCTCGGGCCATGGCGGCATCTCCCTTCAGCGCCAGTTCCACGAGCGAGAGCGTCGCGTCGATTTCTGCCGCGCGTGTCCCGTCGAGCTTCTCGCGCGCCGTGTCGAGAAAAACCAGCAGCCATTCACCGGCGCTGCATGGACCAACTAGCGAAGTGTCGATCCGGCGGTGGCCGCCGCGTCCGTGGCACAGCGCCCGCAAGCCCTGCACCTCGACCACCCGCATCGGCACGCCTATGCACACGACGGCGGCTCCTTGCGGCGCATACGCAGCAGCACGCGCTCGTCGCCGGTGCGGCACGCATTGGCCTCGCTGGGCCGCTCGCCTTCGTAGCGCGAAAGCGCGAGATGCGGCAGCGTGACCGCATCGTCGGCATGTAACGGGGTGTGACGCGGCGTGGGCTCTCCGCCCCATGCGGCAAGGCGCTCGAGGCCAAGTTCGAGCGCGCGCTCGAGCGATGCTTTAATGGTGGGTCGCAGGCTGCCACCGAAATCGGCCACTTCGTCCGGCTGGCAGCCGATCAGCAGCACGCGGCGTGGATACCGGCCTGTCAGGCGCGCGAGCATTAGTACCTCCTGGAAGCCGGTCTGGTGCAGGCTCATCTTGCGCACGCCGAGGAACGCCGGTACGTCGTCATCCTCAACGATCTTCAGCGTGCCCGGCGCGAGACCGTAATCGACCGCGTCGAAAATGAGCAGACTGTCGGCCGCCTGGACGTACTGGACCAGACACAGCCCTTGCGTGCCGCCGTCTATGAGGCTGACGTGCTGGGCAAACTCGAAGTGCTGCTCAAGCGCCTCGATACAGCGCACGCCAAAACCCTCGTCGGCCCACAGCAAGTTGCCGATGCCGAGTACGACGATGGCAGGCACGCCGGTTTTTGGGCAAGTCAGCATTGCAACCTCACTTCCTGAACGTACGGTAGCCCGATATCATCGTGCCGACCATGTTCTGGCGGGCCATGATGTCTTCGCGGATCGCCATATAGACATGCACGATAACGAACATCATGATCGCCCACATGCCGAGGCGATGCCACGTGTGCACGGTCTGCGACTGGCCGATCAGCGTGGATACCTGGCCAAACGCAATCTGCTGCCAAGAGCCGGCCTGCGCGCCTTCGCCATACAGTTCGAAACCGGTCACGATCATGAAGAGTGAGATCAGCAAGAACACGAAAAACATCGCAAATCGCGATAACGGATTGTGCCCGCTGAACTGGCGCGGCGTGGGCCCGAGGAACGAGTAGTAACGCAGCATGGTGAGCATGTCTATCCAGTACTCGCGCGAGAATACCGGCACCCAGAACATTTCGCGCGCATGGCGATTGCCGACAATCGCCCAATACGCGCGGCCCGCAAGCCCGATTGCGAACAGGTAGGCCGCGGTGAAATGCACAAAGCGGATATAGCCCATCAGAAAATTCGCGCTCGCCTCGCCGGGCTGTGTGAGAAGCGGGGCGCCGATAAGATAGCCGGTCAACGCCAGCACTACGATCGACACTGCGTTTATCCAGTGCCAGACGCGTACCGGCGCTTCGTACACGTAAATTGCCTCGGTGGACGAAACAAAGTCAGCCGCCTTTTCGCATCGAGAATACGATTGCATCGTCATCATCCTTTCCTGCCGCGCGGCGCCGGCGAGCGCAGGCGCTGTGGCGGCCTGGTGGGGTTATCGCACAGTCACGGCGGTCATTTCCGCACCGTCCGCGTTCATCACGTGCGTCGAGCAAGCCATGCAAGGGTCGAACGAGTGCAGCGACCGCAGGATCTCGACGGGCTGCTCGACGTTCGCCACGGGCATGTCCATGAGGCTCGCTTCGAACGCGCCGATCTGCCCTTTCGCGTCGCGCGGGCTGCCGTTCCACGTGCTCGGAACGACGCACTGGTAGTTCTCAATGCGACCGTCCCTGATCCTGATCCAGTGGCCGAGCGCGCCGCGCGGCGCGGCGACCGCGCCCACGCCCTTCGCCTCGGCTGGCCACGTCGAAGGGTGCCACTTGTCCAGGTTCGCGGTCGAGGTATCGCCGTTGCGGATGTTTTGTAAGAGGCTTTGCCAGTCGTCCGCCATCATCTCGGAGCAATACTCCGCTTCAAGCGCGCGGGCGAGCGTGCGGCCGATGGTGGTCGGCAGCAGTTGCTTCACGCCAAGCGAGCTTTCCGGCAAGCCGAGCAGCTTTGGCATGCCCTGGTTCACGGCAAGGAGGGAGGCCTCAATCTGTTCCTTCATACGGCCGCAATGCGGATTGCTCTGCTCCGCGTGTGCGTAGCCGAGGATGTAGCGCGCGAGCGGTCCGACTTCCATCGCGTGCCCCCGCCAGCGCGGCGACTTGATCCACGAGTACTTTGCGCTCTCGTCGATCGACTCGATTGCGGTGCGCGTGCCCTTCGTGTTGGGTCCGAGCTCGTAGTGCGGTTCGGTAATGCCGTCCCAAGGATGCAGCCCGCGGTAGTTGTCAGGGTATTGATACCAGGAGTGGGCGACAAATTCCTGCACTTGCTCGGGGTCGCGCGGATCAACCGGCAGGAGCGTGTTCCAGTCGCCGTTGATGATGGCTCCGCCCGGCATCTGGTTGGTGGATGGGTTGTAGTTGACGAGCGGATACGCGCCGTAGTCCATCACGTTGGTTGCGGCTAGGCCGCCGCCATGCAACCAGCCGCGTGCTTTGTAGATCGTGCCGATTGCAAGCAGATCGGGCACATAGACGTTGCGGCAGAAGGTGATCGCATCGTCGATGAGCGACTTGACGAAGTTTAGGCGCTCGATGTTGATGGGTGCGCCGGCCGCTAGGTCGCTGCCGATATTGATCGCGCAAGGCACGCCCCCTACGAGGTAGTTCGGGTGCGGATTCTTGCCGCCGAAGATCGCGTGGATCTTGACCCACTCCTTTTGCATGTCGAGCGCTTCGAGGTAGTGCGTCACGGCCATCAGATTCGCTTCCGGCGGCAGCGCGTACGCGGAGTTGCCCCAGTAGCCGTTCATGAACGGACCGAGCTCGCCGCTTTCGATGAACTTGCGTAGACGCGTCTGCACATTGCGGAAATAGCCCTGTGATGACATCGGATGCGCGGGCGAGATGCGCTGTTGCAACTCGGACGTTAACTTGGGGTCGGCCTTGAGCGCCGACAACACGTCGATCCAGTCGAGCGCGTGCAGGTGATAGAAGTGCACCACGTGATCGTGCACTTGCAATGTCTTCGACATGATCTCGCGGATCAGGTGCGCGTTGGGCGGAATGCGGATATCGAGCGCGTCCTCGACGGCGCGCACGGAGGCGAGCGCGTGACATCCCGTGCATACGCCGCAGATACGCTCGACGAACGCCCATGCGTCGCGCGGGTCGCGCTCCTTGAGAATGACTTCAAGGCCACGCCACATGGTGCCGCTGGAAACGGCGTTGCGGATCACGTTGTTCGAATCAACATTGACCTCGACGCGCATATGGCCTTCGATGCGTGTGACTGGATCGACGACGATCCGGCGTCCGTTCCTACCGAGCTGAAATCCTGGGTTCGAAATGGCTGTCATGGTTGCTTTTCTTTTGCGGCTTCCTGTGCTTGTCGGCTGCACCCCGACGCGAGGTGTAGCTATTGGCCGTCGCGGTCGTCCATAGAGTCCTGCTTCGACCTGGCGTGCTGAATTGCCGAAGCGGCTGCATGCGCAGCAGTGGCGGCGCCCACCACGACGGCCGCGGTAGCGCCGATCTTGTCGGCGTTCGCTTCGACTCCGAACTGATCGATCCGGGTGAGCCGATCGTAGAAGGAGCCCTTGTCCCAGAATCCTTCCTCAGAGCAGCCGATGCAGCCGTGGCCCGCCTGAATGGGGAAGCTTGTGCCGCCGTTCCAACGCACGGTCGAGCAGGCGTTGTAGGTCGTCGGGCCCTTGCAGCCGACCTTGTAGAGGCAGTAGCCGCGCCGTGCCGCTTCGTCGTCCCACGACTCGACGAACTGGCCCGCGTCAAAATGCGGACGGCGGTAGCACTTGTCGTGAATGCGCTGGCTGTAAAACATTTTCGGACGGCCTTGGCGATCCAACTCCGGTATCCGGTCGAACGTGAGCATGTAGGTGACGACGCCCGTCATCACTTCGGCGATCGGGGGGCAGCCGGGCACCTTAATGATCGCCTTGTCGGTGATCACCTTGTGGATTGGCACCGCCTGCGTCGGGTTCGGCTTTGCCGTCTGCACGCAGCCCCACGATGCACACGACCCCCACGAGATCACAGCCTTCGCGTCCTTCGACACACGGCGCAACTGATCGACGAATGGCTTGCCGCCGATAATGCAGCTCATACCGTCTTGATTCAGCGGCGGATTGCCTTCGACGGCGAGGATGTAGTTGCCACGGTACTTTGTCATCACGTTTTCGAGGATCGCCTCGGCCTGGTGTCCCGCGGCAGCCATCAAGAGGTCGTCGTAGTCGAGCGAGATCATTGAAAGCACGACGTCCTTCGCCAGCGGGTGCGCCGAGCGGATGAACGACTCTGAGCAGCAGGTGCATTCGAGTCCATGTAGCCAGAGCACCGGCGTGCGCAGTTTGGTCTCCATTGCGTGGACAATCTTCGGCATGAACGCAGGCCCGAGGCCGAGCGACGTTGTCGTCAGCGAGCAGAATTTGAGGAAGCTACGGCGCGAGATCCCTTGGCGTCGCATGACTTCATAAAACGTTTCGATCACTTTGTGGTCCCTTGATGGCGTTCGGCCCCGCGAAGCTGGCATACGACCGCGTCTTCGGGCGTCTCACTGTCGGTGAAGCGTTTTGAAAATAACAAGATTCGTGCCGACCTTGCGTCGCGGGTCCTAACGAAAAAAATGTTCCGCGCCGCTTCCCATAATTGAGGCGGAAGCGGGAAGGACTACGTGCTACGCCGACAAAACCTTCTCATAGTGGCGACGGGCCGTTCGTCTGACAGAGGTCAGCCAGTACGGCATCTTCAGAGAACGAAGCAAAATATCTGGGAGGAGGTTCACGAATCAACCTATGCGCCACCTTTTCGCACGGCGTGAAACTGGAAAAATTGCCGAGAAAGCTCGATAAATTCTTCGAGTGCCTGTCTTGTTTGTCCAATTCTCGACGACATATGTCGGCGTTGTCACGTTAAGGCTAGGCTGAAAAAGTCGCCGAATTTGCGACGTCTCGGCATTGTGGAGGTGTTCAGGTCGTGACGCCGACCATACTCCAGATACACCTCGGCTTTTGGGGCGCCTTTCGTCCACTACGGACGCACTTGTGCCATCAATCGCGTGCCCGACAGGTAGAGATTGGCGCGCGCCAAAGCTATGAAGCCAGGTTCGTACTCTGTGCTAACCCTGGTAGGCACCTTCGTGAAACCCCACATCGATTGGCCACTGCGAAGACATGCTCCACGCGTGCGCGGATCCTCGACTTGTGGCAGTTCTCGCCGCGCTGCACCGTATTGACTTCACACGCGCGGTGGGTGTGCTGCTTTGCTGTGGATTAGCCTTCTGGCTGGCGTAAGCGCTGTTAGCGTAGACCTTCCGCTCCTGGCCGTGTAGCAATTGCGGCAGTGGAAGCTTTTCATGCACGTTGGCCGGTACTACGCTGTGCACCAGGCCACTCTCGCTATCCTCGTCGATGTATAGCTTCGCGCCGAAGTAGCATTGCTAGTCTTGCGCGCCTGGTGCATTTGGGGGAGCGCGAATTCTGTTCATTCTTCGTCAAATTTTGGCGCACCGATGATGGTCGCATCCACGACCGTGACGCTCTGGAGTTTCATGCCGCTCGCCACGTGGCCGACTTCGGCAATCAATTTCTCACCCAGCTTGAGGGTTTCAAGAAGACGACGAAATTTCAGCAGTGCGGTGGCAGTCTGGTACTGCCTTCCAATCCAGACTCTCGCAAAGCGACGCAGCCTAGCACTAACGTAAAGAGCGTCGTCACAAGCGAAATCGGCTAGGTTGAAGCAGTGCTGGATAAAATGAAGGCGCAGCATGCGCTTCTGGTCAATAGGCGGGCGGCCATTGCCGCACCTCGGATAATACGGCTCGACCACCGCGCAAAGTTCAGCCCACACGACGAAACTGCATTCATCACGAGAAACTCATCGCGTCGCGTCCGTTTGTGGTGTGTCTCGAAAGCAGCACCTTCAGCGGCCGTCGACAGCGTCGGCGGCTTCATCCTGTTCTGTCCTCCGGATCCACCCCGATCTATAACGCTCGCAGTAGCTCTGCGGCCGACTTGATCAGCGTTGCGTGAAGTATCATTCGTGCGCTGGGAGATGTTGCATGTCCGACAACGTCGGAGATGCAACACTGCGGTTGCCGCGACAACGGAGAATTAAGGCGGCGGTTATGTCGCAACGACCGCTTAACTTCGCCCGACGCTTATCAACTCGATGCTCGTTGTGCGCTTGTGTGCAGAGTGGGGCCGTGCTGGACTAAACGATCAATGGGCCTTTACGGCGGAAGTCACTCATCGTCCTGGACCTCGACAACTGCCGGCTTACCATCTCAATGCAGTGTCGCGGTAGGGCGCTGCGTTGCGGTAAGATTCACCCCCGCATCTTGATAGCGCCGCCACGGTGCCCAAACGCTGTCGTCACCCAGTGGATGCGGCCATGCTGTGCATGCGGTGGTACATGTCCTACTCGCTATACCTCCGCAATTTTGGTTCCCCTTTCGCTCCGCCGCGGCTCTCAGATTTGTCGCCTCGATCGCCAAGAAAGCAACGCCGCGGATTGGCATTGATCTTGCGTTCCCAAGGGGCCCGGTGGAGTGCGCATCGTGCCGGGAAGACGCATCGCCCATTCCAAAAGGAGGCATCACGATGGCGTTACTGGAACGAGCCGCATGGTATGACATTGCACGTGCCACCAACTGGACCCCAAGATATGTGACGGAGTCGGAGCTCTTTCCCGATCTCATGTCTGGGGCGCAAGGCATTCCCATGGCGAGTTGGGAAACCTACGACGAGCCCTACAAGACGTCGTATCCCGAGTATGTGCGCATCCAGCGTGAGAAGGATGCTGGCGCATATTCAGTCAAGGAGGCACTTGAGCGTAGCCGCATGTTCGAGGACGCCGATCCGGGGTGGCTCTCCATTCTGAAGGCGCACTACGGTGCAATTGCGCTCGGCGAATATGCGGCGATGAGCGCCGAGGCCCGAATGGTACGTTTCGGCCGTGCGCCCGGCATGCGCAATATGGCCACCTTCGGCATGCTCGACGAGAATCGTCATGGTCAGTTGCAGCTTTACTTCCCTCACGACTACTGTCCCAAGGATCGCCAGTTCGATTGGGCCCACAAGGCGTATCACACCAACGCGTGGGGTGCGATTGCCGCGCGCAGCGCGTTCGATGACCTGTTCATGTCGCGCAGTGCGATCGAAATCGCAGTCATGCTAACCTTCGCGTTCGAGACGGGTTTTACCAACATGCAGTTTCTCGGCCTCGCGGCCAATGCCGCCGAAGCGGGCGACTTCACTTTTGCAAGCCTGATTTCCAGCATTCAGACAGATGAGTCGCGCCATGCGCAAATCGGGGGTCCCGCGTTGCAGATCCTGATCGCCAACGGCCGTAAAGAGCATGCTCAAAAGCTCGTTGATGTCGCCATCGCGCGCGCGTGGCGTCTGTTCTGCCTGCTCACGGGCTCCTCGATGGATTACGCCACGCCACTCGTGCATCGCAAGCAGTCGTTCAAGGAATTCATGCGGGAATGGATCGTAGGTCAGTTCGAACGCACCCTGATCGACCTCGGACTCGACCTGCCATGGTACTGGGAACAGATCGTTAGCGAGTTCGACTACCAGCACCATGCGTACCAATTGGCTATCTGGTTCTGGCGGCCTACCGTGTGGTGGAATCCTGCTGCCGGCATTACACCTGAGTGCCGAGACTGGCTCGAAGAAAAATATCCCGGCTGGAACGACACGTTCGGCAAAGTGTGGGATGTCATAATCGATAACCTGCTTGCCGGCAAGCCTGAGCTCACCGTTCCCGAGACGCTGCCGATCGTCTGCAACATGAGCCAGTTGCCCATCTGCGCGATCCCTGGCAATGGCTGGAATGTAAAGGACTATTCGCTCGACTACAACGGCCGCACGTATCACTTCAACTCGGAAATTGATCGCTGGGTGTTCCAGCAGGATCCCGTTCGCTACCGCAATCACCTCGCGCTCGTTGATCGCTTACTGGCTGGGCAGATCCAGCCACCCGACCTGAGGGGTGCGTTGAAGTACATGGAACTCGCACCGGGCGAAATTGGCGATGACGCGCACCATTACGCGTGGGTCAAGGCGTACTGCGACAAGCTTTACGAAGAAAAGGCTGCATGAGCGGCGATTCAATGGAGGGCGATATGGCTCTTGTCCCTGTGATTTCCAATTTTCAGTACGACTTCGTATTGCAACTCGTAACCGTGGATACCGACAATTCCATGGACGAGATCGCCGCCGCAGCATCTCAACATTCGGTGGGCCGGCGAGTAGCGCCTCAACCCGACAAGGTGATCCGCGTGCGTCGCCAAGGTAGCAAGCAGTTCTATCCGCGCAACGCGAAACTCGCCGAGACCGACATCAAGCCGATGGAAACGCTGGAATTCATCTTTTGCGATGATTGAGGGCGACATGAAATTTCGGAAAGTTTGCACTCTCGATGACCTGTGGGAAGCGGAGATGACCGAGGTGGAAGTGGATGGCCACGTGATCGTGTTGGTACGTCCCGAAGGCGGCGAGCCGCGCGGCTTTCAGGGCATTTGTCCGCACCGCGACATTCGGCTCGTTGAAGGAAAATTCGATGGCCGCGTGCTGACGTGCCGGGCTCATCAGTGGACCTTCGACGCAAATACGGGCAAAGGAATCAATCCGGGTGACTGTCGTCTCGCCGAATATGCCGTGAAGCTCCAAGGCGACGATCTTCTGATTGCCGTAGAAGGCGTTCATGCGCTCTTTGCCCATTCCTGAGTCCGCAGGGGAACACAGCATGATCGTTGACAAGACCGCTGAAGCTTACCGTAACAACCGCGTGGGTCCCGTGCTTCGCGCGAGCAGCATCACGGCCGGCGTCATCGAAGCCGCGCACGAGGACAACCCCGGCAAGGTGATCCGTGTGGACGACAAGCTCGCATATGTGCGCATCGACGCGGACGGCGAACTGATCCTATGCCGCGCGACGTTGGAGGAAGCGCTGGGTCGGCCGTTCAGGATGTCCGAACTCGAAGTCAATCTCAGCTCGTTCGCGGGCCGCATCGAGACGACCGACGAGTATGTGCGTTTCTACTACGAAAAGACGCTTTAAGGAAGGTCTGCCGAAGTCCTGGCATTGACGCCCGTTCAGCTATCTTGGAAGCATCGCGAATTAATTGGGTAGAAGTGTATTGTCGCAGTTCTCTGGATCTTTCAACCACGTGGAAATCCGAATCTTCTCGAGGCGATGCGGCGTGTTGTGCCTTGGTCGGAGCTGATTTGTGCTGATCGAGCCGCATTTATCCGCCAGGCAAAAACGGACGACCACTTTTCCCGATCGCGACGATGCCGCAAATTCGGTTTATGCAGCACGGGTTCGCTCTGTCGGACCCTGCAATGGAAGAGGCGCTGTATCGCGAGTTCCGGGGTCTCGACGGCGGCATCGTGCACTGGACCAGAGCGATCATCTGGACGCTATACACGATCACATCGACCGGCTCAAGGCAGAGACCCGTGCCAAGGTTAAGCATCCCTTTCCCATCATCAAGCGACAGTTCGGCTATGCGAGGGCCCGATATATGGGTTTGGTGAAAAAATGCTGTCCAGACGACGCGGTCTGCTCTGAGCGATTTATGGATGTTGCGCAGAGCTTTGCGAAACGCTGAAGATCTGGCCGGTGCGGTCATGTGTTTCACCGGCACGGCACCTGATGGGTGACTCTGCTGGGAAATCTCCACACAAGAATGTCGTGGCCGTTCAGACTGCGATGAGTGTGGAGTCACCGCTGCGAAAACGACCTCTGCAGACCTTTTCTTAACTGGAGACAATCATGACGCAACCAGAAGTCCTCAAGCCACTGAAAACATGGAGCCATCTGGCGGCCCGGCGGCGCAAGCCAAGCGAGTACGAGATCGTCACGACCAATCTGCACTACACGACCGACAATCCCGATGCGCCGTTCGAGCTCGATCCGAACTTCGAAATGGCGCAATGGTTCAAGCGAAACCGCAATGCATCCCCGCTGACTCGGCCCGACTGGAATGCGTTCCGCGATCCTGACGAGCTCGTCTACCGCACCTACAACATGCTCCAGGACGGGCAGGAAACGTATGTCTTCGGGCTGCTAGACCAGTTCTCCGCACGCGGTCACGACAGCATGCTCGCACACACTTGGGCGGGTACGCTCGCGCGCCACTACACGCCCGCCCGCTTCCTGTTCCATGCACTGCAAATGGGCTCGGCGTATCTGACCCAGATGGCGCCCGCTTCCACGATCTCAAACTGCGCCGCTTACCAGACAGCGGACACGCTGCGCTGGCTCACTCACACGGCGTATCGCACCAAAGAGCTGTCGCAGACGTTCGGCGACCTCGGCTTCGGCACTGACGAGCGACACTACTGGGAGGACGATCCTGCATGGCAGGGCTGGCGCAATCTCGTCGAGCACGCACTCACAGCATGGGACTGGGCGGAGAGCTTCGCCGCGCTGAACCTCGTCGCGCGCCCGGCGGTGGAAGAAACCGTTTTGCGAAGCCTCGGAGTGGCTGCGCGGCACAACGGCGATACGCTGCTCGGCCTCATCACCGATGCGCAGTTGATCGACGCCCAGCGCCATCGGCGTTGGGCCGCCGAACTCGTTCGCATGGCGCTCGAGGAGCAAAAGAACCGCGCGGTGCTGACGGCTTGGGTGAGCAAGTGGGAGCCACTCGCCGACAAAGCTATCGCGGCGTGGTGCATTGCTCTCCCCGACGCACCGGACGCCAGCGCGCGCGCGAAAGACGCCACGCGCGAGTTCAGGCGCGCCGTCGGTATATGAGTGTCGGCACGAGCCGGCGGAGCATCGAAAGCGACGTGCTTGAGTTGTCCCCATCGACGATTGCTTCGTCGTCTGTACCGACGAATGTGGGCGCCGAGAAGTCTCTACCGCAGATTCAGTCCTTGATGGCGGTCAAGACACATTCAAGCAGATGAAAATCAATCGAGAAGAGCCTGATATTCTGTAGGCAACTGAGCCGATCTCGCCGGAGCAACGGGTTGCCGGACCGGGAGCATTCTGACGCGCACCACATCCGGCGCGCGTTTTTGACCCACTATGCGATCTCTGTCGCAAGATCGTGGAGGCGCCGCCTTCGTGTCCGGATCGCGCACACTGGAGCTTCATCATGCTGAACCGGGAACAGATTGCCGCAATCCAAAACGTAACGCTAGGTTACCTCTTTGATCTCGGCGACAAGACAGTGGAGAGCGTCGGGGAACTGGCTGCATTGAACAATCAATGGACCTGCACGACGCTTGTCGATATGTTCGAACTGGTGCAAAAGTCGCTATCGTCGAAGGCGCACCGGGACTGGCTCGCGCTTCAAGACAACTTCGCTGAGCGGATGACCGAAAGGGTGCTGACGTATAGCCGTCAGGCGGTCGACATCGTGTTGGTAACACAGGCCGAGTTCGCACGAATTGTGCAGGTGCAAGGTAGCGGCTGCCGCCGTCAGGTGCAGACGATGGTGGAGGACGTCGCCAAGAATGTTCCAGTCACGAGCGCTTTGAATTCCGCGATTTCGGCTGCCGATTCTCTATGCGAAAGCCTACGGAGTACTGGTCGGCAAGAAGTTGAAGTCGCAAAAAGTAACCTTGAGGTCGGCGCGGAGGCGTCGAAGAGCACCAAACCTGTAGCTACAAATAAAACTAGCAATTAACGGGATTGCGTCCGCAAGAACGCTCGGTTATATTGACGAGGAGTCGAGATTCGTGCGTAGTACCTTGTCCTCCTTGTCCTAATTCTCGCGTGCCATCTTCGTGTGGATCCAGTGCGGAGTTATGTCGGCGCCATTTGCCAGAACATCTACTGCGTCAAGTTCGGCAAACGCCCGCAACGCGCAATCACTACACACGAGTTTGGACTCTCGGCTGCGCACACGCAACGGAGTGGGCGCCGCGCCTCCTCTTCATGAGCCAACTCGTGGCGACGTGGTCGGTGCGTTTCACATGCGACGCGTCGACGGCTAGTTTGCACCGTAAAGAGGGCGGCTCAAGGGCGAAGACTGAATTGCTGAATGATTGTGAGCACTCCGGATGCGTTATATGCACGGCCACTCGACAGAGCGCCCTGACGTGAATGGTCCGCGCCGACGAGTCAGGTCGTTTTGGTGTCGGGGGCCAGACTCCACAGCCCTTGCTGCCAAAGATCCCTGGTGGTTGCTACATAGTCGCGTGACATGATCAGATATGACGCTGCTAGTTCGGTGCAGTCACGCGCAGCCACAGCAACATCGCAAATGGCTTGCACTGCTGCAATGTCGCGCCTAATACGCTGTAACCCCAGATCGCAATTTCGTTTCAGGGTTTCGTGGTAGCTCGCCTGCATTTGCAGGGCGAGCGTGAGAGTTGCAGCGCACAGATTGAGCGATGTAATGGGTTGTACTGTCATGGCGGATTCTTAGATGTGAAGACGCGGCAGACGCCTATGGGTCCAGGTTGTGTGGAAACACCTAGACGGCGGCAACTTCGACGCAGCGGCGTCACACCGATCGGCGCGGTTTACTGTTTCTGCAATCGATCCGACAGCAACGAATTATTAGAAAGCTCTGATGCTTTGGCCGCGGCCGTTCACACTTTGCTTTACGTTACCGGGTTTATGCACCCGCCAGCCGCATAGCGTTCATTGTCTTCCTGAATCCCAGGATTCTCAGAACTCGCATCAGATTGTAGGCAAGTACATTTAAGCTCATCTCAGTACCCACGTTTGGCAATCTGCGTGTCAGGAAGTGCGTGTAACCCATCCAATGCTTGAAAGTACCGAAGACATGTTCAACTGTCCGTCGGCGTATTGTCATCGCCTCCGGGGTCTTGTCGAGCCGACGTTGGACTGCTTCCAGTACCGATTCATGCTCCCACCGACTAATTCTTCTATATTGACTCGGGGTACAACGGGATTTCATCGAGCATTGAGGACAGGAACTGCTCCAGTAGCGACGCAATTGCATGCCATGCTCTTCTCCAGTGAATCGGTAAATCGCACGCTCGCCAGCGGGACATTGGTATTCGTCGTCCCGCGCAATGTAGATAAAGTCGGCCCGGTCAAATCGACCACGGGCTTTGGCGCTTGATGTTGTGGGCTTCGGCAGCATTACTGCGATGCCGGCATCGGCGCATGCCTTGATCTGGGGAGCATTGTAGTAGTGCGCGATCAGCGACTGCCCGTAGTCTGGTTCTGCCCATCGTGTCGCGTGGAGCTTGAGCTATGGGACTAAGCTGCGCCCTGTCGCTGCCAGAATTGGTGACCTCGTGAGCAACAATGAGATGGTGCTTGGCATCTACGGCCACTTGTACGTTGTAGCCCACCACTCCCGAACCCTTGCCGCTCGTCGCCATGGAGCGTGCGTCAGGATCGGTCATCGACAGTTGGCCATCAGGCTGTGTCTTGAGTTGCTCCTTGATCTGCTTGAGGTTTCGCATCTGTTCGCGCAAACGCTCGATCTTGTCTTTCAGCCTGATTGTCTTTGCTTCCAGTTCTGCGGGTTGCGTGCGATCTGCGGTCTCCAGCGCATTCAGATAACGCTGGATGCTCTCCTCGATCTGCTTCTGTCGCTTCTCAACCTTGCCTTCGGTGAAGTTGCGATCGCGTGTATTGACTGCCTTGAACTTGCTGCCGTCGATGGCAACCAGTGCTTGCGAGAACAGCTTCAGCTCGCGGCACAGCATCACGAAACGGCGGCACACGTTGCGAATGCCAGTGCCGTTGTCGCGACGGAAGTCAGCTATGGTCTTGAAGTCGGGCGCCAAGCGACCCGTGAGCCACATCAACTCAACGTTACGTTGACATTCACGCTCAAGACGGCGGCTCGACTGAACCCGGTTCAGGTAGCCGTAGATATAGATCTTCAAAAGAACTGCTGGATGATAGGACGGGCGGCCTGTAGTCGACGGCGTTGCTCCATCGAAACCCAGCGATCCAAGCTCGAGCTCTTCAACAAAAGCCTCGATTATCCTGACCGGGTTGTCCTCTCCAACGAAGTCATCGAGGCACTCTGGAAGTAGCGTCACCTGCTTGCGATCTTCACCTTCTATGAATCGCTTCATCCGGTCACCCATGCTGAATGAGTCAATCCAGTTTAGGTGATCGGCATGTTTTCACACAAGCTCGGTCTTGGGCGAACGTTTGCCACGACGGTGCATTTAATATAGCCGTATCCGTCAAAAGCGCGCTTAACATGTGTCAATCGGGGGGCGAGATACCGTTGGCGCCTCGAGACAATGCCGCACTGTGAAGCAGCTAGGGGACGCCTGTTCAAGCTCAAGGTGCTTAAATCTGGCCTAATGGGGTTGTTTCCTGCTGGAGTCTGCTGGGACGGTGCGAGCCGTCGGCCAATGCGGCGGCGCCAGACTGCGCAGAACGCGGCCGCCCCCGAGAGCGTTACGCAAGATCCCGCGCGCCGCTGTTCAAGAGGTGGCAATGCAACGCTAGTTCCAAACGTCGAGCATGATGTCCAACCCTCGTAAGGCACAAGCTCAACCAGCCAGACGCTGGTTTTCGTACTGCTTCGCGAATCGCTAGCGCCTTGGACGTCCTTAAAGCGGGCGCGAGTGTAGCGACCGGTGATCTGAACTTATTGGCGGAGTGCCGCACGAACATCATCCATAGTCTTCTGTGCCGGCTGACGCGTTCAGAATCGCTTGCCGTTGCTCGGCTGAACATGATCGCGGAAGCGAGCTTGTCGCTGGCCTTTGCGCTTGTCATTTCACCGCATACTGCCCGCCGCGCGAGTAAGGCATGCAGTGGCCCGACAGCGCGCGAACCGTTCGCACGCGCACTTTTGGGCGGCCTGCTCGACGCGTTGCCGATGCACGTCGACACCTACCTCGACGCGGTACGCGTGTAAGCGCACTTCAGCTCAAAGTTCCGCCATGACTCATGCCATTCCACACGGGCGCGTTCGCGATGCCCGGACATGGCGGAATGCCCCGACGAGGTTCCGGCTAGCTCTACGCAACTGATGACGCCCTCTATTTTTCTTGATCAACTGGGAGGACTTTCACCTCGCGTTGCCAGACCAAGATGGAGATGCTATCTGATGTTGATGAGTTTATGCATCTGCAACGATACGCGCCAGCCGTAGCGTTGCGCGGCCCGAATGCAGATATCCGTGGCGCGAGACGACAGGCTCAGCGGCTGTAACCAGATCGGTATGTCTCGCGCTTGGTGGAGCGGGTCAAGTTTCTCGAGCACCATGCCAACGTCGCGCTGCTTGCCGATCGCGCATTTGAGCTCGTTGGCTCGCCACAGTGCTTCATCTAGCACCGTGCGGCCACCGGGCATGGCGTACTTGGGGCTGACGGTGACGAAAGTGCTTGGCGTCACGAGCGGTATGTAAGTGCCGGAGGTTTCGACCTGGACCCGGTGATGCCACGCTTCGAGCTTCGTGATCAGCGGGCGCAGATCGTAGATGCACGGTTCGCCGCCCGTGATGACCACGTGCTCAGCATCTGACGCCCGCACTATATCGGCTAGCGTCTGTACGCCGTACCACGCATAGCTGTCGCACGGTGACGCTTCTTTCAGACGCATCGCGCCCACGCTGATCGCGCGCTCCGGGACCATTTTCCACGTATGCTTGGTGTCGCACCACGGACAACCGACTGGACACCCCTGCAGGCGGATGAACACCGACGGTGTGCCGGTGAAGCTGGCTTCG
Source organism: Paraburkholderia sp. BR13439 (assembly GCF_040948805.1). Lineage (NCBI taxonomy): Bacteria > Pseudomonadati > Pseudomonadota > Betaproteobacteria > Burkholderiales > Burkholderiaceae > Paraburkholderia > Paraburkholderia sp. BR13439. The sequence continues at coordinate 17,819 of NZ_JBFPKN010000036.1, read as the reverse complement.
CCCTGCAACGATTCAAAAATCTCGTTGACGGGATAGATGTCAACGGGCGGCACAGTTAGCGCCGGTACGTCACAGTGCATTTGCGCGTCTCCTCGATTCGCACTTCGACCAACCGGACGCTGGTTCCCTGCAAGATATCAGGGCCGAGCTCGGTTACCAGCCACTGCGCCAAGTTTTCAGCGGTCGGATTGAAGGGCACGCCGACCACCGACGGATCGAGGTCGCGCAAGCCGACATAGAACGGATCTTCGATCCACAGCAACATGCGGTGATCCCAGTGATCCTCGACCCAATTGCAAAGCAGTGTCTTGATCGCCCCGAAGTCGATGACGCGCCCGAGATCGTCGAGTGAGGAAGCTTCGCAATCAAAATGAACGCGGTAGTTGTGCCCATGCAGGTTCTTGCACTTGCCTTCATGGCCCACTAGGCGGTGACCGCATGAGATGTCGTGGTAACGCTCGGCGTGTAGCATTGTCATAACCCTTGTCCTCGTGCAATGGGCAGAAAGTCTTCCGATGCGGCGTCGCGATCGCGAGGAGCCACGCATCGCAATGATGGTCTGACATTAGCCGGTCGTAGACGTGCGTCGTGTAGGTGCGGAAGCGCAGATGAGCTGCTTCCTAGGCAGGCAGCGTGTTGTGCATTTTCGGCTTAGGTACACCAGTCAGTAGCGCGAAGGGATAGGGCACCAAGCCTTCGTTCGTTGCGGGCAGATGTAACAAGTCATCAGCGGCGCTCGAACGTCAGGTCTACCAGCCGGTGGCCAATGATGCCGTCCATGGCGGCATGTTCGGTATATGGTCGAAGCCGACAAGAGAACCTCATTGTGTTTGCGCGCGCTGGGAAGCGCTACGCGGTGCCAGTCGTGCACAAACGCGAAAACGCACCAAGCTAAGGTCTTATATAGTACTTCATGGTCCACATGGAATTTTCTGGTTGCAATTGGCCTACGCTTTTTTCTATTGTGGCAGGCGCAATCACATACGCCTTGATGAACGTCAACCTGCGCGTCCGACGCTGTATTACTTCCGGCAAATGGGACTCCGGGCGCCGGCATTCGTGCCGGTTCCATTCGACATGAAGAACGTGCGTCAGGCTGAGATGCGCATCCAGCATCCACGCCGACACGACCCTCACTACGCCTGGGCTGGCCTCAACGTCCACCACGCGACCGCCGCTTCGCTCTTCGACGTCTCGTACCTTGACGCGACGCCCATACAGGGGATGTCAACGGTAATGGACTTCAACTTCTTGCCCGATATGGGCAGAATGATCGCGAACTTGCTATCGGCGTAACTGGTTGTTCGCCGGCTCGCTGCGAGCAGGCCAACGCGCTGCCGCCATCATGGGCCTGTTGCGCTCACCACAACTCAATGGGCACGAACCGCACGCCTATCTGAAAGATGTCCTCACGTGACTGCCGACCCACAAGGCCAGCGATATCGCGGCATTACTACCGCATCGCTGGCGACCGACCGCCACCAGCCACTAGTTAGAGCGTGTTAGGAACTTCGATTGAGACCTGGTATCCTGGCGGGATGAAAACAACGGGCCGCAAAGGGTATCCGACTGATGTGTCGGATGAGGAATGGAGTTTCGCGGCGCCGTATCTGACGCTGATGGACGTTGACGCGCCCCAGCGCAAATACGAACTGCGCGAGATGTTTGATGCATTGCGCTGGATGGCTCGTGCCGGCGCGCCGTGGAGGATGCTGCCCAATGATTTCCCGCCGTGGGAGTTGGTGTATCAGCAGACTCAACGCTGGTTGCAGGCTGGCTGCTTTGAGAGCATGGTGAGTGACCTGCGCTCGGTGATAGGCGTGGCACAGGGCCGTCGGGGACAGCCCAGCGCGGTCATCCTCGATGGCCGCACGATACAGTCGACCTGCGAGAGCGGCCCGCGTGCGGGTTATGACGGTTATAAGCGCAAGCGCGGTAGTAAGGTACAGATTGCAGTAGACACGTTGGGACAGTTGCTGGCGGTGCACGTGACCCCAGCCAATGAACAGGAGCGCGCACAGGTAGCGGAGCTTGCGCGGCAGGTCCAGCAGGTAACGGGACGAACGGTCAAGGTGGCATTTGCCGATCAGGGATACACGGGCAAAGAGCCAGCGCAGGCTGCGTTCGATGAGGGCATTGACCTTCAGGTGATCAAACTCGAAGAAACGAAAAAGGGTTTCGTTCTGCTCCCCCGCCGGTGGGTGGTCGAGCGCAGCTTTGGCTGGCTCAACCGTTTCCGGCGTCTCCACGTGACTATGAACGGCTCCCCGAAACTCTCGCTGGGCTTCATTTCGTCGTCTTCGCAATGCTCATGCTTGTCCACGCCGTGTCAGTACTTCAAAGTTCCTAACACGCTCTAATCCGTCAAGGCGGCTTGGCTAGCCGCTTACGAATGCTCGCATCCGACCTGGTGATTCCCTGATCGCATCGGATCGACGGACGACCAGCGCCTTATGCACGTAACCATTGCTGGCGAAGTGGCGGTCCAGACTGGGTGAATTTTAGCTCGATCAACAATAGGCGAAGATGCCGCTCTATTGGCCACTGACGTGCCCGATGGCGTAGTATTTGTAGCGACGATGCTTATCGACCGTCCGGGGCCTGTCGAGGTTGCCTGCGCGACCGAGTCGAGGCCATAGCGTGGGATTGCTGCCAAAGCTGGCGTCACTCGCATGAGTGACGCCGATTCCTCTGATGGTCAGCATTGCCGGCCGCGCTCCAACCGGTGTTGGGGCTGACGTTCATGATCGACGGCAGTCTCGCTATGATGTAGCTGAACTAGGCCGCAATCGCGCCCGCTTTGCTGCCTGCGCCCGAAAGGCTAAGCGTGCTGATCCGCGGGCCGGACTCGATAACGAAGTCGCTACTACCGACGCCGCGCGCGGACCGCAGTCAGGCCGATGAATCCGCTGTGGTTCCATCAACGTTCGCGCCACCGGGGTTGCCAGAAGTTGGGGTGAAGTGGCTCGTGACAGGCGGTAGCGGCAGGAATGGCTTAAGCGTGTTCCTGATGACTTCTAGGCAGACCGCGCAGAACGGTTTCCCGAGCGTACGCATTTGGCAGTTGTATTGTGGACGATACAATCCGCAATGGAAATACCCTGCGCCTGTGAATGCACCAACCGTAGCGGCCGGGGCAGGCGATGCTTGGGTATCGCATTGCGTACAATTAGCGTTGACGGTGGTCGGTAGCGCAGTGGCCGCAGCGATCAGTGCCCCCCATTTGATCGTCGCGCGGTCGGTGTTGGCGGTTATGTTGGGTTGTGCCGGCTCGGTTCCCGTATAGGTGTCGTGGCCAGTTTCACCGCTTGAACAACCGGCGTACGTCGAATATTCGTCGGCGAGGCCGAATGCCGTGTGCCCCATTTCGTGGATACCAATTTGCTCTGCGCCGTCTGCTTTCGAAAACACCGCGACCGGCCCGCCGGAACCGCCGTAGATGGTGCTGTTGACGATCACTACCGTCATGTTCGTCTGTGGCACCTGCGTGCGCGCGACGTTCAACGCTGTAGCGGCGTCGACGCTGAGCAGCCGCCGTATTTGCCCACCTTCGCAAAACGTCGCGTCGAAATAGGTGCGCGCCGTCGCGCCGGTACCGTTGCACACGCCCGCGGGGTCGTCAGCGCCGCTGTCGGTCGAGGAAACCTCGACGCGGTGTACGTTGACGGCCGACCACATCTCGTTGAACGGCGCGGTACCGGCGACAGCGTTTGCGAAGTTCCGCGCGTCGGTCGCATAGGTCGCCAGTTCGGCCCTCTGGTAGCCGTCGCCAAGGATCACAAGATTCCAACGCGATACATCAGGACCGTGGTCGATGATCTTGCTGACGCCGATGACGGCGCCATCTGCGGTAGTCATTTCAGGATGTCATCCAAACTGAATCGGGCGATTTCGCGCGCCGCACCCGTGCCAACCCGCGGGCCACCGCTGCGCGCTCGTTCGGCGCGGATCGTGCCGAATGGTGCGACTGGCGGGTGCTCTGTCGCCAACAGAACCAGTGTCGCCGCTTCCCAATAGGCCGGCACGAGAATTTCGAAAACGCCGCGCCGCAGAGCTGTAACGTGCGTTGGGGTCGCGCCGGGCGCATGCGCTTCGCGATACCGCGGCATTGGATCATGCTGGATCCGGCGGTATAACGGCCGGCCGTGGGGGTCGCGCAATTCGAACCAGAACCCCGCCTTGCCTTCGGAGCTGCACAGCTCATGCGAGGGTGGCAGGGTCATTTCGACCAGATGCTTTGAGGCGAGCGATAGCGCGTCGCCGTCGTAGGCAAAGATCAGGCGCAGGATGCGGCGGTACGGTGGACTAGGCATCGGCGAACATCGCGATCCGGCAGTGGTGCCACTATTTTCGAGAATGCGTCGAGCTGATCGACCAGCTCGGACGTTGCGGTTGTGCCCGGCGACCTCAATCTGCTGCTGCTCGCTTGCGCCGGCGGGTCGACTGTACACCAAGGCCGACGTCCTCAGACGTCCATCGCTCCAATATTCCCACCCGTAGCTTGGCCGCATGTACTGCTCACCGATGACTGCCGCTGGCAGCGGTAGCATCATTTGGTTTTCGCATCTTGTTGCATAACGGGGATGTCGACAGCGAAGCCTCGTCGGGCTCATTGCGGCCAGCAAAACTAGGCCACCGTTTGGCCATAACTACCTTCAGTAACGCGTGTCTGCATCCTTTACATCGACTATTCCAACGGAAAATAGCTGACTGGTCGCCGGTGCAGGAACAGCAATCGCAAGGTCGTTGTTCAGCTCAATGGCAATAGAGTGTGTGACCTTTCGTGCATGTCGCCAAAAGGCCAACATGAGAACGATCCAGCTCGTCTGCGCATCCCTCTGCTATCGGGGAGATGATAACGGCATTCGTACGCGCGATATCACTCGATATTGTTTAAGTGTGCATAAGGAAAGTTGATGGAACCTTTGCGAGTATCGGCGTTTTTATTGCTGCGAGTATTGATTTCTGATCAATGTCAATCTGATTCAAATTCCTAAATGACACCGTCAAGCACTTTCGACTGATAGTAGAACGTACTGCGCGCCAGCTCCGCCGCCTTGAGCAGCGCGGGTAGCCGGTGATGCTGCCGCAGTTGCAGCACTATTTGCGTTTTTCTCTTGCGCCGCCTGCCTCTTCGCCTGAAGAGGGGGGCGAGATTGTTTTTTAGGTACACCACGCCCGCGCGCAGATGCTCCTTCTCCCTGAGCAACCGATCACGGGTACGCTCATGCGGCGCATTTTCTTCGGCTGGTCTTTCGTGATCTGGGCGGAGCATTTAAGGGGCCCACTCGTGGACGGGAGGCGACAGTTCTTTCTTCCTAATGTAGTCTGGACAGACATCCTGGACGTCTCCCTGCCCAACGCGATGAAAGGGATCACTCGGCAGTCACCGTGAACTTCTTGGAGGCAAAGCTCAGGTTGCCACGCGAAGAGGTGATTTCGAACCCGTACTGCAGGTCACCGATTTCAAGATCATCATCAAAATAGTTGAGCGAGCGCAGAAATTTCATAAACGCCAGCACATCGATCGCGGCGTTGTCAGTCGTCGTCGTGCGGACGAACGTGTAGACGATGTTGCTGCGGTTGGTGCCCACGTATACGTTCCAACTTCCGTTGGACAGCGATACATTTCGATAAAGTGGAATTGCGCATCCGGCTTGCGTCCAGTTGTAGGAGATTGGCTTGACATTCCCGCAACCTTCCGCAGTTCCGGTGTAGTTCAGCCATATCATGATTTCATGCGCCTTACCACCGGCCCAGATATCAAACGTTGATTCCCAAGCCCCGCCAGAAGGCGTAGTAGCCGAGACGATGGCGGAAAGCGAGTTCAGTGAGCCGATGGTCTTGTTGACTTGGTATCCGATGTGCGGATAGGACTTGATGCCACTGGTGTTGGGTTGATCTGAAGTAACGCCCCAGTCGGGCTCGCTGTCACCCCCGAGCTTGCTGTTAGCCCATATTGTCTGGGGACCCGCGGTGACATTACTGCAGGGTGACCACACGTCGTTGTTGATCGTGTACCTACCGTAGATCCGAGAAGCGAAGAGGTTTTCCGCAGAGCAGGATGAGGTTTCGGGGGAAGTAGCAGACCACGTCTGGGCCTGCGCACTGGCAGTCCAAAGCATCAGCGCGGCGGTGGCAGTGGCAGCACGGGTCGCGCGGATCAAGATTCGAGGCATGGTCTTCTGATCTCCTGTCAGGTGGTGGGGTTGGTCGGCATCGGTGAAGGTCAGCGGCTTAGGCAACCTTCCGATCGAGAGAGAAGCCGTGCGTGGGGCGACGTACTCTTAGACTGGGGCGGGTTCATCTCGTCTGTAGGTGCTCATGTCAGGTATCTCCATAGCACTGCCGAGAGAGCGCATGTACACCGAACGTCCTTGAACACGAGCATAAAATCTTGCGCCGTTAGGCCGCACGAGACGGCCAAGTGATACCGATCTCAGCGTTACCGCTATAGTTCGACGACCCGCGATTCGCCTTGACTGTCGATGGTTTCAGGCGACGTTGTATTGGCAAATGTTTTGTCTACCAGTGCCGCTCAATTCAAGCGAATGCCCCGCCCAATCCTCGTCAACTCTCCTGCGTTATGCTGCCAGAGTTGGCTTTGGACCAGCGAGTTTGTTCAAACGGAAACATAAAGTAGTCGCGCACGGTGAGGGGCTCGGGCTGATTGCGAAGGCCCACTTCAGGCCATTCGTCCCGTTTCGGCCAGTATGCCGTGCTGAAGATCGTGTCCCAGATGGTCGTAAAGAACCCATAGTTCCGGTGCCGGTGATGGGGCTGAGTTGAGTGATGAATTCGGTGAAACTGACCGTCTCCGATGATATATCGCAGAGGCCCAAGGTTGATGCGCGTGCTGGAGTGTGAGAGGTGCGCCTGAAAGGTAATGAGTGTCATGGCAGCAGCCGGCACCACGCCAGACTCGAAGTGGATCAGCGCGAGCGGTAATGCTACAAACAAGGCATAGATAACCGGCTCGGAAATGTGATGATTGCAATTCCACGCTGTCAGTTCGCGGATCGAGTGATGTGTAGCGTGCAAGCGCCACAGGAATGGCACGGTGTGCTGTGCTCGGTGCATCCAGTAGTAAAAGAAGTCACCGGCAATTGCGACCAAAACGCCTGAAAGGATGGCGAAAGCCGTCTTGATAACTGCGTTGTCAGAGTGAAACACTGTTGAAAGATTGACCGTCAGGAGCGGCTTGACGCCTAACCATTGCAAGCCCACAGCGTACAAGTGCCAGATTAGCGCGCCGCATCCAATCCGAATCGTCCAGTTCCTTGCGCCGCGAAGGTACGATGCAACGCTGTATCGATAAGCCGGAAAGGCGATCTCAAGAGCTGCACATAACGTGGCAAAAATCGCAAGCAGTTTGAACGATTGGACGGCGAACTGGACCATCTGGTGGATATCGACAGCATTCATTGTTTGCTCCGATGAGCCGATCGAAGTCGGAGATCTCGGGTCGAAAAGCTGCTTGTCAAAATGGCCGGCTTCTTCATGGGTATCATGCAGTTACGTGACTTAAGAAGGACGCCAATGTAGTACCTCGGGTGCCAATCGATATCCGTGGCGATGGGCATTGCACCCCACAAGATCGTGCAAAGTGTCTATTGAGGGCGCCCTAACACGGTGACTGTGCCGCAGCAGCGTCATCACTATCCGCCATTTTGTGAAATCGCAAAAATCAATTGTTTGGATAAGACGCATTCGCGTCACAAATGACTTTCTCAATACAGACTCAAGAGGTGGTCGAAGGCATAGCATTCACTGCACTCAAAGTGCACTGCCGTCGCGACGTGACAGTAACCGAAGGCCGGTGCCGTCGGCACGGCGCCCTAAGATAAATGAAGCCACGACATGATGACGTGCGCCGTGTGGAGCGGCCAGCGCAACTATTGTCGTTGCCACTCCGGCTGCAAGCTCGATAAGACGACGAATGCGGGGGGGTGCCCCTAGAGCGTGTTAGGAACTTCGATTGAGACCTGGTATCCTGGCGGGATGAAAACAACCGACCGCAAAGGGTATCCGACTGATGTGTCGGATGAGGAATGGAGTTTCGCGGCGCCGTATCTGACGCTGATGGACGTTGACGCGCCCCAGCGCAAATACGAACTGCGCGAGATGTTTGATGCATTGCGCTGGATGGCTCGTGCCGGCGCGCCGTGGAGGATGCTGCCCAATGATTTCCCGCCGTGGGAGTTGGTGTATCAGCAGACTCAACGCTGGTTGCAGGCTGGCTGCTTTGAGAGCATGGTGAGTGACCTGCGCTCGGTGATAGGCGTGGCACAGGGCCGTCGGGGACAGCCCAGCGCGGTCATCCTCGATGGCCGCACGATACAGTCGACCTGCGAGAGCGGCCCGCGTGCGGGTTATGACGGTTATAAGCGCAAGCGCGGTAGTAAGGTACAGATTGCAGTAGACACGTTGGGACAGTTGCTGGCGGTGCACGTGACCCCAGCCAATGAACAGGAGCGCGCACAGGTAGCGGAGCTTGCGCGGCAGGTCCAGCAGGTAACGGGACGAACGGTCAAGGTGGCATTTGCCGATCAGGGATACACGGGCAAAGAGCCAGCGCAGGCTGCGTTCGACGAGGGCATTGACCTTCAGGTGATCAAACTCGAAGAAACGAAAAAGGGTTTCGTTCTGCTCCCCCGCCGGTGGGTGGTCGAGCGCAGCTTTGGCTGGCTCAACCGTTTCCGGCGTCTCGCACGTGACTATGAACGGCTCCCCGAAACTCTCGCTGGGCTTCATTTCGTCGTCTTCGCAATGCTCATGCTTGTCCACGCCGTGTCAGTACTTCAAAGTTCCTAACACGCTCTATGTAATTCGTCAAGGGTTAGGGGCTGACTTGGGTTCGTAAAAGGTGCCATCGCGCAGCATGGCGAACAGGACATCGCAGCGTCGTCGTGCCAGCGCGATGAGTGCCTGGTTATGTCGCTTGCCCTGCTGGACCTTGCGTGTGTAATACGCTCGCGAAACGGGGTCTCGTAAGGCCGCGAAGGCGGAGAGGAACAAGGCGCGCTTGAGTACCTTGTTGCCGCGCCTGGACGGATGCTCGCCACGGATTGATGAGCCTGAGCGCCGGGTAACTGGTGCGAGGCCAGCGTAGGCCGCCAGGTGACCTGCCGAAGCGAAGGCTTTGTGCGCGACCTCGGTGAGGAGTCTGGCGGCGGTCCTGACGCCGACTCCCGGCATGCTGGTCAGGACCGGCCAAAGAGGGTGAGCAAGCACCAGCCGCTCCACTTCGGCGGCGATTTCGTCGCGCTGCTTGCGTAAGGCGGCGAGCTGCTGAGCCAGGCGCGGCATGACGATGGTGGAGGCTTGCGTGCCGGGCACAGTCACGGCCTGTTCGCCCAGCGCTTGAACGATTTCGGCCGCCAATCCCTTGCCCATGCGTGGCGCGAGCTTGGTCAGGCGGTTGGCAAGCGTCTTCTCGCTGGTTGCTGCAAGCGCGGCTGGAGACGGGTAGCGCTCGAGTAGATCGAGCACGGCGGGATGGTCGAGGCGCGGTCCGAGAACGCGCTCAAGTGCGGGATGGATCTGGGTGAGCAGGCCGCGAATCCCGTTACTGGTTTGGGTAATTTGAGCGGCGAGATCGTCGTCGAAGCCGCACAGCATGGTCAGCTCGGCGAGCGGTTCATCAGCTAACCGAAGCGAGCGCAGCGTATGCGGCATCGAACCGGCGGCCTCGGCGATGATTGCGGCGTCGCGGGCGTCTGTCTTGGCCTCACCGGCGTGCAGGTCGGCAATGCGGCGCATCGCCAGTCCGGGCAGATCGGCAAGCAGAACGCCTTCATCGCGTGCGACGGCCAGCGGCAATGCGCCGATGGTGGCGGGCTGATCGACAACGAAGAGAAGACGGCCATGGGTCTTGAATTCGGCGATGAGGGCGCGCAGTTTGGCCTCGTCGTTGGAGAGCGCCTTGATCTACAGGCGCTTGCCATTCCGAGCTAGTGCCACGGCGTGATGCTGGCCTTTACCGACGTCGACACCGATGAAGACTCGACGACGTCATGTTGTTGGAATTCTTGCATCGAAGTTTGTGTAGATCGAACGAGTGGGCCTGCGACAACGGTGGCAAATCTCGGCATCCACGTTACGGACGGCCTTGGAATATCCCAGCCGAGTCCCTATTAGCGATCACCAGCCACCCACCAGGCCCGGTGACAACACCCCCCGGACCAGAAACTGCGACTGGGGGCGAGAATCATGCCGGGCCTGGCTGGCCGAAGCCTCAATTGTCGAGGCGGGAAGATAGTAACTGGGGGCTGCAACCGGGGAAATGTTTGGCAGTCACATGTTACATGTGTGAGTTTGTAGACGAAAGCACGGTCCCGATCAAGGTCATTTTGTGGCGTGCAAATTTTACATAGATGCGATCATTGCAACACGCAACGTATTGCGAGGTGCTTTGGCCCACTTACGAAATTAGACGTCGTGAATTCGACATCTCCCACCGGTTCGACGAACTGCAACTTCGGGATCAGTTCCTCGAACAGGATGCGCATCTCCATGTTTGCGAGATGCTGACCAAGACATACGTGAGCACCTGCCCCAAACGCAATGTGCCGATTCGACCTTCGGTCGATATCGAATACGAAAGGGTCGGGGAAAACTTCCTCATCGCGATTGGCCGACCCGTAGCAGAGCATCAGCCAATCGCCCTTGCGGATAGTCCTGCCTCGCAAATTCGTGTCGGCTGCCGCCGTACGCATGAAATGACGCACTGGCGATGCGTAGCGGAGGCTCTCGTCGATGAATTGCGGAATGAGCGACGGGTCAGCCTTAAGCCGCGGCAGCAAATGGGGGAATTGACACAATGCCCACATCGCAACCGATATGGAAGACGAGACAGTGTCATGCCCGGCGGCGGCGATAATCACGTAGTAGCCGAGTCGGGTTGCCTCATCAATAGGCTGTCCATCGACAACCGCGTTGGCGAGCAAGGTGGCGATGTCGTTACGCGGTTTTTTCCGGCGATCTTCGCTCAGGCGATCAAAGTAACCCTTGAAGTCTGCTACAACTGACAGCAGCGCCTTGCCGATCGCACTTCCGGCGTCGCCCTGGCGACCGATCTCGCGCTTGTATTCGGCATCCTCGCTTCCAAACATCTCCTGTGTGAGTCTCAACATACGGGGAGATTCTTCCTGCGGAACTCCGAGAATATCCATGATCACGTTCAGCGGATAGTGCGAAGCGAAATCGTTCGCAAAGTCAATTACCGAGCCGCTCTTTTGCAGAAGTTCCCCGATCATCAAATGTGCCAATGATCGGATGCGAGCCTCAAGCTTAACGACACTGTTCGGCATAAACCACGACTGTGTCAGTGCGCGCAAACTCTTGTGTTCGTCGCCGTCGACGTGGACGAGCGAACGGACGATGTTTGGACTACCGGTGGCCCCTATAACATGCGCGATAGATGCTTGCGGACGGCAGACGACGGAATAATCGCCGTTGCGAAACAGGGCATTGTTCCGGGAAATCATTGAGACGTCGGCGTGTTTTGTTACCACCCAGAATGGGTCATGCGCGTCCGCCATTGCTCGTCCAACTGGGTTGTTTGCACGCGCCCACGCGTATATCTCATGGAGCCCGTCGAGGTTTGTATACGACTGCGGATCAACCAGACGGTTTGCTATATCTTTCGGTAGGTCGTAATTTGTCATGCTCACGATATTGCAGAAAAATTAACATGTGAAATCGAGGCAAGCAACGTGTATCGAAGTATCCACTCATGGCTGGGATTGGGGTCGACCGACGTTTGCGGATCGCTCGCCAGTTGGTGCGCATCGAAGCCGTCGCGTCGGCAAAAGAGGCGAACGGGCCGGGTGCATGCGTGCGCTCGTCGGATATTGTCCTTTCATACTATTCACGACGTCTGTCTTTCGCCTTAATGCATGTCAACCTTTCTTGATCACGTGACCATGCATTTGAGCCTCGAAGGTATCCCTTGTCAGACACAGCGCATGACAATGGCATTCGCGCACGAGGAGCAAGCTCCCCGCTTGTCGATGTCTTCGTGGCCAAGTGACAGAACCGGAAGGCCGTCGAACCGGCGCCCCTTTGCCCGGTGCGGTGCGGCGCCTCTCACGCTGCAATGATTCTCCAGCCCATTCTATTGAGGCCGTCGTTCATATCTATCACGGCAAGGGGTGAATATTGCTCAACGCTGTGGGTCGTGGGTTACGCTGAATTTGTATTCATGAATCGAGCGGTTGCGATGAAAATATTCAATTTGCGGTTGAGGAGGGCGGTAGCGCACATCCCCGCGCAACCGTGCCAATGACGTTCTTCGTCGAATGCCAGGCTTGCTAAAGATTGGCTGGCACTTTGACGCTATGACAAAAGTGGCTCATGACAGGAGGCAACTCTAAGTAAAAATCCTTTTCCGTATCCTTCAAACCGCCCGGATAATAGTCAGAGACGAAATCTTTCAACGGCGTCAGCGCCGGTTGGCAATTTGCGCGGGGCGCCCTCGCTGAATTCGTTCCATCGCGTAGCCTATGCTGCCAGCAATTGATGACCATGTTGGCTACTTACCTGATGTAAGAAAGGTCTGACCTTGATCAAGGGTTGCCGTGCGTTTGTCTCGTACACTTGGGTTGCAGCGGGTCGAACCGTCTCGCTCGACCTACTGTGGGGACTTTAGACGACCCGTCAGAGTATAGACGACTCCGATGGGTCACTTTTTTTTCTGTGTCCCGGCTGTCCTTGCCAGTCGCCCACCCGTTCGTTGGGCGGTCATTAGTTCCGAAATAGAACGCGCGGGGAACAATGACCCGATTCCCGACAGTGGTCAGGTTGCATATCCCCTGATATTCGTTCCAAGCAGCGATTCGGACCATCTCTTTAACGGCGCTACCATTAGGCGGATTCCTCGCGGACTGGTGCAACACCCTTCGTCGCTGCTTTCTGCATGGCAAAGATTGGCGGCTGCTGGCCAAGGTGAAATGCCGCTAGCACATGGAAGCGGACCAGTGAAGGGCCAGATTTGAGATCTCCCGTAGCCCAATCACCGTGGGCAACGAGGTGTGCGAGGCGGGTTCCTGGCCGATATGAGTCATCCAATGAATTAAGGCATTGATGCGGTTAGGTCCCGCAGTTGGCGCAATATGATGCGCTTTGGGTAGCCGTTCGCGCGTCGGAGCCTGTCTGCGTCGAATAGAGCTCGACATGCGTAGGCTGGTCGGTCATTGAGCGCCAGCGGCATCAGTCGGACGATTGAGATAATCGAGCCTTTGTTTCTTCCCGAGCTACGACGCTACAGGATCAACGAACGCGGCCCATCCCACCGCATCTGCGTTGTCGAAAGCGCAACCACGAGGCGTGGAGCGACAAATTATCTCTGTCTGAGATTGATGCGCATCTTCTTCGCTGCACTATGATCCGCAATCTGTCTTGGCAAGCGTGAAACGCGTGGGGTCTCGCGTTATTCGCAACGTCGGTTGTAGGGGGCCGTGACCCTGACGTCCATTGCGCGCGGGCTGGCGACATATTGCTCGAGCGCCGAAGGTTGCCGCGGCGTGAGGATAGGCAATTGGATTGCAAGATGCCGATGCGAGACGGGCTATTCGACAACGCGCGAATTAGCGACAAAGCTCGGTGTATCAAGTTAGGGAAAGGGGCCCCTGTCCTCCTGCGTGAGCAATTTGGCCGGGCGCAACGAGCAGCTCAACGGCGAAGGGGTAAGTCCGACAGACGGGGCTATCGACGCCGGCCGGTGCAGTTGCGGATGGGCGAATATTTGGAAAGACATCAACGAGAAGCTGGCGTACGCACCGGGAGTCGTCACGGTGCAGCGGCATGGGAAGTAAAAAAAGATCTGTCGCAAATGCGAGACGTTCAACTGGTACGGCAAGCTGACGGGTGGTGATCGTTGATCATGGAGCATCGATCGGTCAAGCCGCAAACTTATGGAGGGCTCAACCTCCATTCGAGATGTATGCCGATCACAGTGGTCAGATTCCTGAGCAGGTGCTGCTGTCGTTCGATTGCTTCATTTGTTTAACGCAGATGGTGTCAGGAATCCTTGGCGGTGGTGAACAGTTCATGTTCAGGCTGTCCCCGTTGGTTATCTATACACTGAATATGCCAGTGGCCGTTTGATGGAGCCCAACGTCCTTCTGTATACCGCAGCGCATATCCGGAGTCGCCTTCGAAAAGTCTGTAACGACAGTCGAGATTCAATCCTTCGAGAACATACGCGAGTGTGTTTTCGCTGGGCCCGCACACTAACGTGTTGCCGCAATCCACATGCAACGAGCCCCATTCGGGTAAGTCCAGTCCGGAATGAGCCTCGCGCGACCATTGCCGCTTTTCTGTGTCGAGCCAGAGGATTGCGAATGCCATCGGACGGGTAGTATTAAACATGTCGAGCTGGACGGTAAGACGCATGAAAATTCTCCTAACACATATTCTCCACGCCTAGTTGACGTAGGAAACGGCGAACCTCGCCGCGGATCACTCGCTGATTTCTCATCTCCCAGCGTTATGCGCATCGTTCGTCGATGTGCTGCTATCAAAACGATCGCGACAAGGACCGTCACTCTGCCTGAGATATCTCACGGGGAAGAGCGCTGTGCCTGTACTAACTGTGTGTCGCGATTCATGAAGATCAGAGATGGGGAACTGACTACCAGTGGCGGCCTCGGGCCATGCATCCCCTAGAGCTGCTGAACATCTTGATAAATTGTCGCGTACGGCTCGAGCGAGCAACTGCGAGATGTAGGGTTGGTCCATCACGCTGCCACGTGACAATACGGGTTTAGTTTGCCGCAGCAACAGAGGGCGTGTCGTTGACCACGATCAACAGAAGGCCCCCGAGCTGCATTTGAAGTGTTGTCGGTTGCACATATGCCTGATGACAGACGGCGGGGAAAATCTGTCGCATACCGTCGTTGTGCCGCACAGGTCTAGCGCCAAGTTGCGTGTACTTCAATACGAGCATAGCGGTTCGAGGAAGGGTGCCAGCAACGGATATTCGATACTGATATACAACGACGGCGTTCGGGTCTCGTCGCGGATGCTGTCATGGACGATTCACAAATTGTCCACGTGCCACGTGCCTTGTATGACGACGGCGCAAACCAGTTCGCGCCGTGGTCATATCAGGTTCCTCAGTGGAACGACGGCAGTATTAAAGGTTATTAGGTATGCATAAGAAGAACTCATATCGGTGCGGTGGTTCGCTGTGGCATGGTCATTATCAGCTGCGGAGGAATGCAGATCACTCGAAGCGGGCCTGCGCAAGATTTCCAGTCCGTCAATTGACGTGAAGTCCAATGCGATGGGCTCGGCCGCATCGGTAACCAATTACTTTGATCTCTGATATCTGTGCGCGACGGGTGTCAGGTGGAGCATGAGCGGCGCTTTCGCGTCCTTAAACAACTGTTTTCGACTATGGAGTGTGGACCTATGACCGCACGGCACCGATTTTTATTTACACCGGGGCCATTGGCGTTGGACGCCGAAGTAAAGGCTGAGATGCAGTTTGACATGGGTTCCCGTGACGTGAGTTTCAAGAAAATAACGGAGCGAGTAAGAGGCCTGATTGTAGATTTGCTGGACGCTCGTGGGGGATACTCGGCGGTACCCATACAGGGCGGCGGGTCTTACGGCGTAGAGGCGGCATTGGCTTCGTTCGTTGGGACATCAGACGGGCCTCTCGTATGCATTAATGGAAACTACGGCGAGCGGATCCTCAAAATGCTGCAGATCCGAGGCATTAATGCCGTCAGCATCGTTGCCCCGAGTGATCAGTCCTTCCCCATGACAAAAGTCGCTGCGTACCTGGAAGAGGATCCGGGGATCACACATCTTTGTTTTGTGCACTGTGAAACGACCACGGGAGTCGTCAATCCGCTCCGGCCAATGGTAGAGTTGGCAACGCGTCATGGTGTAAGAACCATTATCGACGCAATGAGTTCTTTCGGTGCTGTGGAAATCAGTGCCAGGGAAGTTCCGTTTGACGTCCTTGTGACCTCGAGTAACAAGTGCATCGAGGGTCCGCCGGGAGTGTCTTTTGTTGTTGCCTCGCTGGAAACGCTCGATAGCAAGACCTCAGAGACCAACTCGTTCGTGTTGGACGTTCGGGACCAATGGCGTAACTTCGAACAGACTGGCGAGTGGCGTTCCACGCCACCGACACATGTTGTTCAGGCGTGCGCAAAGGCCCTGGAAGAACTGGCTATTGAACGGGTGGTTCGCCGTGGAGAGCGATACGCCTCTGTCCGTGACGCTATCATCCGCGCAACTGGGCCATACGCCGGACCCGCGGGAACGATCGCCGGTATGCCTTGCGCTGACGGCACGCGATGTCGTTCGTACGCAAGAAGATCTCGACGCGCTGTACGCCCATCTCGTGGAGTACAACCTTTACATCTATACCAAGCTGGATCTTCCGACGCGCAGTTTCAGGATCGGGTGCATGGGATGTATTGATCCGATGTGGATCCGCCTGCTGGGAATTGCATTTGAAGACTTTTTTCAGCTTCATTCCGATGAATCCGGAAGCCACCCGGGCCCGCCGTATAACCGACTTATGGAAAAAGGCCATTTGACATGTCAAGAAGCAATGCCAACGCCGAAATGAACCGCGAGACGTCACTTCTACACGCTGGCTATCGTCATGACCCCGTCACCAAAGCGGAGTCTGTACCGATTTATCAATCTACCGCCTATGAACTTGACGGCGATCTTGAAAAAATTGCCGACATCTACAACGTCCGAGAAGATGGGTTCACGTATAGCAGGATCATCAACCCGACAACGCGCATCCTCGAGAAGCGATTCGCTGCAGTAGAGGGTGCGAGCGACGCCCTGGCGGTAGCCTCAGGGCAGTCCGCAACCTTTCTCGCTATCGCTAACCTGTGCAGCGGAACGCCAGGCGATAACGTTGTCGCATCGAAGTATCTATATGGCAATACGTGGAATCTGCTCTTCAATACATTCAAACGGTTGGGTATCGAGGCACGATCTGCGGATCCAAGAGACGTAACATCGTTCGAGCGGATGTTGGACGACAGGACGATTGCTATGTTTGGAGAGACGTTTTCCAATCCGTGCCTTGTCCCGTTGCCTGTTCCGGCGCTGGTGGAAATCGGTGAGCGGCGCGGGATTCCTGTTATTGTAGATAACACGACAACCCGTTTGATTTGCCGTCCGAAAGCTCTGGGTGCGGATATCTCCACGTATTCCGCGACAAAGTATCTATGCGGCCACGGAACGACACTTGGCGGACTGATTGTCGATAACGGAAGCTTCGCGTTTGACGACGCAGGCCGCTTTCCGTTGTTCAACGACGGAGATGAAGCGCATGGCGACGTCCTCTGGAAAGAAGCGGTTCTGAAACTTGGCGATCTTGGCGCGAGTCCCTATTTGCTTAAATCCCGGATGACTTGGCTTCGTGACACCGGCGCCGCGATCAGTCCTCTCGCCAGCTTTCAGCTGATACAAGGACTCGAAACCCTTCATCTTCGCATGCAGCGGCATTGCGAAAATGCCGTCGCGGTTGCGGAGTTCCTTAACGCCCACCCGAAGGTCGCAGGTGTCTCATATCCATCACTGTCGTCAGGATACGAACGTGAGCTTGTCGACGAGTTAGTTGACGCACGCGTCGGCTACGGCGCAATGATTATATTTGAACTGGGCGACGAAGCGGCAGGGCGAAGATTCATAACCAACATCGAGCTAGAGGGTGTTAGGCACTTTTGCTAAGGGTTGCAAAGTGAACAAGCATAAGCACGGAGAAGACGACGAAGTGCAAGCCAGCCAGAGTTTCGGGCAATCGCTCGTAGTCTCGTGCGAGTCGGCGGAAG
>NZ_JBFPKN010000035.1:0-53172 GCF_040948805.1 Paraburkholderia sp. BR13439 | reverse complement strand
CCGCGCCGCTGGGTGGTTGAGCGCAGCTTCGGCTGGCTCAACCGCTTCCGCCGACTCGCACGAGACTACGAGCGATTGCCCGAAACTCTGGCTGGCTTGCACTTCGTCGTCTTCTCCGTGCTTATGCTTGTTCACTTTGCAACCCTTAGCAAAAGTGCCTAACACCCTCTAAAGGTTGGGAACAGTTCAGCGCGACCATGTACGACAAGGACGGCAGTAAAACCGGGAATGCAACAGTTGGATATGGGCACCTTGTTCATTTGGGAAAAATATCCGGCGCCGCATCGGAAAAGCCATTTCAGAACGGAATAAGCGAAGCACAGGCCGAGACGCTACTTAAGGAGGACGTCAAGTGGGCGGAGAATACGATCAATAGAAAAATTCGGCTTCCACTGTTTCAATTTGAATACGATGCACTTGTGTGCTTTATGTACAACCTTCAGCATCATGGCGACAGTCTGCTCGATTTCGTTAATACCGGTGATTACAACAAAGTGGGTGATAGGATGAGGCAGTACGCGACGGTTAAGGGTCAACCACTTAGAGGGTTACTACGGCGTCGGCACCGTGAGGCGGAAATGTTTGAGGCAGGGGTCTATGATTCATCGCACTAGCCTAATAGTCGCGTTCATGATCGCTCCGATCATTGCACCCGCTAAGACCGTGTATTCTGGAAAATTCGATTATCACTATTTCAAGTCACCGGATCAGTATTTTTCAGGTCATAGAGCCACCGATGTGGCGCATATGTGTGACACTGGGGAGCATGCAACCAATGACGACTTGGCGCAGTGCTCGCACCGCAAGTTCGATCATGCGGCCCGTGCACTCGATAAAATCCTGGGATCGGCCAAAATCAAGATTGGAGGCAATGACAGGTCACTTAAAGCAGAAGGCGAACCCTTAGCTCTACCTTACTTTTTGAAGTCACAAGACTCTTGGGCACAGTACCGCGATAACGAGTGCTACACCGAAACCTACATGATGGGTGAGGCTGCCGAGCGCTATATTTACTTTTGGGAGTGTATGGCAAATATCACTCAAGATAGAGTCAAGGAATTGCAGGAAGTATTAAAGGACTAAACATTGCTGCTACGTGTTGAACCCCGCTTCAGCCGGGTTTTTCATGCGAAAGGCCCGGCAGAGCGGGCCTTTCGCGGTTACGCGTGCATCCACCGATTGACGCCGTGCGGTGCTCCCCCACGATGCCACTTGTGCCGTTCCGTCGCGATCTTCTCCAGCAACTGCAACACCTCTTCGCGATTACCGGCTTGATCCGTCTGTTCCATAAAAGTTATCAAGTAGGGAACTACCCCCGCTTCGGCGGGGCTTTCATTTGTCGCCGATGAACTCGATGCCAGTCAGCACGAAGCCGTTCGGCCCCATCCAGCTCAGTTCAACATCGTTCAACCGCGGCAGGGGTTGTGCGTCTGCCGCGCCGGATGGCTGGAAGCTCGCGAGCTTGCTGGTCCGCTCGTACTGCGCGGACTGTTCGTGATTGATGGCGAGATCACCAGTAACCGGCGCGGCTGCCTTGCTGCAAAGATTACGCAATCAATAAAGCGTAAGAGAAATCGCACTGAAAGAGATTGTCGTGAATCGCCGTCATGAGCTCGGCCTGTCACAACGCGAACTCGCCCGACGCGCGAATCTCGCGAACTCACCATCTGCGCGCTGGAACGCGGCGAAATGTGTGACCCGAAGATCAGTACGTTGTGCGCCATCGCCAGAGCACTGGACCTCGACGTCTTGCTGCTCGTCATGGGGCGCGCAACAGCGCGCGAAACGGCATGGCCGCTGCGCACCGGCCGCAAAGCGATTGAATCCCTGTCAGAACCGCATCTTTCCATGCTCGACAACCTTGTCGCGACCTTCGTTCGCGACTGCCATCGGTTAGCGGATCAGGACCTGCCTTAATTCCATCCTGCGATCGGCGATCTAGCGAGAACTCGAATGCTCCGCCGCTTCGACCGGGCTCTCACCGTCTGACCGTGTCTCCCGAGTCCCGACAAGCGCGCTGGAATGGTGCGCGATTGTTCAACGATTTTCGTTTCCCGACACGCTTGGTGTCGATGTCGACGAATCCAAAGCGTTCGCCATCTGCGTCTACCGTTTGCGTCTGCCCATCTCTTTCTAAAAATCGCGGCACGACCCACCCATCCGCGACACCTGACCACTCATCGCCGCGGCGCCAGACTCGATCTTGCGCAACTGCCAATGCGCTGGACGCCCGCGCGTACTGACACACAGCCAGGCTATAGTGCGTCTTTTCCGGCCGCCCTTAAAAATCCCGACACCCCGGTCACGCCGTCATGCCGACACCTTTGAGCTTCCTTCCGGACAGTTTTGCCGAATATGAAGATCTCAAGTCAATCCTCGACCAGGGCAGGGCGAGCTTCGAAATACGCGCGATCTGCGAGACGGAGGTACGCAGCCGGCGCTTTTCCATCTACACCGCGAGCATCGGTTCATCCGATCCGCTCGCGCCGGCCATTGGCTTTTTCGGCGGCATTCACGGGCTCGAGCGAATCGGTTCGCAACTCGTGCTCGACTATATGCGCTCGCTGCTCGCGCGGCTCGAATGGGACGAACTGCTGGTGCGTGAATTGCAGTCCATCCGGCTGATCTTTTTACCGATCGCGAATCCCGGCGGCATGTGGGCAGCGACGCGCGCCAATCCGCGCGGCGTCGACCTGATGCGCAACGCACCGCAAGACGCCGACGCGCGTGTGCCTCTGCTTGCGGGCGGTCAGCGCGTCGGCGCGTGGCTACCGTGGTATCGCGGCCGCGCGGGCGAGCCGATGGAGGTCGAGGCGGCCGCACTGCTGCACGTGGTCGAAACGCAACTCGCCGCGCGGCCGCTGAGCATCGCGCTCGATTGCCATTCCGGCTACGGCTGGAGCGACAGCATCTGGTTTCCGTACGCGCGAACCCGTCAGCAGATGCCGCATCTTCCCGAAATGTACATGCTGAAGAGCATGTTCGAACACGCGCATCCGCATCACGGCTACACGTTCGAGCCGCAAAGCCATCAGTATCTGCTGCACGGCGATCTGTGGGACTACGCGTACGACCGCACGCCGGTGCCGAACATCTTCCTGCCGATGACGCTCGAACTCGGCTCGTGGCTGTGGATCAAGAAGAACCCGCGCCAGTTGTTTTCGCGGCAGGGCATGTTCAATCCGGTCATGGAGCATCGCACCGCGCGCGTGCTGCGGCGCCATGCGAACCTGTTCGACTTCCTCGCGCGCGCGGCGTTTTCGTCGCGGCGCTGGCTGCCGCAAGGCAACCATCGCGAGCAGTTGCTGCAAAGCGCGCTCGATCACTGGTACAGGCCGGAACGCGAATGAGCACATGGATCCTGCTGCGCGGACTGACGCGCGAAACGCGGCATTGGGGGCGCTTGCCGGCGGCGTTGCGCGAAACCCTGGGCCAGAGCCCGGACGCCGCCACCCCCAACGCAACGACCGCGACCGGCGTCCGTTTGCTGCTGCTCGATCTGCCCGGCAACGGTGAATATGTGCGGCGGCGCGCGCCCGCGAGCGTCGCGGGCATCGTCGCCTTCGTGCGGCAGGCGGCGCTCCAAACGGGCGTGCTGGGCCCCTACAACATAATCGCGATGTCGCTCGGCGGCATGGTCGCGACCGACTGGGCACAGCGGCATCCCGGCGAAATCGAACGGCTCGTGCTGATCAATACGAGCATGCGGCCATTCAGCCGCATGCACGAGCGGCTGCGGCCCTCGGCGTGGCCGGGTCTGCTCGGCGTCGCCGCGCATTGGGGTGATGCAACCGATGCCGAGAGCGGTATCCATCGCCTCACGTGCAACAACCTCGACACCTTGGGCGCGGATCTCGCCGCTTGGACCAACATCCGCCGCAGCGCACCGGTGAGTCGCGCGAATGCGCTGCGGCAATTGTGGGCGGCCGCCCGCTTTAGCGCGGCGCCCGCCGCGCCGGGGTGTGCACTGCTGATTTTGTCGTCGGCGGCAGATGGGCTCGTCAATCCGGTCTGTTCGACGAAGCTCGCCGCGGCGTGGGGCGCGCCGCATCGCGAGCATCCGTGGGCCGGCCACGACTTGCCGCATGACGATCCCGCGTGGACCGCCGCGCAGATTCGCGCGTGGCTCACTCAGCGCGCCGACGACAGCAATGCGGCCGCGCCGGGACCCGCACCGGCCAAGCCCGCGCGTTGAGCCCCGCGTGGCATTGCCGCGCCGCAGCGACGCGACCCCTGCCAACCCAACTGTGACGATTCTTCGACGACCCGTCAGCGGGTATTACCTGACTGCGCGAAACGGACGCATCGCACACGGCAGGCGCATAATTCCAAGTCAGACGTTGCCTGCGAATCACGCGATACTCACCATTGCCGCCAGCCAGGGGAGTCGATCATGCAAGCAAAGAACGAAGAAGCCGTCACGCACCTGCTGAACGATGTCGTCGAATTTGCGCGGGGGCGGTTGCCGGAACCGACCTTCAATATCGTCGAACCCTTCCTGCGGCATTACTACGATTTCGTCGACGCAGGCGATCTGCAAAGCCGTTCGATCGCCGATCTCTACGGCGCGGCGCTCGCCCACTGGCAGACCGCGCAGCGCTTCGTGCCGGGCGAGCAGCGGCTGCGCGTATATAACCCGATCCTCGAACAGCATGGCTGGCATTCCGATCACACGGTGATCGAGATCGTCAACGACGACATGCCGTTCCTCGTCGATTCGGTCTCGATGACGGTCAACCGCCATCGGCTCGCGCTGCATTCGGTCGTGCATCCGGTGTTCCGAGTCTGGCGCGCGGCGGACGGCAGCATCACACGAGTGAGCCAGGGCGCCGAAGAAGCCGGCGATACGCGCTCGCATCTGACCTCGTGCATCCATTTCGAAGTCGATCGTTGTGGCGATGCCGCAAAGCTCGACGCGTTGCGCGACGATATCGCCCGGGTGCTCGGCGACGTGCGCGCGGCGGTCGAGGACTGGCCGAAGATCATCGAACGCGCGAAGCAGACGATTCAGGATATGAAGGCGCGCGAGACCGGCCCCGAGGGCGTCGAAGCGCGCGCGTTCGTCGAATGGATGATCGCCGATCATTTCACGTTCCTCGGCCAGCGCGATTACGAACTGGTGCAGCTCGATGGCGGCTATGGTTTGCGGGCGGTGGCGGGCTCCGGTCTCGGCATTCTGCGCGATGCGCAGGGGGCGGGCGGCGCGCCGGAAGTCACGCCGTTGCCGCCGGCGGCTGCAGAGATCATCTCCGGCTCGTCGCCGATCTTCCTGACCAAGGCCAATTCGCGCGCCACGGTGCACCGGCCCGGCTATCTCGACTATGTCGGCATCAAGCTGAGCGGCGCCGATGGCAGGGTGACGGGCGAACGGCGCTTCATCGGCCTGTATACGTCGACCGCTTATTTCGTGTCGGCCGCGGAGATTCCGATCGTGCGGCGCAAATGCGCGAATATCGTCAGACGCGCCGCATTCCTGCCGAAAGGTCATCTGGCGAAATCGCTGGTCACGGTGCTCGAAACTTATCCGCGCGACGAACTGTTCCAGGCAGACGAAGACCAGTTGTACGACACCACCCTCGGCGTGCTGCGTTTGCAGGAGCATCAGCGCACGCGGCTGTTCGTGCGGCGCGATCGCTTCGATCGCTTCGTGTCGTGCCTCGTGTTCGTGTCGCGCGACAAGTACAACACCGATCTGCGGCAACGCATCGCGAATCTGCTCGCCGACGCATTCAATGGTGAGAACGTCGAATTCACGCCGCTGCTGTCGGAGTCGACACTCGCGCGAATTCATTTCGTCGTCCATGCGAAAGCGGGCGGCATGCCGAGCGTCGATACGCGCGAGCTCGAAGCGCGCCTCGTGCAGGTCGCGCGACGCTGGCAGGACGATCTGGCCGACGCATTGCTCGACGCGTACGGCGAAGAGCAGGGCAACCGTTTGCTGCAGCACTACACTGACTCGTTTCCGGCCGGCTATCGCGACGACTATCCGGCGCGCACGGCGGTGCGCGATATCGAACTGATCGAGCGCGTGCAAGGCAGCGAGCGCCTCGCAATGAACCTGTACCGGCCGATCGAATCGGGACCGCGGGCGTTCCGCTTCAAGGTGTATCGCGCGGGCATGCCGATCGCGCTGTCGCGCAGCTTGCCGATGCTCGAACATCTGGGCGTGCGCGTCGACGAAGAGCGGCCTTATCTGATCGAGGCGCCGGGCGCGATGCCCGCGTGGATCCACGACTTCGGCCTCGAACTTGCGGACGATGCCGAGTTCGACATCGAGCGGGTCAAGGATCTGTTCGAACAGGCGTTCGAGCAGGTGTGGACCGGCACGATCGAAAGCGACGACTTCAACCGCCTCGTGTTGCGTGCGCAGCTCAATGCGCGCGAGGTGACGATTCTGCGCGCGTACGCGAAGTACTTGCGCCAGGTCGGTTCGACGTTCAGCGATGCGTATATCGAACGCGCGGTGACCGGCAATCCGGCGATTGCGCGCATGCTCGTAGACCTGTTCGTCGCGCGCTTCGATCCGGCGCTCGGCGCGGTACGCGAAGCCCGCGTCAACGCCTGTCTGGAGTCGATCGACAGCGCGCTCGACCAGGTGCCGAATCTCGACGAAGACCGCATCCTGCGGCAGTTCCTCGGCGTGATCAAGGCGACCAAGCGCACCAACTACTACCGCCACGACGCTCAGGGGCAACCGAAGCCGTATCTGTCGTTCAAGTTCGATCCCGCGCAGGTGCCCGGCCTGCCCGAGCCGAAGCCGATGTTCGAGATATGGGTCTATTCGCCGCGCGTCGAGGGCGTGCATCTGCGAGGCGGGCGCGTCGCGCGCGGCGGCCTGCGCTGGTCGGATCGGCGCGAGGATTTCCGCACGGAAGTGCTTGGCCTGATGAAGGCGCAGATGGTGAAGAACGTCGTGATCGTGCCGGTCGGCTCGAAGGGCGGCTTCGTCGTCAAGAATCCGCCGCCGCAGAGCGAGCGCGATGCGTGGATGCGCGAAGGCGTCGCGTGCTATCAGACCTTCCTGCGCGGCTTGCTCGACGTAACCGACAATCTGGCGGGCACCGACGTCGTGCCACCGCCTGATGTGGTGCGCCACGATCCCGACGACCCGTATCTGGTCGTCGCCGCCGACAAGGGCACGGCCACGTTCTCCGACTACGCGAATGCAATCTCGCATGAATACGGATTCTGGCTCGACGACGCGTTCGCGTCGGGCGGCTCGGTCGGCTATGACCACAAGAAAATGGGCATCACCGCGCGCGGCGCGTGGGAGTCGGTCAAGCGGCACTTCCGCGAAATGGGCGTCGACACGCAGAGCCAGGACTTCACGGTGGTCGGTGTCGGCGACATGTCGGGCGACGTGTTCGGCAACGGCATGCTGCTGTCTCCGCATATCAAGCTGCTCGCTGCGTTCGATCACCGCCATATCTTCCTCGATCCGAATCCCGATCCCGCCGCGAGCATGGCGGAGCGTGCGCGGCTCTTCATGCTCGACCGCTCCAGCTGGGCGGATTACGATCCGTCGCTGATCTCGGCAGGCGGCGGCGTGTTCCCACGCAGCGCGAAGACGATTCCGCTGTCGCCGGCGGTGCAGGCGGCGCTCGGCACCAGCGCGGCGGCGCTCTCGCCGGCCGAGCTGATGCGGGTGATTCTGCAGGCGCCGGTCGATCTGCTTTATAACGGCGGCATCGGCACCTACGTGAAGGCGAGCCGCGAAACCAACCAGCAGGCGGGCGATCGTGCGAACGACGCGATCCGCGTGAACGGTGCCGACCTGCGCTGTAAGGTCGTGGCCGAGGGCGGCAATCTCGGCTTGACGCAACTCGGCCGCATCGAGTTCGCGCAGCACGGCGGCCGCATCAATACCGATGCGATCGATAATTCGGCCGGTGTCGATTGCTCGGATCACGAGGTCAACATCAAGATTCTGCTGGGTCTCGTCGTCGCCGATGGCGAGATGACGGAGAAGCAGCGCAATGCGCTGCTTGCAGAAATGACCGATGAAGTCGGTCTGCTCGTGCTGACGGACAACTACTACCAGACGCAGGCCTTGTCGATCGCTGGCCGCTTTGGCGTCGAGCTGCTCGATGCCGAAACGCGTTTGATGCGCTATCTGGAGAAGGCGGGGCGGCTCAATCGCGTGATCGAGTTTTTGCCGACCGACGAAGACGTCGCCGAGCGTGCGGCCGCGAAGCAGGGACTGACGACACCCGAGCGCGCGGTGCTGCTCGCGTACAGCAAGATGTGGCTCTATGACGCGCTGCTCGAATCGTCGATGCCGGAGGACCCGCTCGTCAGCGACATGCTGATCGAGTACTTTCCGAAGCCGCTGCGGCAGCGTTTCCGCGAACCGATGCAGCGCCATCCGCTGCGCCGCGAAATCCTCGCGACGCATCTGACCAATGCGCTCGTGAATCGCGTCGGCTGCGAGTTCGTGCATCGGCTGATGGAGGAGACCGATGCGCAGCCCGGCGACATCGTGCGCGCGTGCATCATGGCGCGCGACGTGTTCGATCTCGATCAGATCTGGCGCAGCATCGACGCGCTCGACAACCGCGTCGCCGATGACGTGCAGGCGCGCATGTTCGCGGAGGTCGCGCGGCTCGTCGAACGTTCGGCGCTGTGGTTCCTGCGGCATCTGCAAACGGGCGCAGCCAACGGCGACGTGAGCGGCCTGCTCGCACGCTGTCGCGATGCCGCGCAGCGTCTCGCGCCGCAATGGCCGGCGCTGTTGCCGGCCGCAGATCTCGAAGCGTTGTCGGAGCGGCAGCGGGCGTTCGTCGATGCGGGTGTCGATAGCGAGCTCGCGGTGCGGATCGCGAGCGGCGAGGTGTCGGCCGCGCTGCTCGATATCGCCGAAGTCGCGTCGACGTGCGAGCGCAATCTCGAACAGGTCGCGGGCGTCTACTTCGCGCTCGGCACGCTCCTGAACTACAGCTGGATCAGCGAGCGCGCCGCTTCGTTGCCGGCGCCGACGCATTGGGACATGCTCGCGCGCGCATCGGCGCTCGCCGAACTCGCCCGCCTCAAGCGCGCGCTGACCACGAGCGCATTGGCTGGCGCGACCGATGCGTCGGCGCCCGATTCGCTGGTGCAAACGTGGCGCGAGAAACGCGCGGCGCAGCTCGAGCGTTATACGCGTCTGCTGACCGATTTGCGTGCGACGGGTGGCGCGAGTCTTTCGGTGCTGCTGGTGGTCGTGCGGGAGATGGCGGCGCTCGAGCGGGCGTGATCCGCGCGAATGGTGGAAAGGGCGCTTCGGGTGCTGGCGGCACGGTGACCCATCAGGTCCGATTCCCGCGGCCTGGTGTGTCGTTGTCATCCATAATACCGAGTGCTTGCCGATCGCTTCGGTCGTGCAATCGCCAACAATACCCAGCCCACTCACGGACGCCCGCCCGCAGATGAAAGAAGAATCGCCGAAAGCCATTTTCTACGCGCTCGCCGCCAACCTCGGCATCGCCGTCTGCAAGTTCGCCGCGGCGTCGTTCACCGGCTCCGGCTCGATGTTCGCCGAAGCGATTCACTCCACCGCCGACTGCGGCAATCAACTGCTGCTGCTTTTCGGGCTGCGCGAAGCGCGCAAGCCGGTAAGCCCTTTGCATCCGATGGGCAGCGGCCGCGAAATCAACTTCTATTCGCTGCTGGTTGCGTTGCTGCTGTTTTTCGTCGGCGGCGCGTTTTCGGTGTATGAGGGCGTGCATCGGCTCATTGCCCGCGAGCCGTTGCAGTACGCGTTCGTCGCGTTGGCGGTGCTCGGTGTGTCGGTGGTGCTCGAAGCGCTATCGCTGTGGGGCGCAATCAAGGAGATTCGCAAGACGTATCCGGACAAGAATCTGTGGCAGTGGTTTCGCGAGACGCGCGAATCGGACCTGCTGGTCGTAGCCGGCGAAGATATCGCCGCGCTGTTCGGTCTCGCGATCGCCTTCGTCGCGGTGCTATTGACGATGATGACCGGCAACCCCCTGTATGACGCGCTCGGCTCGGTGGGAGTCGGTCTCTTGCTGATGACGATCGCGTGGCTCGTCGCGCGTGAAGTGAAGTCGATGATCGTCGGTGAATCGGCGAGCCCGGAAGTGCGCGGCGCCATCGACGCGCATCTGCGCGCGCGTCCCGAGATTCGCAGCATCATCAATATGATCACGCTGCAGTGGGGACGTCACGTGGTGGTGGCGGTGCAGGCGGAAATGATCGACTATGCGAGCGGCCGCGCGATGGTCGATGCGATCAATGTTATCGAGGCCGACTTGCAGGCCACGTTTCCTCAGGTGCGCTGGGTGTTCTTCGAACCGGATGTGCCGCGTAGTTAACGAAGAGGGGGCGCAACGACCCGCACCGCAATCGCGGGCCATTCCGCCTGTGCTAACTGGATTTCAGTACGCGTGAAAGCGCTTATTTGAACCCTGCCACCGCATGCGGCACATACAATTCTTCGAGCCGCTGAATCTCTTCGCCGCTGAGCTTCAACGACAGCGCCGCGACCGCATCGTCGAGATGATGCAGCTTGGTTGCACCGACGATCGGCGCGGTAATCGGCTTCTTCTGCAGCACCCACGCTAGCGCGACCTGCGCGCGCGGCACGCCGCGCTCTTTCGCGATCTCGCTGACCCGCTCGACGATACGCCGATCCGCTTCCTGCGTCTGCGCGTACAGCGTGCGGCCGAATTCATCGGTTTCCGAGCGCGCGCTCTCGGTGTCCCAGTCGCGCGTCAAGCGTCCGCGTGCAAGCGGACTCCACGGAATCACGCCGATGCCTTCGCTCTCGCACAGCGGCAGCATTTCGCGCTCTTCCTCGCGATACAGCAGGTTCACATAGTTCTGCATCGTCACGAAGCGGGTCCAGCCATTGCGCTCGGCCACCTGCAGCGCCTTGGCGAACTGCCATGCGTACATCGACGACGCGCCGATATAGCGCGCCTTCCCGGCCTTCACGACGTCGTGCAGCGCTTCCATCGTTTCTTCGATCGGCGTGCCGTAGTCCCAGCGATGAATCTGATACAGGTCGACATAGTCGGTACCGAGCCGCCGCAGGCTGTGATCGATCTCCGCCATGATCGCCTTGCGTGACAGCCCCGCGCCGTTCGGACCCGGATGCATGCGGCTATTGACCTTGGTGGCGAGCACGATCTCATCGCGTTTCGCAAAGTCCTTCAGCGCACGGCCGACGATTTCCTCGCTGGTGCCGTCCGAATAGACGTTGGCGGTATCGAAGAAGTTGATGCCGTGATCGAGTGCCTGCTTGATGAATGGCCGCGCGGCTTCGTCGTCGAGCGTCCAGGTGTGCGTGCCGCGCGAGGGCACGCCATAGCTCATACAGCCGAGACAGAGACGCGATACATCGAGGCCGGTGCGGCCGAGTTTCACATAATCCATCGTGTTGCTCTCCTATGGTGAAGCGCACAAACCCGCTGCGAGGGAAAGACCTTCGATTATAGGGAAACGACCGCAAGCGCGTCGTCGCGGGCCGCGGCCGCTTTCGATCGCTTCAAAGCAAATGGCGAGTGATGTGAACGACAGTTAAGAAAAGTTTGCAAAAGGCGTGGATTTGATGAAGCGTTGGACTTTCTGAAAAAGCGGTGGATAACTACGATCGTTAAATATCGACAAATTCAGAATAATTCAGAATTGTCTCGTAGTCGCCATTTGCTCTCCTTGATAACCTTTTGATGCCGTTGCATTGCGCAGGACTTCATCGGGTATCACAGGTATAAGCAATGAATAACCGTTGTTATCGACTTGTTTTCAGCACGCTTCGAGGTATGCTCACTGCCGTTGCAGAAACTGCGATCGGTCACGGGAACTCCAGTCGCGGTGAAACCGGCTTATCGGTTGCGTTACAGTCTTTCACACTCTTTTCAATGCGTCATGTGGCCTTTGCCGTGCTGGTGCTGTGCGGACTCGCGCCCGCGCTTTCGGACGCGCAGATTGTCCCATCAGGTACACATGCGCCTGGCGTAGTCAGCACGGCAAACGGCCTGCCGCAGGTTAATATCAATAAACCGTCCGGTGCGGGTGTTTCTCTCAACACTTATTCACAGTTCGACGTCCAGAAGAATGGCGCGATTCTCAACAATTCTCCCGTTATAACGGGTACGCAATTGGCGGGGCAGATTAACGGCAATCCGAATTTCGGGCCGAACGACGCCGCGAAAATTATCGTCAATCAGGTCAATAGCAATAATCCGTCGCTGCTGCGCGGTTATGTCGAGGTCGCGGGCCGGAAAGCGGCGGCTGTCGTGATCGCCAATTCATCGGGGCTGGTCGTGGACGGCGGCGGTTTCATCAATACCTCGCGCGGCATCCTCACGACCGGCAATCCGCTGATCGACGGCAGTGGCAACCTAACCGGGTTCAACGTTACTGGCGGCACGATCACGGTTCAGGGCACGGGTCTGAACGCCACGAATATCGATCAGGTGGACCTCATCGCACGCGCGGTGCAGGCGAATGCAGCGATTTACGCCAGTACGCTGAACGTAGTCTCGGGTGCGAACAGCGTCGATTACGCGAGCCTGAACGCGACGCCCATCACGGGCAGCGGAGCCGCGCCGGGCGTGTCCATCGACGTATCGCAGCTCGGCGGCATGTACGCGAACCGTATCAAGCTGGTCGGTACAGAGAAGGGTGTCGGTGTGGCCAATGCAGGCACGATTGCCGCGCAGGCGGGCGACCTCACACTGACGAGTTCGGGCCAGCTCGTGCAGTCCGGCACGATGAACGCAAGCGGGAGCATCGGCATCAGTGCGGCGAGCGTCGCGAATAGCGGCACGATCTACGGGCAGCGGAATGCCACGATCGGCGCGACAGGCGCGCTAACGAATTCCGGAACACTTGCGGCGCAGCAAGACCTCATGGCCACGGCGGGCAGCGTCGCGTCGACGGGATTGCTCGGCGCGGGCGTCAGTCCTGACGGCAGTCTCGGCACCAGTGGCAATCTGTCGGTGACCTCGGCGGGGCTGCTGTCCGCTACGGGCCAGAACGCCGCCTCCGGCACCGTGACGCTTTACGGCGTGTCGCTCGATCTGGCCAATGCGCAGACGTGGGCAGGTACGGCGCTCGCGCTGACAGCGAGGGACGGTAACCTGAGCCTCGTCAACGCAATCACCGGCGCAGGCTCGTCCATTACGGCAAATGCGGCAGGCACGCTCGACAACAGCGCCGGCACCTTCAACGCGCCGCAACTCGCGATCCGTGCAGGCAACCTCACGAACCGCCGCGGCACGATCACGCAGACTGGCACGGGGCCGATTACGGTTGCCGTCTCCGGCACGCTGGACAACACCCGCGGCTCATTGCAGACGAACAGCGCCGATCTGGTGCTGAGCCCTGCCACGATCCTCAACGACGACGGCACGATCACCAGTTCGGGCGCCGGCACGCTGTCCGTGCAGACAGGCTCGCTGTCGAACAATGGCGGCACGCTTGCCACCAATGGCTCGCTCGACATGCAGGCAGGAGCGGTATCGAACCGGGGCGGCACGCTGGCGGCGCAGTCGTCGGCGGCATTCAGGGTTGGCTCGCTGGACAACAGTGCGGGTGGGCAGATCAGCGCGCGCGACGTATCGATTGCGGACACCGGGGCGTTCAGCAACGCCGGCGGCACCGTGCAGGCGAACGACACGTTAGGCATCAACGCACAGACGGTAGCGAACGACGGTGGGAGCATTTCCAACGCTGGTACGGGTGCGACTACCGTCACTGCGTCGGGTGCACTGTTGAACACAGCAAGCGGCCTGATTGGTGGCAATGGCGACGTGTCGGTGTCGGGCGGCAGCATCGACAATGGCGGCGGTTCGCTGGTCGCGGGCGGCGCACTGGCCGCGCAGTCAGGCGGCACACTGAACAACGCGGCGGGACTCATCCAGTCGGATGGTGATGCATTTGTCTCCGCACAAGGTGCGCTCACCAATGCGGGTGGGCAGATCGGCACGAACGGCAGGTCGGCTACCCTGGAGATTGCCGGCGCATCGCTCGACAATTCTTCGGGCCGCATCGCCAATACCGGTACGGGCGCAACGACGGTCAGCGCTGAATCGATCAGGAACAGCAATGGGAGCGGCGTAGCGGGCGCAGGGGTCATCGGCGGGAACGGCGATGTCATGGTCTCAGGCGCGTCGCTGTCGAATACCCAGGGTGGCCAGATCGTCGCGGGCAACAACCTGACCGTTTACGAATCGCAGTCCGTGGACAATTCGGACGGTACGCTATCGGGCGCGAACGACCTGACGCTCAACGGCGCAGGCGCGGCGGTTTCCAATGTGAACGGCTCGATCCATGGCAATGGCGTGGTCAGTCTCGATACCGCGTCGCTGGACAATACCTCGGGCAGGATCGGCAACGACCAGGGCAGCGGTGGCGGCGTCGTCATCACGACCGGCACCCTCACGAATCAGAACGGCGCGATCGGCAGCGATCAGAACCTGACGCTCACGACGAACCGGCTGGCGGGCGACGGCACGATCATCGTGGGTCGGGATGGCGCGGTGACGGTCAATGGCGACTACGTGAACCATGCTGCCAACCAGATGCAGGCCAACCGCAATCTGAGCTTCACTGTCGCGGGCAAGCTCACAAACCAGGGCACGCTGGGCGCGGTGAATGTGCTGACGGTGAATGCGGCGAACGTCGACAACCAGGCGGGCGCAGACCTGAACTCGGCCAGCACGACCGTCAATGCAACGAACGCAATCACCAACGAAGGCCGCATCGAGGGCGATACGGTCACGACGAACAGCGCGACGCTGACCAATACGGCGACCATCATCGGCAATACGGTGACGCTGACCGGCAGCCAGTCCATCGCGAATACCGGCGCCGCCGCGATCATTGCCGCGGCGGCGCAAGTGAACCTCTATTCGCCCGGCGATATATCGAACACAGGCGGCGCGAACGTCTTCAGCCTCGCAGACGTGAACCTCGCAGCGGATGGCACGCGCGACGCAAACGGCCTGCTGTCCAACCGCTCGAGCACGGTCACGAACGACCAGTCGACGATCCAGGCACAGGGCAACCTCCAAATCGCCGCACAGACGCTGACCAACTCGCGGCCCGCGCCGACGGTTCAGACCGTGACGACCGACGTCGAGACGGTCCACCAGACCAAGCGCGGCAAATACATGGCCTGTGCAACGGGCAATGCCGTGAGCGGTTACTGCTCGCAGTCGATGTGGGATAACGGCTACATTGCGCCGATCGACACGACGTTCTCCGCTTCGCAGATCATTTCACAAACGGCGGGCCCCAATCCGACGGACAATGTGCTCGTTGTGAACGTCAATGGCACGCAGCAGACGATCTGGTACAACTCGATCACGACCAACGGCGACGGCACGATCACCGTCAACTACTGGGACGACTACAACCCGAATATCAACTACCTGCCGTCAACCGAGTACGCAACCCGCAGCGACGGACACAAGGGCTACCAGCGCGTCGAGTACGCACGCGATACGACGACCACCACGCAGCAGGATCAGGTAACGGGCGCGCAGGCACAGCAGGGCCAACTGCTTGCGGGCGGCGACATGACGCTCGCGAACATCGGCACGCTGAACAACAGCTACAGTGCGATTGCGGCGGGTGGCTCGATCCAGATTGGCAGTACCACGCAGGACGGCTCGCTCGATCCGTCGGGCAGCGGCAACTACGGCGGCACCCAGGTGAACAACACCGGGCAGACGCTGTACCAGTACCAGCATCAGGACATCGTATCGACGTACGCATGGAACCAGAACATCACGCAGGACGTGGGCCAGGTGGTGGAACCGTCCGTCGTGTTCGCGCCGGTGGCGATCGGTGGAACGGGCGGCACAATCATCGCGAACAGGGCGGTGGTTATCAGTGGCACGGACATCAACAACACCAACGTCGCGGCGGCGAACTCGGCAACCGGAGCGACGGGCGGCACGCTCGGCGCCACCCAGGCGCTGGCGGCCCAGAAAGCGAATGTGCCACAAACGGTCGCGGACAGTTCAGGATCGCTGCATGTCACGCTGCCGACGAGCGGCCTGTATTCGCTACATACGGCACCGAATGCCCCCTACCTCGTCGAGACCGATCCGCGCTTCACGAGCTACACGAAGTTCATCAGCAGCGACTACATGCTTGGCGCATTGGGCCTGAATCCTCAGAGTGTGGAAAAGCGCCTCGGCGACGGACTCTACGAGGCACAGCTGGTACAAAACCAGATTACGCAACTCACCGGTCGCGTCTACCTGCAAGGCTACAGCAGCAACCTCGACGAATACACGGCGCTGATGACGGCGGGCGTGAATGTCGCGCAGCAATTTGGCCTGGCCGTTGGCGTCGCGCTGAGCGGGGCACAGATGGATGCGCTGACGAGCGATATCGTGTGGCTGGTCAGCCAGACAGTCACGCTGCCGGATGGCACGACGCAATCGGTGCTGGTTCCGCAGGTCTATCTGGCGCAGACGCATGCCGACGATCTGCAGCCTACGGGCGCGCTCATTGCCGCTGACGATGTCGAATTGCACGCGACGGGCAGCGTGAACAACAGCGGCACGATCAGGGGCGGTACGCAGACGGTCGTCACGGGCACCAATATCGTGAACCGGGCGGGCACGATCGCGAGCAGCGGCATGGACGGTACGACGGTCGTGTCGGCGACCAACGACGTGGTCAATGCATCGGGTCTCATCAGCGGCAACCGCGTCGCGGTGCTGGCGGGCCACGACATCGTCAACACGACGCTGGTCGACGCGACCGGAATCAGTTCGGCCGCCGGTGACAGCAAGGTCGGCCAGACGCTGCTAGGCGCGCAGGGCTTCATCGCGTCGACCGGTGACATGGTCATTGCCGCAGGCAATGATCTGACGGTGCACGGCGCGCACATCAACGCAGGTGGCGATGCGTCTATCAGCGCCGGTCACGACATCAATGTTGACACCGTGCAGTCCACGACTACGCAATCGGTGACGCTGAACGACCAGCATCATTGGGAGGCGAGCGGCACAACGAACCAGACGAGCGCGATATCGGCCGGTGGCGACCTCGCGATGCAGAGCGGCAACGACGCAACCTTCAGGGGTGCAACGGTGACGGCGGGCGGTGACATGGCGGTCGTCGCGGGCGGCAATCTGACGGCGACCACGGTTACGAACACCGCGACCTATAACAACGTCGCGACGGACGGCAGTTCCCGCAAGGAAGTCGATCACACGTACGACGAACACGCGCTCGGCACGACTTTTACTGCGGGCGGCAATGCGACGCTCGGCGCGGTCAGCACGGATGCTGGCAAGGGCAATGTGACGCTCACCGGCTCGAGTCTGACCGCCGGCAGGACGAACGGCGTGGATAGCGGCGCGGGCACGGCCACGATCGCGGCATCCGGTAACGTCACCATCAATGAGGCCCGCGAGGAGCACGACAGCTACCAGGCGGTCGAGTCGAAGCGCGGCAGTTTCGTCAGCAGCACGACGACCGACACCATGCAGGACACGCGCGCCAGTATCGCTGTGGGCAGTCTCGTATCGGGCGATACGGTCAACATCCAGTCGGGACACGATCTGACGGTTCAGGGCAGCACGATCGTCGGCACGAACGATGTATCGCTCGCTGCCGCGCATGACGTGAACATCACCACGTCACAGGACATCCTGCAGTCGTCCAGCAGCTATCAGGAGAAGCACACGGGCTTGGGAACGAGCGGACTTTCCGTCACGGTCGGCACCAGCAAGCTCGCGACGACTGACGAGGCGTCGAGCGCCACGAACAGCGCGAGCGCGGTCGGCTCACTGAGCGGCAACCTGTCAATCCAGGCGGGCAACACCCTGCATGTCACGGGCAGTGATCTGATCGCGGGCCAGAATTTTACGGGCACGGCCGCCAACGTCATCATCGATGCGGCCACCGATACCTCGCACCAGGCGCAGACGCAGAAGACCAGCAGCAGCGGCTTCACGATTGGTCTGGCGGGTTCGGTCGGCGATGCGGGCAACAACGCGTATTCGGAAAGTCAGGCAGCGAAGAATTCGGCCAGCACGGGCAATGACCGCGCCGCCGCTTTGCACAGCATTGCGGCGGCGGGCGATGTGGCGATAGCGGGTATGGGGGCGAAAACCCTGGCCGATGGTGGCAAGCCCGACATCGGCATCAAGGTCAGCATCGGATCGAGCAAAAGCGAAAGCCAGTCGTCGGAAGACCAGACGATGCAGCGCGGCTCCAGCGTGCAGGCAGGCGGCACGGCGGGATTCGTGGCAACGAATGGCGACCTGACTATCGCCGGCTCGAACGTCAGCGCGAACGATGTCATTCTGGCGGCGAAAAACCAGGTGAACGTCATCAATACGACCGACACCGATTCGACGCGTAGCTCGAACAGCTCCAGCAGTGCAAGCGTTGGCGTGCAGTACACGCTGGGCGGCGGCTTTGGCGTTTCGGCTGCGATGTCGAACGCGCATGGCGACGCGAACAGCGACGCGTCGATCCAGAACGCGTCGCATGTGAACGGCGCGAACAGCGTCACGGTGATATCGGGCGGCGACACGAACGTGATCGGCTCGCAGATCAATGGCAGGCAGATCGCGGCCGACGTGGGCGGCAACCTGAATAGCGTGAGCGTGCAGGGCGTGACGAACAGCGCCGCGCACCAGAGCAGCACGGGCGGCGGGTTCACAATCAGCCAGGGCGGCGGCAGCGCCAGCTTCAGCGCGCAGAACGGACATGCCGATTCAAACTATGCAGGTGTCAACGAGCAGGCGGGCATCAATGCGGGAGATGGCGGGTTCAACATCAACGTCAAGGGCAACACGGACCTGACGGGCGGTGTGATATCGAGCACGGCCGACGCGTCGAACAACAGCCTGACGACCGGCACGCTCACGTTCAGCGACATCCAGGACCAGTCGCACTACAGCGCCAACAGCAACGGGATCAGCGCGGGCGTGGGCTTCGGTGGCAACACCGGCAAGGCGGTTGGCCCCGGTTCTGTGACTGGCACACCGGGCGTTACGCCGATGATCGCGCAGAACGAGAATGGCGACGAAAGCGCCACCACGCGCAGTGCGGTCAGCGCGGGTGCGATCAACATCACGGACGGCGCGAAGCAGACGCAGGATGTGGCAAGCCTGAGCCGAGATACAACGAATACCAACGGGACGGTCTCGAAAACGCCGGACGTGAACGCTATCCTCTCTCAGCAGGCGGACACGATGGCGGCGGCGCAGGCGGCAGGCCAGGTGGTCGCGCAGGGTATTGGCGCGTATGCTGAATCGAAGCTGGAGGCGGCGCAGAAAGCCGGTGACGCGGCCCGAGAGGCCGCGTGGGATGAGGGTGGGACCAACCGGGTAGCCCTTCACATTGTTGGGGGTGCGTTGATCGGTGGGCTGGGTGGCGGCAGTCTCGGAACAGCCCTGCAGGGTGCTGCGGGCGCCGGGCTATCGGCAGCGCTGGCGCCGCAACTGAACAGCCTGTCCAAGGGAATCGCGGAGAGTACTGGCTCGACGCTGCTGGGCAACCTGGCATCGAACGTGCTGGCGTCGGCGGGTGGTGCGCTCGTGGGAGTTTCGGCAGGGGCGGCCACGGCAGCCAATGCGGATCTGTACAACCGGCAGTTGCATTCGAAGGAAGAGACGCTTGCAGACAGGCTGGCCGATGAAAGCGGCGGCAAGTACACCGCGCAGCAGATCGACGACCAGATGGCGCAGATGAACCTGACGGCAAACGGCCAGGCGGAATCGGGCGGTGTGCGGGTGGCGGTCGGGGATCCGCCCAACGATGGAACGAACTGGACGCCGTACGGCGTGAACCAGGCTGGACAGCAGGTGTGGGCGCAGAGCCTTGGAGCGGGCGATCCCAATTTGCAGGCGTACATTGTGAATGGTGCACAGGGCAGCGGCCTGACGTATCAGGCAACGACGACTGGTTCGAATCCGGGCCTGTTCCGGTTGCCTGACTTTGTGAACTTCCAGGTGGATTACTTCGTGGGCAGTGTGTGGGGAACATTTACGCGGGACGGCAATTCGTTCTTTGGATATGGTGTGAATCTTGGCATTCCAAATTCCGTAGGCGCTGGTGTTAATGTTTCCGCTGGCTATCTGAACACAACATCAGTCAGCCTTGGGCAGACGAATAACTTCGCCGGGGGATATGCTGGCGGTGGCTCTGCTCTATACGGTGGTTTGGGCGGCGGCATTATGGTGTCGCCTGGAAATGGAACTGCGACTGTCATCGGTTTCGGTGCGGGTACAAACGTAGGCAAGACCGATAACCCTGCATCAGTGGGCTGGGGCTTCTCTAACGATCAAGGTAAGACTGGAATCAGGTGGTAGCGCTATGGGACCGTCGATTACATCAACGCCAAAAACTCGGACGCAAAAAATCGTCTGGTGGTGCGCCTTCACGGCCATGATGGGCTTTATCGTCTACGTGATCGTAAAGAACATCTTCTTTAGCTGAAGCGACAGTCCCGGCCTTGCGCCGGGGTGGTCTGTTATTTATGGAGTCGTTCAGTCTGGGGTAGTGACGAGGCGGCCGTACTGTACCTCGATCTTTACGCGCTGGCCGGGTTCGAAGCCGGCGTGTTCAAGCCACATGCCGACGATGCGAAGCCAGGGAGAGAAGGTGGGCGTTCGCCAGGGCCTGCCGGGTTTCGGTGAAGGTCGCCAGCGCATGAGTTGCTGGACGGTGGCGCGGCGCTCGGGATGAGTTCGGCGCGGGTCTAGCGGGTTCGTATGGCGGTCTGTTGTGGAATGTAGGCGTCAATGCGTTTGGTGGCGCCACGACAACAGCGCTTAATGACATCCTGCAAGGGAAGAATGACAGCGTCATTGGCGCCGGCCTCGCGTGCAGTGTGTTTAGCACAGTTGGCTATAGCGCCGGTTCGATTACGGCAAATACGATTAACTCAATAATGAGGCCGACGATCAATAACGCTGGCTCTTGGGCTGGTAGCGGAGTATGGTCAGGGAGCGGATACAATCTCTTCAACCCTAACAATACTGCTGTCATTGGTGGTGGCTTCACCGGGGGAACTCTGCAGGAAATTGTGCAAGGTGCGATTAATGGAGCGCAGCAGGCGGGAAACAAAAAATGATCGGTCGATTGGTTACGTTGTTCTTCTGCACTTCCTGCATCTGGTTTGTTGCCTGCTTAATTGCATGGGTGGGAGGCAGCTATACATATGCCAAATTTAATGATTTGCACTACTCTGTTGGATGGAATGACATTATTACGATCATCCGGATTGCGCTCGTCATAGCGGCAGGCTTCACACTCATAACCTGGCTGAAAGTGCGAAATTCCTAAACAATAATGCGGGTTCGCAGTATCTCCAGAATAGGACGGCCAATCCGGTGGATGTGGCGACCAGCTTGGTACTGGCATGGCGGGTGTATATGGCGGGCTGCTGTGGAATATGGGTGTGAACGCCGCCGACGGGCGGCCGGGACGGAGCTCAACAATGCGATATACGGCAAGAGCGACAGCATTGCGGGATCGGCGTTGACCAGCGGCCTGCTGTCCAGTTTAGGTTATGGAGTCGGTGAACTTGGTGAGTCCGGGGTCAACTCTGTCCTTAATCCGACCAATTAATACGCCGAATTGGGCGTCAACTGGATCATGGTCCGGTAGTGATTGGAATTTGCCTAATCCCAATAACTTCGGTCCTATCGGAGGATCGATCGGCGGAGCGTCGGGGCACGACCGTGGTTTAAGGGTTGATGTGACTAAAGGAATCGGCCGCATTGTTGTGGAAATATCACGGGTCCAGAATTTCGCCGTCCCCCGGTAGGTCCGCGCCGCTCTACGTGGCCCTACCGCTTCGCCGAATTGTTCTTCGGTACGATCGCGAAGGCGACGATGGTCATCGCCGTTTTGCTTCTTGTTGCTCTCGAAATTTTCAGTGGTGGTACAGGTGGAGGCATAGGCGACCTTCCAACAACTCGCAGAGGTTGGCGAAATCTATTGTTCGTGATGCTGACGATTCTCATCGTTGTTGCGCTTGGTATTTATTTCTTTTCCCCCACGGCGAGTCGCCCACATCGCTGAGACGATCGGGCAGTACCGTGGGCAAGCTCGAGGCGCAAAGGGGGATCGCTTCAACCGGCAACTGCGCGCCATTGGCGAATGTCCGCACAGCAATAATTATCAGCATCAGGAATTGAAGAACGATGAACATCAGCAAGAGGCTATCGCTTCTGCCATTGATAGCCTCTGCCTCGCTCGCGGGGCAGGCTGTCCACGCACAACAGGCCCCGACGCCCGCTGACAAAGCAGCAGCGGCACGCGCCGACGCCGAGCAGAACCGCCAGATGCAGCAGCAACGGGATGTCCAGCAACGCGAGGCAACCGTTGCTGCTCCCTCGGTGCGCTCGACTGTACCTCCGAGGGAAGGCTGGCCTGCATTGCCAACCGAAACGCCCTGTTTCCGCATCGATACGTTCGCGCTCGACGTGCCTGCAACAGTGCCGGAAGCCGTTCGCTCGCAGGGCGCATCCGCGCTACCGCAGGACCGCTTCGCGTTCGCGCGCAAATGGCTCGACCACTACACGGGGCAATGCGGGACTCGACACGATCACGATCAATTGTTTGGGCGCTGCTAATGAAAATAGTGGCGAAATTAATTTAAAAATTTCTTCGGCGTTCAAATAATCAATGCAGTTTATGCGTATGTCGTGCCGTTGCCGGTTACATAGCGTCTTCCCTTTCTTTCGTAGTCCACGCCCAGAAGCCGCCCTTTGTTTTTTGGGGAGGCGCATGCGAGAGCGCATGATTTTATCGGTGGACAGTTTTGCGGGTTGTACCTCCATGCACAATCAACAATGAGTAAACCACAAATGAGTAGACCACGTTTCAGCCACGTGTCAGGGTACACGGCGTACATGCGCATGATTCACGACGATATCGTGAAGCGCGCTGCGCCAGGCTCGAGGATTCTCGACCTACCTGCGGGAAACGGCCTGTTTGGG
Organism: Paraburkholderia sp. BR13439; assembly: GCF_040948805.1. NCBI lineage: Bacteria > Pseudomonadati > Pseudomonadota > Betaproteobacteria > Burkholderiales > Burkholderiaceae > Paraburkholderia > Paraburkholderia sp. BR13439. The sequence continues at coordinate 30,244 of NZ_JBFPKN010000035.1, read as the reverse complement.
GAGCGCCTGCGCGTTCTCGGATACGACGTCACCTGTGCAGACCTGAACGAGGCGCACCCCGAGTTCGGGAAGGTCAACATGGAGGAACCTCTTCCCTTCCCGAGTGAAACATTTGATGTCACGGTATGCATGGAAGGCATCGAGCACGTGCTTCGGCAGCGGCAACTGCTTTCCGAGCTGGTACGTGTGACAAAAGCCGGCGGCCTGATCTATATCAGCACCCCAAATGTTTCGTGCCTGTGGTCCCGCATCGTTCTGTTGATGTGCGGGTACTTCTATCAATTCAAGCCCTCGGCGCAATTGATCGGCGATGAAAGATCGACCTTCGACAAGGGCCATATATCACCCATCGACGTTTACACCCTTGGCTATGTGATGGCAGCGCGCGGAGCGGGGCTAGTCTTTGCTACCGCGGACCGGGTCAAGAAGGCGGTCGTCGTGTGTCCGCTGGCGATCGTTCTTTATCCGTTCGCGCGCTGGAGCGCCGCACACATCCACCGGCGACTGCACCCGCGATTCTTCGAGCGCAAAGAGGCGCATCCGGCGTACTTCAACCTCAGGGTCTTCACCGGTCGATCCCTCATCGCCGCGTTTCGCAAAACGAGCCACGACCTGCGAGGACCGGCTATCCGGACGTACGCAGCGCCATTGCGTTGCTGCAGCATAGACGAGCCAATCTTGCGCACCTCCCAATGACCCTGCGCACAAATTCCCTGCTGTTCTTCGCATCCGTAGTGGCCTTTGACGCGGCGGCGCAGACGCCTATCCCCGCCGAACAGGCGGCCGCGGGCCGTGCGAACGCCGAACAGCAGCAACAAGTCCAGCAGCAACACGACGCCGGGCAGCGAGCGGCAACTGTCGCCGCACCGGTCGTGCGGTCAACGGTACCTGTGAACGAAGCTTGGCCTGAACTGCCAGCCGAAACGCCCTGTTTCCGCATCGATACGTTCGCGCTCGACGTGCCGGCAACACTACCGGAAGCCGTCCGCTCGCAAGGCGCATCCGCGCTGCCGCAGGACCGCTTCGCGTTCGCTCGCGAGTGGCTCGATCACTACCAGCGCCAATGCGTCGGCCAGAAAGGGCTCGACGTGCTCACAAAGGGCCTGCAGGCAGAGATTCTGAGCCGCGGATACATCACCACGCGCGTGATGCTGCCAACGCAGGATCTTTCAACGGGCACGCTAAAACTCGCCCTCGTGCCCGGCGTCGTCCGTCATCTTAAGTTCGCGGACGAGTCCACACGCGGCACCTGGAAGACAGCCTTCTCCGCCCGCGACGGCGATCTGCTCCAGCTTCGTGATCTCGAACAGGGACTCGAGCAGATGAAGCGTGTTCCAAACCAGGACGCAACCATGCAGATCGTCCCCGGCGACGCGCCCGCAGAAAGCGACGTGGCAATTACTGTCAAGCGTTCAAAGCCATGGTCGCTTGCCCTGTCGGCCGACAACTCAGGCACGAACGAAACGGGCCGATATATCGGCAATGTGACGCTTGGACTATATAACCTGCTCGGCCTGAACGACATTCTCTCGGCCGGTTACAACCAGGACTTGCAGTTCGGCAATCACGACTTCGGTACACACGGCTGGAACGCTTCGTATTCGGTGCCGTGGGGCTACTGGAGCGGCACGCTGTATGGCTACACGAACACCTACTACCAGCAGATCGCGGCGGTCAACGGCACCTTCGTGGCAAGCGGCAATGCGCAGACGGCCGGTCTAAAGTTCGAACGTGTCTTTCACCGCAGCCAGAACGATGTGTCGGGAGTCGAATTCCAGCTGATCAAGCGCTTCGGGGCAAGCTTTATCGAGGGCACCGAAATCCCGCAGCAGCAGCGCGACAACACCTTCATCGAGGCGGGGCTCACTAACCGGCATTACTTCGGCGCGGCGCAGTTCGATGGAACACTGGCCTACCGCCAAGGTACCGGCGGGTTCGGCGCACAGTCCGACACGCCGGGTGGCCCAACCTACCGCTTCCACATGGCGACGCTCGACGCCAATCTCTCAGTGCCGTTCCAGGCGGCAGGCCAGTCGCTGCGCTACGTGGGAACCGTACACGGTCAATTCACCAATGACGAGTTGAACTACGTCGACGACCTGACGATCGGCAGCCGCTACACGGTGCGCGGTTTCAGTGGCCAGACGATGCTCGCGGCGGAAAAGGGCTTCTACTGGCGCAATGAACTTCAGTACCCGCTCGGGCAGTGGGGACAGGTGCTGTATGCCGGTCTCGACTACGGCCACGTGTGGGGGCCGTCGGCAGCGAACCTCGCGGGCACGCAACTCGCGGGCGCGGCCATTGGCGTGAAAGGCTCCGTGCCGTCGCGTTTCGGCGCATACAGCTATGACGTGTTCGCGGGCACGCCGATCTACAAGCCGGCCGGATTCGATGCCGCACGCGTCGCATTGGGTTTCCAGGTAACCGCGCAATTCTGAATTTTCCCCGCCGACGCTATCGGGGTTTCTGTCGTTTCAACAAAGAGGAAAAACAAAATGAAGTCATCAAAATCATATGCGCTTGGAACCGTGGCTGTTGCCGTCGTGGTGGCGCTGGGCGGCTGTGCAACGGAGTCGTCGCGCTCACTGCCGGTACCGCCCGTCGCCAGCGCCCAGAAACCGGCCGTGGGCCAACCCATCGGCATTTCAGTCGGCAAGTTCGACAACCGCTCGAGCTATATGCGCGGGATCTTCTCGGACGGCATTGACCGTCTCGGTGGTCAGGCCAAAACGATCCTGATCACGTCTCTCCAGCAGAGCGGCCGCTTCAATGTGCTCGATCGCGACAACCTCGACGAAATCCGCCAGGAAGCGGGCTTCCTCAAAAAGGCCCAGTCGATCAAGGGTGCGCGCTTCGTCGTCACCGGCGATGTCACGGAATTCGGTCGCAAGGAGGTCGGCGACCGGCAGCTGTTCGGCATCCTTGGCCGCGGCAAGAGTCAGGTGGCCTATGCAAAGGTCAGCCTGAACGTCGTCGATACGACGACATCCGAAGTCGCGGCGTCGAGCCAGGGCGCGGGTGAGTTCAGCCTTTCGAACCGTGAAGTCATCGGTTTCGGCGGCACCGCCGGCTACGACTCCACACTGAACGGCAAGGTGCTCGATCTGGCGATCCAGGAGGCCGTCAATCACCTCGTCGAGCAGGTTGATGCAGGCATGCTCAAGGCCGCACAGTAAATGCGTGCTGGTCTATTGCGTTCGATCCACGTCCAACCGCACCAGCAATCAACATGATGACGCGATTCACGATGAAACATAACCGCATGATGCGGAGAATCTATTTGCCAGTAGCGATGGCAGCCGTGCTCCTCTCGGGATGCGCGGCCAACAGCCCCCCGCCGCTTTACCAGTGGACCGGCTACCAGCCGGCCGTGTACGACTATCTCAAGGGTGAAAAGGCACCGCAGGAGCAGATCGAGGCGCTCGAAAAGTCCCTCCAGGATATCCGGGGCAACGGGCACACGCCGCCGCCCGGATTTCATGCGCAACTGGGCATGCTGTACGCGAGTGTCGGCAACGACACCCAGGCCATGCAGGGATTCGAGTCCGAGAAGCAGCTGTTTCCGGAATCCTCGACCTACATGGACTTCCTGATGAAGAAACCGAAACAGCGCTGAGCTAGTCACCATGTCCAAGATTCTTTCCCTCAAACTCTGGTTTGCTCTGTCGACTGTCGCACTGCTGGCCGCGTGCGCGCAACCCGCTAAGCACGCCGACTACACGGACTTCAGGAACAGTCGGCCACGCTCGATCCTCGTGCTGCCGCCGATCAACGAAACGACTGATGTTCAGGCGACCAACAGCATGCTCTCGCAGATGACGATGCCGCTCGGCGAATCCGGCTACTACGTGGTACCGGTGGCGGTGATGGACGAAACGTTCAGGCAGAACGGCCTGACGATCGCGACGGAGATCGAAGCGACCTCGCCCGCGAAGCTGCGCGAAATCTTCGGTGCCGACGCGGCCCTGTATTCGAAGATCACGCAGTACGGCACCGTATATCACGTGCTCGACAGTGCGACAGTCGTCACGGCATCCGCCAAACTGGTCGATCTCAAGACCGGTGACGTGCTATGGCAGGGTAGTGCGAGCGCCAACAGCAACGAGGGCGACAACTATGCTGGAGGTGGCCTGATCGGCATGCTCGTCACGGCTGCAGTCAAGCAGATTGCGAATTCGCTGACGGACAGGGGACACGATATCGCCGGCGTGACGAGCTATCGGCTTCTGCATGCCGGGCCGCCGAACGGACTGTTGTACGGGCCACGGTCACCCAAATACGGCACCGACTGAACGCTCCGAGGTCAGCAAAAAACGGCTTGCGCTTTCTGTCGCTTCAATGCAAATGCGCCCGCGAAGCCACTTCGCGGGCGCACAACGGCGAGTGCCGTGAACTACAGAAAGCCAACGCTCAATGCTGTACCGGGCGATACGGCGTCCACACGGGCGTATCGGTATCCCAGTTATCGAGTTCCGATGGTGTCATGATGTGCTCCTTGATGAAGAGGCGCGCGCTTCTAGTGCGGCAGGCGCGCCGGTTTCCGAATCAACCTCTGCCAACTCGTTACTGGCCCTTCGCGACGCGCGTCACTTCGCCGTTGGTCCCTTCCTGCAACGCGATGCGCGCGGCCTGCGTCTCGCCGATCAGGCCTTTGTTCGGATACGACGTGCGATTCAGCGAGGGCAGCGAGCCGTCGCGATACGCGGCGACCAGTTCGGCCTTGACCTCGGCGCGCGTCTTCGTGCTCGCGCTCGGCGCCGGTTGCGTGTCATAGGTTCCTGCACGGCCGATACCGCCGCCGCCTTCCGCAAATGCCGGAACGCTGACGAGCAGCGACAGGGCGAGGCCTGCCAACAGATTACGTTTCATGATTCACTCCTGTCGATTCATTGGCAGCGTGATTGCGCTGCGACAGGGTGAAATGTAGACGTTGACGTGTTGCGGATAAATCGCGGTTTTGCGAAATGAATTGTCGCGATTCAGGAACAATCGCGAGCGAGCCTTGCAGAAGCAGTGCAATTGCACGGTTGCCGCGGCATTGGCGCCGCGGCTGGAATTCACTGTTTCAATTAACGCACTTCAGGCGACCCATTCGGACATCACCGGCGTGTCGAGCGCCGGCGCGGACTCGCGCTGCTCGAACGTGCGCTTCGTGCAGGTGGCGTCGAGACTGCCGCGTCCGCTGAGCAATGGGCAACGATCGAACAGCTCTGCAATCCAGTCTACGAAAACGCGGACTTTCGGCGACAGATGACGACTGTGCGGATAGACTGCCGAGATCGGCATCGGCAAAGGTTTCAGTTCCGGCAGTACTTCGACGAGCTGGCCCGAGCGCAGATGTGGCAGCACCATGAAGAGCGCCGGCTGAATCAGGCCGAAGCCTTCGAGTCCGCAGGTCACGTAAGCATCGGCGTCGTTGACCGACACGATGCTCTTCATCTTCACCTCCACCTCGTCGCCGTTCACCAGGAACGCCCAATCTAGCGTGCGTCCCGTGCGGCTCGAGAAGTAATTGACGGCTTTGTGATTTTCGAGATCTTCGAGCGAAGCGGGTATGCCCGCGCGCTTGATGTACTCGGGTGCCGCGCACGTCACGCCCTCGAACAGACCGATGCGGCGTGCGACCAGTGACGAATCCTGCAGCGCGCCGACGCGTACCACGCAATCGACGCCTTCCTGCAGGAGATCGACGGGCCGGTCGGTCAGGCCTAGTTGCAGATCGATGTCCGGATAGCGCGTGTGGAATTCGCACAACGCTGGAATCACGAGCAGACGGCCAATCGAGCCCGGCATGTCGATGCGCAGCTTGCCGTGCGGCTTCTTGTTGCCGCTCTGGAAACTCGCCTCGGTCTCTTCGACGTCAGCGAGGATGCGCACGCAGCGCTCGTAGTACGCGGCGCCATCGGGCGTCAGCGACAGACGGCGGGTGGTCCGGTGCATCAGCCGCGTGCCGAGAAACGCTTCGAGGTTCTGAATAATCGTAGTAACCGATGCGCGCGGCAGGTCGAGCGTCTCCGCTGCGCGGGTAAAGCTGTTGGTGTCGACGACACGTGTGAACACTTGCATGGCCTGAAGCCGGTCCATTGCAAACCTCCAGTAGGGGCAGGTGCGCAGGCGGGAATGGAGTCCGCAAAAACAATCGCAACCGGATTGTTCAAAGGCACCGAATTGTGTTGCCGGATTATAGGCATTTATTTGCGAGTCTGCTGAACCCACAATTCGCACCATTGAAGTTCTATGCGCATTTTGCGCGGCTCGACATGGATGCATTCAAATCGCCGTACCCGTCCGTTTCCATCGGCGTTTCCGCCGAAGACACTGACGCTGAGGCCAATGACGCAACACTTGAAGTCACCGACGTGGGTATCGATGGGTACGCTCAGCCCATTACGTTACGCCTGTATCGGCTGACGAAAAAAACCGCATTGCCGGTATTGCTTTATTTTCACGGCGGCGGCTTTACGAAAGGTTCGATCGAATGCGCGGACTTCGCCGCGCGGTATTTCGCAGAACACTTACCGGCGCTCGTGGTGTCGGTGGGCTATTCGCTCGCGCCGCGGTTTCCGTTTCCAGCCGCGCCGGAAGATGCGCATCGCGCGGCGCTGTGGGTGCAGACGCGGGCGCGAGCGTTTGGTGGCAATAGCAGAAAGATCGGTGTGGCGGGGCATGACGCGGGCGGCCAACTCGCCAATTGTCTCGCGTTCATCGCGCGCGATCGTGGCGACGTGCAGATCAGCGCGCAGGCGCTGTTCGGTCCGATGCTCGACCCGAGCCTGACGCGGCTTGGCGACGAGAAGCGGCTCGGTTCGGACATCACCGCGCGCGAGTGCGCCGCATGTTATCGCGCGTATCTGCCGCAAGCGTCGCAGCGCATGCATCCATATGCGGCGCCGCTCGAATCGTCGCGGCTCGCCGGCTTACCGGCCACGCTGATCGCGACCGCGCAGAACGACGTGCTGCATGTCGAGGCCGAAAAGTATGCAAGCAATCTGATCGACGCGGGCGTACAGACCCAGGTGGTGCGCTTTCCGAGCGTGTCGCACGCGGCGCTCGCCGATCATCCGCCCGCTTTGCAGGAAGCGGTGCGCTTTTTCCAGTGGCGCTTCGATGCGCGCGCTCATCGATAAACAGAAATTCAATCAACGATACCGGGAGCTACACATGACTATCCTTCCTCTTTCCCGCCGCCGCGTGGCGCTTGCCGCGCTAGTGGTCGTCGTTCTTGCCGGGCTCGGCACGTTCGGCGCGATCCGCGTGGATGCAAGCTCGCCGGCCGCGCCGACCATCGTGCCGGAAGTCGACGTGGCGACCGTCGTGCAGAAGACGATAACCGACTGGCAATCCTATTCGGGCCGTCTCGAAGCCGTCCAGAAAGTGGACGTGCGTTCGCAGGTGCCAGGCACGATCGTGTCGGTCAACTTCAAGGACGGCGCGCTGGTCAAGCAGGGCGACACGCTGTTCGTCATCGATCCGCGTCCGTACGCGGCCGAAGTCGATCGCGCGGAAGCCCAGCTCGCGGCCGCGCAGGCGCGTACCGGTTACACGCAGAGCGACTGGGAACGCGCGCAACGGCTGATCGTCGACAACGCGATCGCCAAGCGCGACTACGACGAGAAGCAGAACGCCGCGCGCGAGGCGAGCGCGAACCTGAAGGCCGCGCAAGCCGCGCTCGAAACGGCGCGCATCAATCTCGGCTACACGAAGATCGTCGCGCCGGTATCGGGCCGCGTGTCGCGCGCGGAGATCACGGTCGGCAACGTCGTGTCGGCCGGCGCCAGCTCGGCGCCGCTGACGACGCTTGTGTCGGTGTCGCCGATCTACGCATCGTTCGACGCGGACGAACAGACCTATCTGCAATACCTGAGCCGCGCGAAGGACGGCGGCAAGGTGCCGGTGGAACTCGGTCTCGCCGATGAATCCGGCTATTCGCGCAGCGGCACGATCGAGTCGGTCGACAACCGGCTCGACACGTCGTCGGGCACCATCCGCGTGCGTGCGAAGTTCGACAACGCGGACGGGGCGCTGATTCCGGGCCTCTACGCGCGCGTCAAGGTGGGCGGTAGCGCCCCGCATCCGGCGCTACTGATCGACGATGCCGCGGTCGGCACCGACCAGGACAAGAAGTTCGTGCTGGTCGTCGATCAAGGCAACCACGTGATTTATCGCGAGATCACGACGGGTTCGATGCAGGGCAATCTGCGCGTCGTCAAGGACGGTTTGAAGGCGGGCGACCGCATCGTCGTCAACGGCGTTCAGCGTGTGCGCCCCGGCGACGCGGTGCGCGCACACATGGTGCCGATGACTACCGACGATGACCCGAACAGCGCCGCGCTCGCACAGTCGCACGGCAAGGCGGCGGACACCGGCGCGAAAGGCAATTCGTGAGCCGCGTGTTCCAACGCGCATGTTCCAAAGTTAAGAGCTTCCAATGAACATATCCAAATTCTTCATCGATCGCCCGATCTTTGCAGGCGTGCTATCGGTATTGATCCTGCTTGGGGGCATCATCTCGCTGTTCAAGCTGCCCATCTCCGAGTACCCGGAAGTCGTGCCGCCTTCGGTGGTGGTGCACGCGCAGTATCCTGGCGCGAATCCGAAGGTGATCGCCGAGGCGGTCGCAGCTCCGCTCGAAGAACAGATCAATGGCGTCGAGAACATGCTGTACATGCAGTCGCAGGCGAATAGCGACGGCAATCTGACGCTGACGGTCACCTTCAAGCTCGGCACCGATCCCGACCTCGCGACGCAGCTCGTGCAAAACCGCGTCAATCAGGCGCTGCCGCGTCTGCCTGAAGACGTGCAGCGACTCGGCGTGACGACGATCAAGAGTTCGCCGACGCTGACGATGGTCGTGCACCTGATCTCGCCGAACGATCGCTATGACATGACGTATCTGCGCAATTACGCGCTGCTGAACGTGAAGGATCGGCTCGCGCGGATTCAGGGCGTCGGCGAAGTGCAGCTGTGGGGCTCGGGCGACTACGCGATGCGGATCTGGCTCGATCCGCAGAAGGTCGCGCAGCGCGGTCTCACCGCGACTGAAGTCGTCAACGCGATTCGCGAGCAGAACATCCAGGTGGCGGCCGGTGTGATCGGCGCATCGCCGTCGGTGCCCGGCACGCAGTTGCAGTTGTCGGTGAATGCGCGCGGCCGATTGAAGACCGAGAGCGAATTCGGCGACATCATCGTGAAGACCGCGCCCGATGGCGGGGTGACCTATCTGCGCGATATCGCGCGGATCGAACTCGCGGCGTCGGAATACGGCCTGCGTTCGCTGCTCGACAACAAGCCCGCGGTTGCGCTCGCCATCAATCAGGCGCCGGGCGCGAACTCGCTCGCGATTTCGGAGCAAGTGCGCGCGGCGATGAAGGAACTCGCCGTAGACATGCCGGCCGGCGTCGAATACCGGATCGTCTACGACCCGACGCAGTTCGTGCGTTCGAGCATCGAGGCGGTGATCCACACGCTGCTCGAAGCGATCGCGCTGGTCGTGATCGTCGTGATCGTGTTCCTGCAGACGTGGCGCGCGTCGATCATTCCGTTGATCGCGGTGCCGGTGTCGATCGTCGGTACGTTCTCGCTGCTGCTGGCATTCGGCTTTTCGATCAATGCGTTGTCCTTGTTCGGCATGGTGCTCGCGATCGGTATCGTCGTCGACGATGCGATCGTCGTGGTGGAGAACGTCGAGCGCAACATCGAAAGCGGGCTCAGTGCGCGCGATGCGACCTACAAGGCGATGCGCGAAGTGAGCGGGCCGATCATCGCGATTGCGCTGACGCTCGTCGCCGTGTTCGTGCCGCTCGCGTTCATGACGGGTCTCACGGGCCAGTTCTACAAGCAATTCGCGATGACCATCGCGATCTCGACGGTGATCTCGGCGTTCAATTCGCTGACGCTGTCGCCGGCATTGTCCGCGTTGCTGTTGCGCAGCCACGGCGAGAAGGAAGACTGGCTGACGCGGGTGATGAACCGTGTGCTCGGCGGCTTCTTCAAGCGTTTCAACAAGGTCTTTCATCGTGGTTCGGAAGCCTATGGCCGCGGCGTGACCGGCGTGCTGCGTCGCAAGGGCGCGATGCTCGCGGTGTACGCGATCCTCGTCGGTGCAACCGTATTGATGGTGCGGATCGTGCCGGGCGGCTTCGTGCCCGCGCAGGACAAGGAGTATCTGATCGCGTTCGCGCAGTTGCCGAACGGTGCGTCGCTCGATCGCACGGAGAAGGTGATCCGCGATATGAGTTCGATCGCACTGAAGCAACAGGGCGTCGAAAGCGCGGTGGCGTTCCCGGGTCTGTCGGTGAATGGCTTCACGAATAGTTCGAGCGCGGGCATCGTGTTCGTCACGCTGAAGCCGTTCAAGGAGCGCGGCGACAAGAAGCTGTCGGCGGGCGCGATTGCCGGTGCATTGAACCAGCAGTACGGCGCGATCAAGGACTCGTTCGTCGCGGTGTTCCCGCCGCCGCCGGTGCTCGGGCTCGGCACGCTCGGCGGCTTCAAGTTGCAGCTCGAGGATCACGGCGCGGTCGGCTACGCCGAACTGAACAAGGCAGCCGAAGCCTTCGTGAAGCGCGCGGCGCAAACGCGCGAACTCGGGCCGACCTTCTCCAGCTATCAGATCAACGTGCCGCAACTGAACGTCGATCTCGATCGCGTGAAGGCGAAGCAGCTCGGCGTGCCGGTCACGGACGTGTTCGACACGATGCAGATCTACCTGGGCTCGCTGTACGTGAACGACTTCAACCGCTTCGGCCGCGTGTATCAGGTGCGTGTGCAGGCGGATGCGCCATTCCGTCAGCGCGCCGACGACATTCTGCAACTGAAGACGCGCAACGCGGCGGGCGAGATGGTGCCGTTGTCGTCGCTCGTCACGGTGACGCCGACCTATGGGCCGGAGATGGTGGTGCGCTACAACGGCTACACGGCGGCCGACATCAACGGCGGCCCGGCGCCCGGCTTCTCGTCGGGACAGGCGCAGGCCGCGGCCGAACGCGTGGCTGCCGAAGTGCTGCCGCGCGGGGTGAAGCTCGAGTGGACCGACCTCACGTATCAGCAGATCCTCGCCGGCAACGCGGGCCTGTGGGTGTTCCCGATCAGCGTGCTGCTCGTGTTCCTCGTGCTCGCAGCGTTGTACGAAAGCCTGACGCTGCCGCTCGCGGTGATCCTGATCGTGCCGATGAGCGTGCTGTCGGCGCTGACCGGCGTATGGCTCACCGGTGGCGACAACAACATCTTCACGCAGATCGGTTTGATGGTGCTGGTGGGCTTGTCGGCGAAGAACGCGATTCTGATCGTCGAGTTCGCGCGTGAGCTCGAACACGATGGACGCAGTCCGCTGCAGGCGGCAATCGAAGCGAGCCGTCTGCGTCTGCGGCCGATTCTGATGACGTCGATCGCCTTCATCATGGGCGTGGTGCCGCTGGTGCTGTCGAGCGGCGCGGGCTCGGAAATGCGTCACGCGATGGGCGTCGCGGTGTTCTTCGGCATGCTGGGCGTCACGCTGTTCGGGCTGATGCTGACGCCGGTGTTCTATGTGGTGCTGCGTTCGCTCGCGGGCGGGACGATACACGTCGCGCAGAAGGATGCGCCGCGCTATGGCGCGCCCGTTACGGACGCCTGAGGAGAAAACAACAATGAAACGCTTTGAATCTCGCTTTGTATCCTTGCGCGGATGGGGCCGCGCCGCCGCGAGCGGTTTGCTGATTGCGCTGCTGGCCGCTTGCTCGGTGGAGCCGACGTACAAGCGTCCCGATGTCGATACGCCGGCGGCGTTCAAGGAAGCGCCCGCGGTGAAGACGTCGGCTGCGGCGGCGTCGGGCGCGGCGGCTGGTTCGGCCGGGGCGACACAAAACAACGGCACGTGGAAGCCGGCCGAGCCCGCCGACAACGCGCTGCGCGGCGAATGGTGGAAGGTGTTCGGCGACCCGCAACTCGACGCGCTCGAAGAGCAGGCCGCCGCCGCGAACCAGGACCTGAAGGCCGCGGCCGCGCGCGTGCAGCAGGCACGCGCGGTCACGCAGGCCGCGAAGTCCGACTGGTTCCCGAAGCTCGACGCGGGCTTTGGCCCGACGCGCGAACGCGCGTCGGCGGCATCGCAATTCCAGCCGGACAGCGCGGGCGGCACGACCGGCACGATCTGGCGCGCGCAGGTCGGCGCGTCGTATGAAGCGGATCTTTTCGGGCGCGTTAGCTCGAACGTGAACGCGGCGCGCTCGGACGAGCAGCAGAGCGAAGCGCTGTTCCGTTCAGTGCAGCTGTCGTTGCAGGCCGACGTCGCGCAGAACTACTTCCAGTTGCGCGAGCTCGACACGGACCAGGATCTGTACCGTCGCACCGTCGCGTTGCGCGAGGACACGCTGAAGCTCGTCCAGCGGCGCTTCAAGGAAGGCGATATCAGCGAGCTGGATCTGTCGCGTTCGCGTAACGAGCTCGCCAGCGCGCGTGCCGATGCAGTCGGCGTCGCGCGGCAGCGGGCGGCCTCCGAGCATAGCCTCGCGATTCTGCTCGGCAAGCCGCCCGCGGATTTCACGTTCGCGGAACAGCCGCTCGCGCTGGTGACGGTGCGCGTGCCGGCCGGTTTGCCGTCGGCGCTGCTCGAACGCAGGCCTGACATCGCGGCAGCCGAGCGCGCGATGCAGGCAGCGAACGCGCGCGTCGGGCTCGCGAAGTCGGCGTTCTTCCCGAAGCTCGATATCACCGGTGCGTTCGGCTTTGAATCGGCGACACTCGGCGATCTGTTCATGTGGTCGAGCCGCGCGTTCATCCTCGGTCCGGCCGTGGGTACCGCGCTGACGATGCCGATCTTCGACGGCGGCCGTCGCAAGGCCAATCTGGCGCAGGCGCGTTCGAAGTACGACGAGGACGTCGCGCAATATCGCCAGCAGGTGCTCGTGGCGTTCCGTGAAGTCGAAGACAATCTCGCCGATCTGCGTTTGCTCGACGATCAGATGCGCGAGCAGAACGACGCGGTCGATGCGTCGCAGCGCGCCGCGCATCTGTCGCGCACGCAGTACACGGAGGGCGCGGTCAGCTATCTCGACGTGATCGATGGCGAGCGGCAGGTGCTGCAGTCGCAATTGCAGGCGAGCCATCTGGCGGGCACGCAGGCTGTTGCAACTGTTAATCTGATTCGCGCGCTCGGCGGCGGTTGGGGCGATCTGACGGCGGGGGGTACGGCGGTGGGGGCGGTGCCGGTGCCGATTGGTGCTTCCGGTTCCGCGGCTGAAGCTGCAGCCGTTTCGGCGCAACAGCAAGTGGCGAAGCGCTGAATACCTAACCCTGTAGCAAGCGCTTCATCAGCCTCATCAACCACGCCGGGCCGCGCAAGCGCCGCCCGGCGTTTTTCATGCAAATCGTTTTTCGCGCTTTCCTTGTGCAAATCGCTTCGTAGACCACGTGCGCGCGGCTCCCTATCATCGTCCGATCCAGCCAATGACGACCCTAGGGCAAACCAGTGACTTTCGTGCATGACGGCATCGCGCAGATTAGCGAGCAGCAGCATATGGATTGCGCGCGCGACCTCACCACACTGCTAGCCGCGTTGCGCGCGAGCGCCGCGCAGCGCGATCGCGAAGGCGGTCATGCCGCGCAGCAAAAGCAGTGGATCGCCGACGCGGGCCTGCTGACGCTCGCCGTGCCGCGCGAATTCGGCGGTGCTGGCGCGCGCTGGTCCGCGATTTACGACGTGGTGCGTGAACTGGCGCGCGTCGATAGCGCGCTCGCGCATCTGGTCGGCTTCACCTGTCTGCAGGTGGTCAGCATCGACCTGTGGGGCAATTCACGGCAGCGCGAGAAATATCTGCGCGGCACCGTCGAGCATCGCTGGTGGTGGGGCAATGCGGTGAATCCGCTGGATACGCGCCTCATCGCTACTTCGACGCACGACGGCGGCTACCTGCTCGACGGCCAGAAAGGCTTCTGTTCCGGTACGCGCGGCTCGCAGATGATGACCGTGTCCGCTCACGATCCATCGACCGGCAAACCCCTATTCGCGGCGGTGCCGACCACGCGCGAAGGCATCACCGTTCACGACGACTGGGACCCGATCGGCCAGCGGCAGACCGACAGCGGCAGCGTGTCGTTCGCGCGCGTCAGGGTCGAGCCGCACGAGGTGCTCGAACGACCCGACACGCCGCACGCGAGCTTGCGCACACTGATCTCGCAACAGGTGCTGACCAATCTGTTCGTCGGGATCGCACAGGGTGCGCTGGAAGAGGCGCGAGCCTACGTGCACGAACATGGCCGGCCGTGGATCGCGTCCGGCGTCGCCAAAGCGACCGACGACCCCTACCTGATCCAGCGCTTCGGCGAGATGCATATCCAGACGGTCAGCGCCGCGGCGCTGGCTGCGCGCGCCGCGAACGCGCTCGACGAAGCGTGGCAGCAGCGCGCAACGCTCGATGCCGAGAGCCGTGCGCGGGTCGCGCTCGCGACCTCGGAAGCGAAGATCGTCGCGCATCGGGCGGCGCTCGAGATCGGCGAAAAACTCTTCGACGCCTGCGGCGCGCGCGCGACTCATGCGCCGCTCGCTCTCGATCGATTCTGGCGCAACGCGCGCGTGCACACGCTGCACGATCCGCTCGACTACCGCGTGCGCGACGTCGGCCGCTACGCGCTTAGCGGGACATTGCCGGAAGTTTCTCTGTACACTTGAGGCCGTTTGCGACGCCCGCCCGAGGCGTCGCGTCGATTCCTCCCGAGAGAGTTCCGGCTTGCTGTTCAAACTACCTACAACCGCCACAGCGCCGTTCTGCCCGGCCGAGGTACAGGGTTCGGTGGCCGTCTCCGCGGGCGCGCCGTTCTGGAAGAAGATCCTGCAATTCGCGGGGCCCGGCCTGCTGGTATCGATCGGCTATATGGACCCGGGCAACTGGGCCACCGCGATCGAAGCCGGTTCGCGCTTCGGCTACAGTCTGCTGTTCGTCGTGCTGCTGTCGAGCCTCGCGGCGATGGCGCTGCAATGCCTGAGCATGCGGCTCGGCATCGCGACCGGGCGCGACCTCGCGCAACTGTCGAGTACGCGCTATTCGCCGGGCGTCGCGCGTGCGCGGTGGCTGCTCGCGGAGCTGTCGATCATCGCCTGCGATCTCGCCGAAGTGCTCGGCGGCGCGCTCGCGTTTCATCTGCTGTTCAACTGCTCGCTGACCACCGGCGTGTTGCTCACCGCGTTCGACACACTGATCGTGCTCGGTCTCAAGGGCAAGAACTTCCGCGACCTCGAAGCGATCATGCTCGGCCTGATCGCGACGATCGGCGTCGGCTACATCATCGAGCTTGCGCTCGTCAGGCCGCATTGGCCATCGGTCGCGCAGGGGTTGATTCCGTCGTGGCAGGCGTTGAATTCGCGCGAGCCGATGTACCTCGCAATCGGCATTCTCGGCGCCACGGTGATGCCGCATAACCTGTATCTGCACTCGTCGATCGTGCAGACCCGCGCGGTGAAGCGCGATCCGGCCAGCATCCGCTCGGCGATCGGCATGTCGCGTATCGACACGATCGCATCGCTCGTGCTCGCGGCGCTGATCAACATGGCGATCCTGATTCTCGCGGCCGCCGCGTTTCATGCGACGGGCCACGACCAGGTCACGCAGATCGAGGACGCCTACCGGCTGCTAGCGCCGATTGTCGGCACCGGCTTCGCCGCGGTCCTGTTCGCGATCACGCTGCTCGCGTCGGGACAAAGCTCGACGTTCACTGGCACGGTGGCGGGGCAGGTCATCATGGAAGGCTTCCTGAAGATGAAGTTTCCGTGCTGGCAGCGGCGCTTCATCACCCGAGCGCTCGCGCTGATTCCGGCGCTGATCGGCGTGCGGATGCTCGGCAATGGCGCGGTCGGTCAACTGCTCGTCGCGAGTCAGGTCGTGCTGAGCCTGCAACTGCCGTTCGCGCTTTATCCGCTGATCCGCATGACGAGCGACCGTTCGCTGATGGGCGAATTCGCCAACACACTGCCGACGCGCCTGCTCGTGTGGACGCTGTTTGTTGTGATTAGTGCCGCGAATCTGTGGCTCGTGGTCCAGACGGTGGGGCTGGTCGGTTGATCTGACCGGCGGCGAGGACTCATTCGGAACGCCGGTTGGCCCGGCGCGCAGGCAAAAAAAATCCGCGCAGTTCAATCACTGCGCGGATCCACGTGAGCTTCGGTTTGAATCGGAATCGGCTTGGCCGCGTCTCGCGACGGGCGCCTCGAACGGTCAGGCGGCCTGCGCGGCCTGCGCCGCACCGAGCGCTTCCCGGCGCGCGGCGGCTGCCTTCTTCGTCTTGCCGGCACGCGACGGCGGCTGGCACGCGCCGCATACGACGTTGTGCTGCAGGTCGTGCTTGTGCGCGACGAACTTGCCGGTACAGCGGCAGCACCTGGTCAGCTGCAGGATCTCCGCGTCGAAGAAACGCACGAGCGTCCACGCGCGCGTCAGATCGAGCACCGGCTCGGTTTCGCTGTGCTGACAATGTTCGAGATACAACCGATATCCCTTGGTCAGCGCATCGAGATGCGAGCAGCGCGCTTCGTTCTTCAGGAACAGGTACGTGTTGTAGAACAGCGACGCGTGAATGTTCGCGAGCCACGTCATATACCAGTCCGCCGAAAACGGCAGCATGCCCTTGGGCGGCGATACGCCCTTGACCTCGCGATACAGGCGGATCATACGGTCGCGCGACAGCGTCAGCTCGCTCTCGAGCACCTGCATGCGGGCGCCGAGCTCGATCAGTGCGATCGCGCGAAATACTTCCTGTGCATCTTCGGTCAGGCTTCGCTTGAGCATTGCAGTCATCTCGATCAGGCAAATTGCTCGGCGGGCTGGCCTGCGAGCAGGATCGCCGTGTGGGTCGGTGCAACTGCGGCGTGCTTCGTCGTTTGCGTCAACGCCGACAGCATCGCGTGGTCGTTGAAACGGAAGAAGCACAAAAGCTGGTCGGAAGAGGCCAGTTTGACGATTTGCGCGAGCGACAGCCCGGCAAGCAAATCAGCCAGTTCCGACGACAGTCCCAGCCGGAACATTCCGACCGGTTTGTCCTCGCGCAACATGCGTTGCGCGAGCATGATGTAAGACAAATTGATCTCGCGGATTGAATCCAGCGTCTCGCTGCTACGGTCCATTTTCTCTGTTTCCGAAGCCCCGAATTTCTATGTCGGCTTTGCGCCGTTATGTCTTTTCTGCCTCGCCGGAAACGCTGCCTCCGGCTACATGTTGCTACCTGCTACAGACAGCGAACATTTGATACAAGCCGTTACATTTCGTAACAGCTGGGACGAATTGTATGAAGGGTAAAACCAGAAATCAATCCCTTCACAAAAAAATATCTCAAAAAACCACACCATTTTTCGGTAAGTTTTTCACGCCGTTGTAATGAATGATGCCCAGTGAATTTTTAGCCCTTCGAGAGTCACCTCTAATCCATGGAAACCCTTGCTGGGTGGGCACCGAGCGTACTTGTTCGCGCCACGCATCCGCCACCGCGCGGCGATCGGTAAATTCGTTTTGAATTGGAAAGGATATAGAAGCGATGGAATAGACGGTAATAAATACGCGTCTTGCGCCTCGGGCGAGGGACGGATGAGGGGTGTAACGGCAAGATGCGCCCCCAGTTACAACTGCGCAAACTAGGGCGGGATTTGTAACGGCTCGGCGCGGGTCGGCAGGCGGACGGGCGGGTTCGTTCGGCCCCGCGACCGAAAAGCGATCGCAAACGTGTGCCGATTACATTGCCGTTGAGGATGGCGAGGAGCCAGAGCCGTGAAGGATGCCTGACAGATATGTTGCTGCAATGGGCGCCGATATTTACAACCTTGCCGAGGCACCGGAATCGGCCTCAGGGGGCGCTGTCAATGCGTCCGGGCCGCTATGCGAGGAATCTCGCCATCAGATCCTCGTCATGGAGTTCGCCGTCGACGTCCAACGCGCCGACTTCGCATCCATATTTGCGAA
Source organism: Paraburkholderia sp. BR13439 (assembly GCF_040948805.1). Taxonomy (NCBI): domain Bacteria; kingdom Pseudomonadati; phylum Pseudomonadota; class Betaproteobacteria; order Burkholderiales; family Burkholderiaceae; genus Paraburkholderia; species Paraburkholderia sp. BR13439. The sequence goes on along the minus strand of NZ_JBFPKN010000035.1, from coordinate 12,323 downwards.
AGCCGAGCGATTCATACAGTTTGCGCGCCGCGTCGTTTCGGCTACCCACCGTCAGTTGCACCTGCCGCAAACCGTCGACGCGTGCGGCGCGCGTCAACAACTCGCTGAGCAGCGCACGCCCGACCCCACGACCAGCCGCTTCCTGTGCGACATACATGCCGACGACGTTCGCCTTGTGCCGTTCCTTGTGGGCCTGGTTGCGCAGCAGACCGACGACGCCGATCAGCGGAGCATCCGCCGATGCATACGCGCCGAGTAGGAACGAGCCTTCCGCCTCCGAGCCCAGCAACGTCGCGTCATGCTGCGCGGCGCCTTTCGCGAGCGCTTCGTCGTAGCTTTGTCCGAACGAAGCGGGGTGCGCCTTCAGCCCGCGCAGACGAAACTGGAAATAGGCGTCCCGGTCGGCGGGTCCGAGTTGGCGTATGAGCAGGGTGTCGGCATTGACGGACATATCACTTGTTCGTGGTGAGTCGGGGGACCGGGCCTGCGGGGGACTAGCCGCGCTGGTGTTCGGCAAACTCGCGCAGCGCGGCCGCGGTTTGCTGATCCGCCGGAAAGAACGCCTCGATAGCGAGTTCCGACAGCGTAACGTCCACCGGCGTGCCGAACACCGTGGTGGTGCTGAAAAACGACAGCACGCCAAGCGGCGTGCGCAGCCGCAATGGCACGGCGATCTGGTTGAGGACTGCATCGTCCGGCATCGAGGCGTCTGCATCAGGCGGCGCGGGATAGCCGGCCAACTCGTCGCGCAGGGCGCTCAGCGTGTCGTCGCCGCTGACGTCGATCTGCCGTTGCAGCCGGGCCAGCACATGCTCGCGCCATGCATGCCAGTTGACGATCGACGTCGCAATGCCTTGCGGATGCAGGCTCAGTCGCAGCGCGTTGACCGGCGGCTTCAGCAGTTCGGGACTCGCGCCGCTCAACAACGGCGCAAGCGCATTGTTGGTCGCGACGATGGTCCAATGCCGGTCGATCGCGAGGGCCGGGTAGGGCTCGTGTCCCTTGAGCACCAGTTCGACGGCTTCGCGCGCGGCGGAGAGCTGCGGGTCGGAGAGCGGACGTTCGCGAAACAGCGGCGCGTAGCCGGCCGCGACGAGCAGGGCGTTGCGCGCGCGCAATGGCACCTCGAGACGCTCGGCGAGATGCATGACCATTTCCCGGCTCGGTAGCGCGCGCCCCGATTCGACAAAGCTCAGATGGCGCGTCGAAATGTCGGCCTCCGTGGCGAGCAGCAGCTGACTCATGCGCCGCCGTTGCCGCCATTCGCGGAGAAGTTCGCCGACCGCCCGAGTGCCTCTCGACGGGGATGACGGAGCTGTTTGTGCGATGGAGAGTGTGTGCATGCCACCGATGATAGCCAAAGCGTGCAAGCAATCGATTACCTGAGAGGTAATGCCCCGCCAATTTCAACCAACGCGACGCGCGGCCGATACCGTCGATTCACACCAACGATTGCGCCGGCCTCGGCCGCCACACGCGAACTCGCGCGACACCGTGGCAGCGCCGCGCCCGGCTCAGGCGGCGGCAATGCGCAGCGGCACGGCGGTGAATTTGACGCCGATCGCACTCGCCAGCTTGAGGACCGTGTCCATGCGTGGCTTGGAGCCGGGCGCGAGTGTCTTGTACAGGCTTTCGCGGCCCAGGCCCGCTGCCGCGGCGATCTTCGTGATGCCGCGTGCTTTGGCGATGTCCGCAATGGCGGCGAGCAGGAGATCGGAGTCGCCCTGGTCGAGCGCGGCGTTCAGATAGGCCGCGACCATTTCGTCGTTGTCGAGGTACTTCGATGCGTCGAAGCGTGCGGTTTTGATCTTGCTCATGACCGTTCCTTTCTGATGGTTGCCCACATTGTTCCGGCATGCCTGATATCGGCCTCCTGCGTGGACTTGTTACCTCCGCCCAGCAGCAGATACATCATGCGCCCCTCGCGCGCGTAGTAGACCCTGTAACCCGGGCCGCAATCGATGCGCATCTCGAACACGCCGTTTTCCAGCAACTTCGCGTCGCCGAAAAGCCCGCGCTCCGCGCGCCGGATTCGCACGAGAATTTGCGCCTTCGCCTTGAGGTCGGTGAGGCCGTGAAGCAAACGATCGAACTCCTCGGTGCAGTTGATCGTGTACACGCGCGGTGTTTCGATCTGCGGATGATTGTATCCCCGAGGATACGGTCGTGCAAGCGAAAAAAGTGTCTCGATAAAGCGGTCCAAACCGTCCTCCTGTTCATTGCATTGCCCGCCTCGCGATGTCATCGGCAGGCTTCGTGAGGTTAGCGATGCGAAGGTTTCTTGACGACTCGGCCGAATGGCCTATTTGGCGTGAACGACAGTGAAAGACGCTGCATCCGCTTGATTACCTCTCACGTAATCGACGCAATGCACGCGAACCGTCAATCTTCACTCCGAGCCCGCCGCATGCGATGCGTATGACGCGCGAAGTGCTCAGTCCTGCCAATCGAGGAGTTTGAGATGAATGCACATACCGATCTGATCGACCGTTATTTCGATACCTGGAACGAAACCGATGGCGCGCGTCGTCGCGAGTTGATCGCGGCCACGTGGAGCGCCGACGCCGACTATCGCGACCCGCTGCTGGCGGGGGCGGGCCACGATGGCATCGACGCGATGATCCGCGCGGTGCACGAGCGTTTTCCGCATCACACGTTTCGCCGCACGACCGACGTCGACGGCTTCGCGAATCGTCTGCGCTTCTCGTGGGCACTGACGACGCCCGCCGGCGAGGCGATCGTGAAGGGCTCGGACTTCGGCGTGGTGGATGCGCATGGACGCTTGCAAGCGGTCACCGGTTTCCTCGACGAAACACCCGGCGCCGCCTGAGGCGCTTTTCACGGAGACGATCATGCACGACCCCGCCGCCGCCAGGCCCGCACAAGTCCCTCTCGCGTTGCTGCGCGTCGCGGCCGCGTTCGATGCGGTATCGAGCGCGATCGCCGGTTTTGCGCTGCTCGGCGGCGCGCGGGCGTTCATGTTCATCGCACTGTTCGGTTGGCGCGAGCCGGTGCTCGGCGGCGCGGGGCTCGTACTGCTCGCCGTGGTCGGATGGCTGCGCTGGCAATGCGGTGCGAGCGCAGCGCCGCAAGACCCGCGACGCGCTTGCTACAATCGATCGTCGTGCGGATGATTGCGTGACACGCACGACCTCACCGCCGCGGCATGTTCCCAACCGAACGACCAGGAGACCCCGTGCTGAAAAATCTGGACCCGCTGCTGAACGCCGATATCCTGCACGCGCTGCGCTCGATGGGCCACGGCGACGAGCTCGTGATCTGCGACGCCAACTTCCCGGCCGACGCGGTCGCGCGCGAGACCGTGCTCGGCAGGCCGCTGCGCCTCGACGGCGTCAGTTCGCCGCGCGCGATCCGCGCGGTGCTGTCGGTGCTGCCGCTCGACACCTTCATCGAGCATCCCGCCTCGCGCATGGAAGTGGTGGGCGAGCCGCACGCGATTCCCGCGGTGCAGCGCGAAGCGCAAGCCGAAGTCAATGCGGGCGAGGGGCGCGAGGTGCCCTTCGTGTCGATCGAGCGCTTCGCGTTTTACGAGCGTGCGCGCCGCGCATACTGCGTGATCGCGACAGGCGAAGAGCGCGGCTATGGTTGCTTCGTGTTCACGAAGGGCGTGTTGCTCGCGCCGGACGCACCGCACACAAAACCATGAGCTTCCAGCTAGTCAGTCTCGATCATCTCGTTCTGAACGTCGCGGACGTCGAAGTGAGCGCGGCGTGGTACGCGCGGATGCTCGGCATGCGGCGCACCGAGTTCGCGTCGCGCAGCGGCACGCGCGTGGCGATGACCTACCGCAACCAGAAGATCAACCTGCGTCCCGCGTCGGCCGATACCGTCGCCTGGTTCACGTCGCGCGAGGCGGTGCCGGGCACGGCGGACCTGTGCTTCGTGACCACCGCGAGCCCGGACGAAGTCAAGGCGCACTGGCTCGCGCAAGGCGTAGCGATCGAGGCGGGGCCGGTGGAGCGCGAAGGCGCGCGCGGCAAGATGACCTCGGTGTATTGCCGCGACCCGGACGGCAACCTGATCGAGGTCGCCACCTATCCACCAGCCTGAACGGGCTTGGAAATCGTCGCCATTGCACATATGCTCAGGGGCGAGGCGGGGAACTGAGCCCGTCTATTCGGGTCTGCTGCTTATTCATTACAGGAGTCCCCCCATGTCGCGTCCCGTCGATTTCGGCATTATTTTCATCGCCCGTCTTGCGCTTTCCGTGCTGTTCCTGTGGAGCGGGGTGATGAAGCTGCTGGGCTATGCGGGCTTCGTCGGCTACCTGCATTCGAAGGGCGTGCCGTTCGTGCAGATCGCCGCGCCGATCGCAACCGCGGTCGAGGTGCTCGGCGGCCTGCTGCTCGTGGTCGGCTTCAAGGTGCGACCGCTCGCGCTGATCATGGCGGTGTATACGGTCGCGACGGCGGTGCTCGGCCACGACTTCTGGAATATCACCGACCCTGCGTTGCAGCACGACATGGTGATTCATTTCTGGAAGAACATCGGAATCGCGGGCGGTTTTCTGCTGCTGTTCGTCACCGGCGCGGGGCGTCTGAGCATCGACAACGCGCGCGCGCCGCGCAGCGGACTCGGCGGGCTGTAGGGCGCGGCCCGCATCCTGCTACCAGCAGGGTTTCCGGTCGGCGCCAATCAAGGGAGCAGATGATGATTCAGAACTTCGAGCAAATGATCGGCGGCAAGATGACACAACTGTGCGCGAGTCTCGGCGAAGGGGCGACGCCGCATCGCGTGATCATCAGCCTCGCCGATTCTGCGAAGACGCTGGTGGTTCTGGATGCGTCCGGATTCATCGGCACGCTGAAGGCGGAGATCGAGGACCCGGAGAAACTGGTCGCCGATGCGATCGTCAAGGCGCGCGACGAAGGCCTGATCGAGCGTGCAATCGATACCGGCACGATTCAGGAGGCGTCGCTGTAGGCGACTGCGTTACACACGCCATTTACTTACTCGCGGCTCTCGCCCCGCGCCCAGACGATGCCGTCGCGTGCGGCTCAGGATGCACGAAACACGCAAGCACGAGACCCAGCACCAGCAATCCCACCGAAATGGCCGTCGCCGCCTGCATCCCCGGCACGATCTCGGTCGCGGCGGCGCCGCCCGCGAGCGCACCGAACGCCGCCACGCCCACTGCGCCGCCGGCCTGGCGCGCCGTGTTCAATACCGCCGACGCTGTGCCCGCGCGCCGCGCTTCGGTCGATGCGAGCACCGCCGTGGTCATCGCGGGCACCGCGAGTCCCATGCCCGACGGAATCAGCAAAAACGGCAGCAGCAGGCCAATCAGCGGCGTGTCGGCATCGACCAGATGCAGCAGGCCGTAGCCGAGACCGGCCGTGATCGCACCGAGGATCATCGGCACGCGCACCCCGAGGCGGCCGATCACCCAGCCGCTCGCGACGTTCGAGATCAGGAAGCCGCCCGTCAGCGGCAGGAACGCGAGGCCCGCCTGCAGCGGCGTGTAGCCGCGCACACGCTGCAGGTAGAGGCTCAGCACGAACACCATGCCGTAATACGTCAGGTTCACGCAGATGCCGAACAGCACCGCGGCGCTGAACGTGCGCGTGCCGAACAGCGACAGCGGCAGCATCGGGCTCGCGACACGCGCTTCGACGAACACGAACGCGACCGCCGCCAGCAGCGCCAGCACGAAGCCGCCGGCGACCAGCGGATGCGCAAGCCCGAGCGGCCGCCATTCGATCACCGCGGCGACGAACGCGGTCAGTGCGACGATCGCGAGACACTGGCCGCCGAGATCGATGCCGCGCGGTATCGCGCCGATGTTGCCGCAAGCGGCGGCGGGCGCTCCGCGCTGCGCGGTTTGCGGATGCGGAATCCACAGCAGCGTCGCCAGCAGGCCCGCCGCGCAGAACGGCAGATTGACGAGAAAGATGCTGCGCCAGCCGAACGCGGCGATCAGCAGACCGCCGGCCACCGGCCCGGCCGCGATCGAAATCGCGCCGGACGCGGTCCACAGGCCGACCGCGCGCGCCCGCAGCTTCGGTTCGTGGCCGAACGACTGATTGAGCAGCGCGAGCGAATTCGGCAGCATCGCGGCCGCGCCGATGCCTTGCACCGCGCGTGCGGCGACGAGCATCGGGGCGTCGAGCGCGAGCCCGCAGGCCAGCGACGCGAGCGCGAACAGCACGATTCCGCACGCATACATGCGCCGCGCGCCGAAGCGGTCGCCGAGCGCGCCGGCCGAGAGCATCAGTACGGCGAACCCGAGCGTGTACGCATCGACGACCCATTGCAGTCCCGCGACGTTCGCGTGCAGATCCGCGCCGATTCGTGGCAGCGCGATATTGACGATGGTCACGTCGAGTTGCGTGACCACGAAGCCGACGCTGACGGTCGCGAGAACGCGGCCGAGGGCGGGCGAAAAGGAGGGTGTGGATGAGTTCATGACTGCATCGTATGCCCGATGCAGCGTGCCACGTTTCGGTGTGGCGTGAAGTATGGATGTCGCCCGTGCGAGCGACGGCGCCCCGAAGGCCGCGCCGTCGCGGAGCGCCTCGTCGACGCGCTGGATGCGGATCGACGAGGCGAGCTCCGGCGTCGGCTCAACGCCCCTGCGGCGCGTCCTTGATGAACAGCGTGGTCAGCGCGCCCAGCACGCAGATCGCCGCGACATACAGCGGCGCGGCCAGCGGGTTCGACTTCATCATCAGCGACACGGCGATCGGCGTCAGACCGCCGAACACCGCGTACGCGACGTTGTACGAGAACGAAATGCCCGAGAAGCGCACCACCGGCGGGAATCCGCGGACCATCACGAGGGGAATCGCGCCGATCACGCCGACGAACAGCCCGGCCAGTGCATACAGCGGTACGAGCAGGGACGTGTCGACGGCCAACTGGCGAAACATCACGTAGTACGTGATTGCAAGCGCAACGCCGCCGACGAAAATGGTGCGACCCGCGCCAATCCGTCCGGCGATCGAGCCCGCCATCACGCAGCCGATCGTCAGGCACAGCGTCGCGACACAGTTCGCGAGCAGCGCGGTGGCCGGCTCGATGTGGAATTGCTTTTGCAGCAGCGTCGGCGTCATCAGGATCACGACGACGATCGCCGCCGACAGCATCCACGTGAGCAGCATCGACACGATCACCGCGCGGCCGTGATCGCGCAGTACGGCCTTCAGCGGCACTTCCGCGGCGATCGCCTTGCGCTGCTTCAGCTCGGCGAATACCGGCGTCTCGTGCAGCCAGCGGCGCAGATACACCGAGAACATGCCGAACACGCCGCCGATGAGGAACGGAATACGCCACGCAAACTCGGAAATATCGGCGGGCGTGAAATGGCGATTGACTGCCGACGCGATCAGCGAGCCGAGCAGAATGCCGGCCGTGAGGCCGGCCGTCAGCGTGCCGCACGCATAGCCGACGTGCCGCCCGGGCACATGCTCGGACACGAACACCCATGCGCCCGGCACTTCGCCGCCGACCGCCGCGCCCTGCATCACGCGGAACAGCAGCAGCAGCACCGGCGCGAGCACGCCGATGCTCGCGTAGGTGGGCATCAGGCCCATCAGCAGCGTCGGCACCGACATCAGCAGCACGCTCAGCGTGAACATGCGCTTGCGGCCGAACAGGTCGCCGAAGTGCGCCATGATGATGCCGCCGAGCGGCCGCGCCAGATAACCGGCCGCGAAAATGCCGAAGGTCTGCACTTGACGCAGCCAGTCCGGCATCGCCGCCGGGAAGAACAGCTGGCCGATCGCCGGCGCGAAGAAAACGAAGATGATGAAGTCGTAGAACTCGAGCGCTCCGCCGAGCGCGGCGAGACCGAGTGTCTTGTAATCGCTGTGCCCAAGCGGGCGTGGGGTGACAGCCTGCGCTCCACCCAGATTTGTTGCTTGCATTGCCATGTCTTTTGTTGAATTGGGAGCCACGCGGGTCACGCGTGGACATACGGCGGTCGTCGGACGAGAAGTGTGGCAAGCGCTGGGTAGAGCACGGAACACGGGCGCGCCGTCCGGATAGGGCGGGCGCGCTGACGACTGAGGCCGGCGCGGATTTTACAGGATGAAAGGGGAAGTGCCGCGGAAGCGCCCAATTGAGCGAAGAAAGCGCGGAAATTAGGAATGCTCCGAAGGGAGAGATCGGGGTGCGTCCCGGAGAATGGCCCGCGAGTCCTTATCAAGAGTTCATTCCATGCGCGTTGCTGTCCTTCAGCGTGACCCGGTCATGCGTCGGTCCATTGAATCAATGCTGGTGAGAGCCGGCCATTTCTGCGCGGCGTATGACGACGGCCGCGCGATGTCGAAATCGCTCGTGCACTCCACGATGGATCTGCTGGTGCTCGACTGGCAGGAAACGCGGCCCGCCGGCGCGGACCTGTTGCGCTCGATGCGCCTCGTGGCAGGCGAGCACGTGCCGATCATGTTCGTGTCGAACGACAGATCGGAGGAAAGCATGGTGCGCGCGCTCGCTGGCGGTGCCGACGAATACCTCGCGTTGCCGTTGCGGGACGCCGAGTTTCGCGCGCGAGTCGCGGCGCTGCTGCGGCGCGCTTACCTGGTGAGCTTCAGCGCCGCGACCTGCTTCGAGATCGGCCCTTACCGTTTCGACACGGTCCGCCGGGCCGTCGCGCTGCGCGGCAAGCCCGTGCCGTTGTCACCCACGCAGTACCGGATCGCGGTGCTGCTCTTTTCCAACATCGATCGCGTGATGTCGCGCGACCATATCTTCGCGACGGTGTGGGGCCGCGAGCTGCGCGAATACACGCGGACCATCGACAGTCACGTGTCGCGGCTGCGTCTGTCGCTCGCGATCGAGCCGCGTAATGGTTTCCGGCTGCAACCTGTATACAGGAGTGGCTACCGGTTGCTGCGGGTCGGCGACCCTGTGCTCGGGGCGTGAAGATTTGCAGTCGGTCGGGTATATGCTGAAATCCGCGTTGTAGGCCGTTGGGCTGGCCAGTGGCGTTCGGTGCCCGTGTCCGGAGTGATGTTTGTCGACGCCGATACCGAATAGCGGGACGTTCCGCGCGCCGCGCGCGCGGCGGATCACGCAACGTGCCGGTATGCCGAAATCGTCTCAATCCGCGCGCACGCGCACCAAGACCCACCCGCCCGCGATTCCTACCATGGGCGACATGAAAACCCTCAACATCATCGACTCGCACACCGGCGGTGAGCCTACCCGCCTCGTGGTGTCGGGTGGCCCGGACCTGGGCGGCGGCACGCTCGCGCAACGGCTCGACGTTTTCCGCACCCGCTTCGACGACTGGCGCGCCGGCATCGTCACCGAACCGCGCGGCTCGGACGTGGTGGTCGGTGCGCTGCTCTGCGAGCCCGGCGATCCGAGCTGCGCGGCCGGCGTGATCTTCTTCAACAACGTCGGCTATCTCGGCATGTGCGGGCACGGCACGATCGGGCTCGTCGTGTCGCTCGCGCACATGGGGCGGATCGGGCCGGGACGGCACCGGATTGAAACGCCGGTCGGCGTGGTCGAGGCGACGCTGAACGAAGACGGCGCAGTCGGGGTGCGCAACGTGCCCGCTTATCGCCACCGCAAGGCCGTGCAGGTCGACGTGCCTGGCTATGGCGTGCTGACCGGCGACATCGGCTGGGGCGGCAACTGGTTTTTCCTCGTCGCCGAGCATGGCCACGAGCTCGAAGCCGCGAACATCGCGAGCCTGACGGCGTTCAGCTCGACGATTCGCGACGCGCTGATCGCACAGAACATCACCGGCGCGAACGGCGCGCTGATCGACCATATCGAGCTGTTCGGACCGGGCTCGCGCAAGGGCCTCGACAGCCGCAGCTTCGTGCTGTGTCCGGGCAATGCGTACGACCGCTCGCCGTGTGGCACCGGCACGAGCGCGAAGGTCGCGTGTCTCGCGGCCGACGGCAAGCTCGCCGAAGGCGCGGTGTGGCGCCAGGAGAGCATCATCGGCAGCGTGTTCGAGGCGAGCTATCGCGCCGCGGGCGACGGCGTCCATGTGATTCCGACCATCACCGGTCACGCGCACGTCATGGCCGAGGGGCGTCTGTGTTTCGATGAGCGCGATCCGTTCGCGTGGGGTATCCGGACCGCATGAGCCCGGACGCGCTGATCATCGGAGCGGGTATCGTCGGTGCCGCGTGCGCGGCGGAACTGGCCGCGCTCGGCATGCGCGTCGACGTGCTCGACGCGCAGCGCATCGGCGGCGGCGCGACGGCGGCCGGCATGGGCCACATCGTCGTGATGAACGACTCGCCCGCCGAATTCGCACTGAGCCGCTACTCGCGCGAGCTGTGGCTCGAACTCGCGCCGCAGCTGCGCGCGCGTGACGCGTTCGCGCGCTGCGGCACACTGTGGGTCGCGGCCGACGACGAAGAATGGCAAGCCGCGCGCGCAATGCATGCGGCGTTTGGAAGCCAAGGCGTTGCCGCGCAACTGGTGGACCCGGCCGGGTTGCGCGCCTGCGAACCGGCGCTCGCACCATCGATGGCCGGCGGCTTGCGCATCGTGCACGACAGCATCGTGTATGCGCCGACCACTGCCGAATGGCTGCTCACCCAATCGCCGCACGCGGCGAATATCAGCGTGCGGCTCGGTGCGCAGGTCATGTCGATCGATGCAGGCGGTGTGACGCTGGCGAGCGGCGAGTGCATCAGCGCGGCGCACGTGGTCGTCGCGAACGGCCTCGGCGCGGCGCAATTGCTGCCGTCGCTGCCGATGCAGCCGAAGAAAGGCCATCTGCTCATCACCGACCGCTACCCGGAGCTGATCCAGCATCAACTCCTCGAACTCGGCTATATCAAGAGCGCACATCACGCGACCGGCACGTCGGTCGCGTTCAACGCGCAGCCGCGTCCGACCGGGCAATTGCTGATTGGCTCGTCGCGCCAATTCGAAACGACCGATCCCGCCGTCGAGATGCCCGTGCTCGCGCAGATGCTGCAACGCGCAGCGCTGTATCTGCCGGCGTTGCCGACGCTCAGCGGCATCCGCGCGTGGACGGGGTTTCGTGCGGCGTCGCCGGACGGCCTGCCGCTGATCGGACCGGCCGGCGAGTTTGCGCCCGAAGTTGGCTCTGGTTCCACGTCCCGCGTGTGGCTTGCGGTCGGTCACGAAGGGCTTGGCGTAACGACCTCGCTCGCGACCGCGAAACTGCTCGCCGCGCAGATCGCGGGCCACGCCGCGCCGATTCCGTTCGAACCTTATCTGCCGGTCCGTTTTGCTGAACAGGTGGCCCATGACTGACCCTGACGCGGCTAGCATCCGATTGACGGTCGACGGTTGCAGCATCGAAGTGAAACCCGGCACGATCGTGGCCGCGGCGCTCGCTATGGCGGGTATCCGCGGCTCGCGTCTGTCGGTCAAAGGCGAGCCGCGCGCCGCGCTGTGCGGGATGGGCGTGTGCCAGGAGTGCCGCGTGACGATCGACGGTCGCGCGCATGCGCTCGCGTGCCAGACGCTGTGCCGCGACGGCCAGCGCGTGCAGACACGAAACGGGACAGTACACGCATGACGCGGCACTTCGACATCGTGGTGATCGGCGGTGGTCCGGCCGGGCTCAATGCCGCGCGAGCGGCGGCGCAGGCAGGCGCGACGGTCGCGCAGATCGATGACAACCCGCGCGCCGGCGGCCAGATCTGGCGCCAGGGGCCCGGCTATCCGCCGCAAGCGCCGCTGCATGCGTTGCTCGCGGCGTTGCTATCGCAGCGAAACTTCACTTACTGGCCAGCGACGCGCGTGATCGCGCCGCTCGGCGCTCAAGCTTTGCTGCTCGAATCCGCCGAACAAGGCGGCGTGTCGATCACTTACGACAGGCTGATTCTTGCGACCGGCGCGCGCGAGCGTCTTCTGCCATTTCCCGGCTGGACGTTGCCCGGCGTGACCGGCGCGGGCGCATTGCAGGCGCTGATCAAAGGCGGCATGCCGGTGCGCGGCGAACGCATCGTAATCGCCGGCAGCGGCCCGCTGCTGATGGCGGCGCTTGCCACCGCGCGAGAGGCCGGCGCGCATGTGATCGCGGTGGTCGAGCAGGCATCGGCGGCGAAGGTCGCGCGGTTCGGCGTGTCGCTGCTGCGCGAGCCTGCGAAGCTGCGTCAGGCGATCAGTCTCACGCGCGGCTTCGCGGGACTGCGCTACTGGAGCGGCAGCATCGTGCGCGAAGCCCGCGGCGCCGAGCGCGTTGAGCAGGTGACGATCCGGCGCGGCGAGCGCGACGTGACGCTCGATTGCGAGCGCGTCGCGTGCGGCTACGGACTGCTGCCGAACGTCACGCTTGCCCAGGCGCTCGGCTGCGCGATCAACGACGCGGGCGAAGTCGCCGTCGACGCTGGGCAGCGCACCTCGCTCGAACG
>NZ_JBFPKN010000034.1:0-54670 GCF_040948805.1 Paraburkholderia sp. BR13439 | reverse complement strand
CGGCTGCACCACATCCTGGACAACCTCGACTTCGTCCGTCATGTACACCTGTCCATTTAAAATTTGAATGGACATGATCGTCGGGCGGCACGACTTGCCGATCAAGATGACTTCGCCGGGTGCTTACGATAGTCGCCTCTTTGGTTCTCGTCAGTAGACGATCTTCGGCTCTCCCGATGGAGTCCAGTTCGCATGAGGCGAACGAGCCCCGCGCTCCGCTCGCGGATTGCTCCCGCAGTAATAGATGCGCGCCGTGACGCGCAGACGGGGGCTGCGCTCGATTGCCCCGCCTCTACTCAGTTGTAGCCGAGAATTGCAGCACGCGAGACATCGGCCCGTTCATTCACAACGCTCACCAGCATCGATGTCGGACTTTGCAACAACGAAGCATAGGGAGAAATCTGCTTCCCTTTGACAGGTAGCGTAGACACCGGTCTCGACCGAGTCGGCTCGGCCACTTCGTTTAGCAAAATTACGTGTTTGAGTTGCTGATTGGACTGAAAAGCCGGCACAGCAGCATCGTCACATGGTGTTGCGCCGATAAAGTTATGTGTGTTCATCCAATCGTAGTGTGAATTCCTGAACGCCCATACCCAATGTCGTTGCGGTCCCACGCCGTTCGCGCTCTACTTCTTCTTTTGCGGCGGCAGATCCGTACAAACGCCTTCGTACAGTTCCGCGGCCATCCCGATCGATTCGCCGAGCGTCGGGTGCGGATGGATCGTCTTGCCGATATCCGTCGCGTCGGCCCCCATCTCGATCGCGAGGCACACTTCGCTGATCAGGTCGCCCGCATTAAGACCGACGATGCCGCCGCCGATCACGCGATGCGTTTCTTCGTCGAAGATCAGCTTCGTGAAGCCCTCATCGCGACCATTCGCGATCGCGCGGCCCGACGCGGCCCACGGGAACACTGCCTTGCCGTACTTGATGCCTTCGGCCTTGCACTGGTCTTCCGTCTTGCCCGCCCATGCCACTTCCGGATCGGTGTAAGCCACCGACGGAATCTGCATCGCGTCGAAGTACGCCTTCTCGCCATGCGCCGCTTCCGCCGCGACGTGGCCTTCGTGCACGGCCTTGTGCGCGAGCATCGGCTGGCCGACGACATCGCCGATCGCGAAAATATGTGGCACGTTGGTGCGCATCTGCTTGTCGACGTCGATGAAGCCGCGATCCGTCACGGCCACGCCTGCCTTGTCCGCGCCGATCTTCTTGCCGTTCGGGCTGCGGCCCACGGCGACCAGCACGAGGTCGTAGCGTTGCGGCTCGGCAGACGCCTTCTCGCCTTTAAACGTCACGTAGATGCCGTCCGGCTTCGCTTCCGCGCCCGTCGTCCTGGTCTTCAGCATCACGTTGCCGAAACGCTTGCTGTTGAACTTCTCCCAGACCTTCACGAGATCGCGGTCCGCGCCCGCCATCAGGCCATCGAGCATTTCGACGACGTCGATCTGCGCGCCGAGCGTCGCGTACACCGTCGCCATTTCGAGACCGATGATGCCGCCGCCGATCACGAGCATGCGCTTCGGCAGTTGGCGCAACTCCAGCGCACCCGTCGAATCGACGACGCGCGGATCTTCCGGAATGAACGGCAGCTTCACGGCTTGCGAACCCGCCGCGATGATCGCCTGCTTGAACCTGACGACCTTCTTGTCGTTTTCGCCCTGCACTTCCATGTGATACGGATCGACGAACGCGCCGAGGCCCGTGAGGACTTCGACCTTGCGCGCCTTCGCCATCCCCGCGAGACCGCCCGTCAGTTTCTTGACGACGCCCGACTTGAAGTCGCGCAGTTTGTCGAGATCGATCTGCGGCTTGCCGAACGTGATGCCGTGCGAGCCGAGCGCTTCTGCTTCGTCGATCACGAGCGCCGTGTGCAGCAGCGCCTTCGACGGAATGCAGCCGACGTTCAGACACACGCCGCCGAGCGTCGAATAGCGTTCGACGAGCACCGTCTTCATGCCGAGATCGGCCGAGCGGAATGCCGCCGAGTAGCCGCCGGGACCGGCGCCGAGCACGAGCATGTCGCATTCGACGTCGACGGAACCCGAATAGCTGCCGGCTTGCGGCGTCGCGGTTTTCGAACCGTCGGCGGCCTTCGGTGCTTCCGCTACCTTGGGCCCCTTCGGTGCTTCCGCCTTCGGACCCGGCGCGGCCGCAACTTCCGACGTCTCGACCAGAGCGATTACCGTGCCCCGCGAAGCCTTGTCGCCAGCCTTGATCTTTACTTCCGTGACGGTGCCCGCAACATTGCTGGGCACTTCCATCGTGGCCTTGTCCGACTCGAGCGACAACAGCGTCTGCTCCTTCTCGATAACGTCGCCGACCTTGATGTTGACTTCGATGACCTCGATGTCCCTGAAGTCACCGATGTCGGGCACTTTTACATCGATAAGCGTCATTTGTTAGTTTCTTCTTTGCGTTTGTGCCGGGGCTTGTCGCCGGTCAAAGCGATACCCGTCGATAGTCGGCCAGAATCGTGGCTAGATAGGCATTGAAGCGTCCGGCTTCCGCGCCATCAATGACGCGGTGATCCCACGAAAGCGACAGGGGCAGGATGAGGCGCGGTACGAACTGTTTTCCGTCCCACACGGGCTTCGTGGCGCTGCGCGACAGGCCGAGAATGGCGACTTCAGGCGCGTTGATAATCGGCGTGAAGTGCGTGCCGCCGATACCGCCCAGCGACGAGATCGAGAAGCAGCCGCCCTGCATCTGGTCCGGCTTCAGCTTGCCTTCGCGCGCGAGCTTCGACAGTTCCGTCATCTCCTTCGCGATATCGACTAGGCCCTTCTTGTCCGCGTCGCGAATCACCGGAACGACGAGGCCGTTCGGCGTGTCGGCGGCAAAACCGATGTGGTAGAACTGCTTGTAGACAATGTTGTCGCCGTCAAGGCTCGCGTTGAACGCCGGGAACTTTTTCAGCGCCGCGACACAGGCCTTGATGACGAACGCGAGCGTCGTGAATTTCACGCCCGCCTGCTCATTTTCCTTGTTCAGTTGCACGCGCAGCGCTTCGAGCTCGGTAATATCCGCTTCGTCGTTGTTCGTGACGTGCGGGATCATGACCCAGTTGCGATGCAGGTTCGCACCCGAAATCTTCTTGATGCGGGAAAGCGGTTGCGTATCGACCGGCCCGAACTTCGTGAAGTCGAGCTTCGGCCAAGGAAGCAGGTTCAGACCCGCGCCTCCCACGGCCGCCGGGGCTGCTGCAGCAGCGGGCGCCGCCAGTCGACCCGTCATCACGCCCTTCACAAACGCCGTAACGTCGTCCTGCGTGATGCGACCCTTCGGGCCCGAGCCCACAATCCTAGCCACTTCCACGCCGAGATCCCGCGCCAGCTTGCGCACTGAGGGCGAAGCATGGCTCGACATCCGAACGTCCTTCTGCGCGACTACAGCCGCTGGCGCAGGCGCGGAGGGACGGCTTGCCGGTTCAAGCAGTTCATTCACAATGGGTGAACCGTCATAAAGCCCGAGCTTCGCCACGGGACCCGCCTCAGCGGTGACCACCTCGGCCACCGCGCCGTGCGGCTCCATGAGCAGGATGACCGAGCCTTCCGACACCGTATCTCCGATCTTGAGCTTTACTTCCCGAACGACGCCGCCAAGAGGACTGGGCACATCCATGGTGGCCTTGTCCGACTCCAGCGTAACCAGCGATTGCTCTTCCTGTATTACATCACCGGGAGCCACCAGCACCTCGATGACGGGCACGCCATTGTAGTCGCCAATGTCAGGCACCTTAATCTCTCTTACATGCACTTCAGTAATCTCCCAATCGCGCTCCAAAGCGAGAGCAACAATCATCGCGTAGTATTTCGCTCCGGCCGGAACAGGCAGCGGACACGTGGATGCCCGAAGCCCTAGTCATATCGAACTACCGGTCGAGGTCGCCCGAATTCATCAGCATGTCCGTCAGTCCCGCGCCAGCCCGTACCATAGGCCAGACGTTCTCGGACGGATCAATGGCGAAGTCCATGAATACCGTACGCTGCTTCATGGCAAGTGCTTCACGCAGCACCGGCTCGACATCGCATGGTCGCTCGATGCGAAAGCCGACATGCCCGTAAGCGCGGGCGAGCGCGATAAAGTCAGGCAACGCGTCCATGTACGAGTGAGAGTAACGGTCACGATAATTCACATGCTGCAGTTGCCTTACCATACCGAGGAAGCCGTTGTTAAGCGAAACGATTTTGACGCCGATGTCGTACTGCTTACAGGTCGACAACTCCTGGATGCACATCTGGATCGAACCGTCCCCGGTGATTGTGACCACGTCCGCGTCCGGAAGCGCCCGTTTGACGCCCATTGCGTAGGGCAGTCCGACACCCATGGTTCCAAGCCCGCCTGAGTTGATCCATCGACGCGGTTTGTCGAATCCATACAACTGCGCGGCCCACATCTGGTGCTGCCCGACATCCGAACAGATATAGGCATCGCCTCCGGTAGCTTCCCAAAGCCGTTGGATAACAAACTGAGGCTTGATCACATCGGCGTCCGGCTCGTAGGCGAGGCAGCGCTTCGCACGCCAGGCCTCGATCTCTCTCCACCAGTCGTTGCGATTTCCGTCATTGATCCGCTGTGCCCGGAGCTGCTCCAGTATCGCGCGCACTGAGGTCCTCACATCTCCTACGATCGGTATGTCAACCTGCACCCGCTTATCTATGGACGCGGGGTCGATATCGACATGGATAATCGTCCTGCCACCGGAGCGGAAGTCCCCGGTATTTCCAACCACCCGATCGTCGAATCTCGCACCGAACGCAATCAGCACGTCGCAATGCTGCATGGCCATGTTGGCTTCGTATGTGCCATGCAGCCCTGGCATCCCGAGGCACCGCCTGTCTGAAGCGGGAAAGGCGCCGAGCGCCATCAACGTGTTCGTCACCGGCGCATCAAGTCGCCGCACGAGTTCCCCAATCTCCTCGCTTGCTGCCGACGCGACCGCTCCGCCGCCAACCAGAATGCATGGCCTGCGTGAGCGTGCGAGCGCTTCGGCGGCTCGACGCACCTGTCCCGCGTGAGGATCCGTGCGTGGACGGTAGGACCGTAGCTCAATGGATTCAGGTATGCACAACGGCGTCCTCGCCTGAAGTACATCTTTGGGAATATCCACCAGTACGGGGCCTGGGCGTCCGGTGCGGGCAACATGGAACGCGCTTTTTAGCGTCTTCGCCAGTTGCGAGACGTCCAGCACCAGAAAGTTATGCTTGACGATCGACCTGGTGATCCCGACAGCATCACACTCCTGGAACGCGTCGGTTCCAATAGCGTGTGTGGGCACGTTACCGGAGATCACCACCAGCGGGATCGAATCGAAATAGGCGGTCGCAATGCCCGTCACCGCGTTCGTCACGCCCGGCCCCGACGTCACCAGCGCTACGCCGACCTTTCCCGTTGCGCGCGCGAAACCATCTGCCGCGTGCACGGCGGCCTGTTCATGGCGAACCAGCAAATGGGTGATATCGATGGATTCCTGAAGCACGTCGTAGAGTGGCAGGACGGCGCCCCCTGGGTACCCCCAAACCGCATCAACACCCTCTGCGCGCAAGACGGACATGACCACCTGTGCTCCCGACGCGTGGCCATCCGTGCCCGAATTGCCCGAAGGACCGGCTTTCGCAACCTGTTGCATCTCTGAACCCGCAATTTTCATTTTTGGCTCCGCATGGTGCGGATCACCGTTGCCACGGCGGGGCCCGTTGACCATCATGCTTGCCATAGCGATCAACGGCCTGTTTGACGACCTCATCCGGGATTGCGCCGTCGTCCGCGAGCGCTTTCAGCGCAGCAATCGCGATCGAATACCGGTCGACTTCGAAGAAGGCTCGCAATGCCGCACGGGTATCACTGCGTCCAAAGCCATCGGTGCCGAGTGTCACGTAGCGCCGCGGCACATACGCACGAATGAGTTCCGGCACAGCACGCACATAGTCTGTTGCTGCGACCACGGGCCCCCGAGTGGGAGACAACACAGACGTCACATACGGAGCGGGACCGCGATCCTCATTGAACAAACGATCGGTGCGTTCGGCTGCGACACCGTCCCGTTGCAGCTCGGTATAGCTGGTGACGCTCCAGATAGAAGCTTCGATGCTCCAGTCTTCCTTCAGCAAGCGCGCAGCGGCCTGCACTTCGCCCAGAATCGCCCCCGAACCGAGCAACTGGACCTGTGTCCGACCGACGGATGTCGCGTCGAGCGGATACATACCCTTGAGCACACCTTCACGCACGCCCTCGACGGGTGCACCCGGAAGCGAAGGCTGGGCGTAGTTCTCGTTCGTCACCGTCAGGTAATAAAACACATCGCGCTGACGTTCGATCATTTCGCCCATGCCTTCGTCGACGATCATGGCTACCTCGTACGCGAATGCCGGATCATAGGCTCGGCAGTTCGGTACCGTTGAAGCCGCCAAATGGCTCGTGCCGTCCTGATGCTGCAAACCCTCGCCACCGAGCGTCGTTTTGCCCGCCGTCGCACCGATCAGAAAGCCGCGCGCTCGCTGATCAGCAGCAGCCCAGATCAGATCGCCGATGCGCTGGAAACCGAACATCGAGTAGTAGATGTAGAACGGCAGCATGGGCAGGTCGTGCACGCTGTATGAAGTTGCCGCCGCAACCCAAGACGACACAGCGCCGGCCTCCGAAATGCCTTCTTCCAGTATCTGTCCGCCAGTGTCTTCCCGGTAGTACAGCATCGAACCCATGTCTTCGGGCTCGTACAGTTGCCCGAGCGGCGAATAGATCCCAACCTGCCGGAACAGATTCGCCATGCCGAACGTGCGTGCCTCGTCGGCAACCACAGGGACAATGCGAGGACCGAGCGACGGGTCCTTCAGAAGGCTTCCGAGCATCCGCACGAACGCCATCGTGGTTGACATCTCCTTGCCGCTGGCTTCCAGCGCGAATTGCCCCCAGGCCGACAGTGCCGGCACAGGCAGCGTTTGCGACGCGGCTCTCCTTCTGCGGGGCAGATATCCGCCAAGCGCTTCGCGCCGGGCATGCAGGTACCGCATTTCCGGACTGTTGTCCGCCGGCCTGTAGAACCGCAGCTGTTCGACCTCCTCGTCGGAAATGGGTAAGCGAAACCGGTCGCGAAACGCTTTCAGCTGTTCGATGTCGAGTTTCTTCTGCTGATGCGTAGTCATCCGGCCCTGGCCAATCGAGCCCATGCCGAAGCCCTTCATTGTCTTCGCGAGAATGACAGTGGGTTGACCACCATGCTTCAGTGCCTTGTCGTACGCCGCATACAGCTTCCGTACGTCATGTCCGCCGCGGCGCAGACGGTCGATGTCATCGTTGCTCAGATGCGCGGCGAGCGCAGCCAGTTCCTCGTTCTGTCCAAAGAAGCGCTCACGGTTGTAGGCGCCGTCATTGGCCGAAAAGGTCTGAAACTGTCCATCGACGGTATGCGCAAACGCGCGCAACAAGGCGCCAGTGCGATCGCGTGCGAAAAGCGCATCCCAGTCGGAACCCCAAACCACCTTGATGACGTTCCAGCCCGCGCCCGTGAATTGCGCTTCGAGTTCGTCGATGATGCGGCCGTTACTTCGCACGGGGCCGTCAAGTCGCTGCAGATTGCAGTTGATCACGAAAACGAGATTGTCGAGCCCTTCGCGGGCCGCAAGAGACAAGGCCCCAATCGATTCGGGCTCGTCCATCTCGCCGTCCCCGAAGAACCCCCAGACCTTTTGCCCTTCCGTTTGGCGCAACCCACGGTTCTGCAGATAGCGCATGAAACGCGCCTGGTAAATCGAGTTGATCGGTCCGATGCCCATCGAACCCGTTGGAAACTGCCAGAAGTCGGGCATCAGCCAGGGATGCGGATACGAACACAGGCCCGGGCCTGCAATCTCGCGACGGTAATGCTCCAGATGCTGCTCGCTCAGAAAACCTTCCAGGTATGCGCGCGCATACACGCCCGGTGACGAGTGGGGCTGGAAATAGACGAGGTCACCTCCATGCGTATCATTGGCACCACGAAAGAAGTGGTTGAACCCCACCTCAAAGAGATCCGCTGCCGACGCGTAGCTCGCAATATGTCCCCCGAGTTCGCCGTAAGCGCGGTTCGCCCGCACCACCATCGCGAGCGCATTCCAGCGTAGTGCAGCTGCGAGTCGCTCTTCCATATCGACGTCACCTGGAAACGGCGGCTGCTGGTCGACCGGAATGGTGTTCGTATAGGGTGTGACATTCGCACGTGCCGTTGCAATACCGCTCGACAAGGCGTGCGCCGCCAGACGGTCGAAGAGATACTGGGCGCGCTCGAGCCCGACATGCTCCACCACGCCGTCGAGTGCGGCGATCCACTCGGCAGTCTCCTGCGGATCGTTGTCGATACGGGTTTGAGCGAGGGCGAGAACCGGTTTGGCACCGCTCGATAAATCGGTCATGGTGACTCCATGCTGAACAGTGAGATTCGTGAGATTTGAGACTCATGCATGTCGAACGAGACAGTTCGACGGCGTGAGAAGAGCTTATCCAACTGTTCACAAAATGTGCGTCTCTTTTGCTGGTAGTTTTCGCTTCAGATAGGGTATAAATTCTGGGAACGCAGTCTCACGTGAGATTTCCATACTATGACGTCCGAAACAAAGCTTCCAACCCGCCGGTTGGATCGAACCGACATCGCGATCCTGCGGCAGTTGCAGGACAATGCGCGTATCACAAACGCCGAGCTCGCACGCGCTGTTAACCTCTCTCCAACTCCCTGCTTCAATCGCGTGCGCACACTCGAAAAGCTCGGTCTGTTCCGGCAGCACGTCACCCTCCTCGACGCAAGCGCACTCGGGTTGCGTATCAATGTCTTCATTCAGGTCAGGCTCGAGCAACAGGTAGAAGACGCACTGCGCCGCTTCGAGAGGGAGATCACCGATCGGCCCGAGGTGATGGAGTGCTATCTGATGACGGGCGATGCCGATTATCTGCTGCGGGTTGTCGTGCCTGACATGCAAAGCCTTGAGCACGTCATCGTTCAATGGTTGACGAAAATACCCGGCGTGTCGAACATCCGCTCCAGCTTTGCGCTTAAGCAGGTGCGGTACAAGACAGCGTTGCCTTTACCGACTGTTGGCCTCACGTTGCCGAGTGGCGAGGAAACGCCTCAGGAATGGACTTGAGGGGCAGTAGCCAACGTCTAACGTTGGCACTGGTAACGCCCTTGTGCCGACAAGTAGCCGACCGGGCAGACAGATAATGCAGAAGCCGAAAATGCCCCGTCGTCCACGGCCGCGTCATCCCCGCCAGATCGCGAACTATGGATTTGCGTCGAACTCAGTCCCTGAACACTAATACCTTCAGACCGGTATTAGACGATGCGAACTCGCCGCCTTTTTACCCTGTCGCGCCGCGGCGAGATTGGCCAACATTGCACTGCTCTTCAGAGAACCGCCCGATCTCCCCGATTTGAGGTCAAGCCGAGCTGACTAGAATTTATGACGAAGCCCGAGGCGCATAACGAGCTGGCTGTTGCCCGAGGAAACACCGTAAGCACCGGGTACATATGCGAAATCCAGCACTGAACCTGTTGCATCTCCTCCGACGTGCTGATAGGCCCCCTGAAGATAAACATCGGTTCGCTTTGAAATGTTGTAGTCGCCCATCAACCCGACTGTTTGATAGTTCGGGTGGAAGGTGCCCGCCGCCGTGTTCATCGTCGCATGTGTATACGTGTACATCGCGCCAACATAGAACGCTGGCGTGAACTGGTACTTGCCATTGATTTCGAAGTTCTGGAAGCGGAGGTCCGAAGCGGGACCGCTAACAGGTGTAATAGCGCCCACATAGCCGGAGTTCACCGGATTCTTCACATCCACGTTTGAGTAAGCGAAGCCGAACGTGGCGCTTCCAACATAGTAGTTAATACCTGCACCGAAAATGCGAAGCCGGTCACCCACAAAATTCTCATCGCCGCCGTTGTTGATCGCACCGGTTGCAGTTGAAGACGGGTTATTAGCCTGCAAATAAGACGCCGCGAACAGAAAGCTTCCAGTGGCGTATTGCGCACCTAGGCTGTATTGGCGATTGTTAGCGAAGTTGGTGTCGTTAGAGAAACTATAAGTGCCGCCAAACTGGAAGCCCCCGAGATTCGGACTGGTGTATTTCGCCGTATTATTGACACGGAACGTACCATCCGTATTATCGTTGTCGTATGGGTGAGAAAACAGATAACCCGCCCAGTTTCCATTTGCCGTCGTCAACGAGAAGTAATCGACAACAGAGTCATACTGTCGACCAAAGGTAAGCTTGCCATAAGTCGAACTTGACAGTCCCACGTATGCCTGACGTCCGAACATCAGGCCGCCCTGGCCAAGCTTTCCATTGTTGACGTTGAAGCCGTTTTCAATCTGAAACACTGCGCTCAATTGACCGCCAAGATCCTCACTACCTTTCAGACCCCAACGACTGCCTTGAACATAGCCGCTTTGAAGTTCGTAAGCCTTGCTTCCTGACGCATTGTTCGTGAAGTCGAATCCCTCGTCGAACAGACCGTACAAGGTAACCGACCCTTGTGCATAAGCGGAAGCTCCTACGACCGTCACAACTGACGCAACAAGCAATTTCATCTTCATTTAAATGTCTCCAAATCAGAAAACGACGTTATTTTATTTGCATACCTAATTGCTATTTAGTCACTTTTTAAGCCTTCGCACGTTACAGCCTCAATCTCATCGCAATTTTCCCGGCTCCGTTAGTGGTGGCACGAACCACTCCTCTGTCGCCTGCCCTATCGATCCTCGCGTCAGAATATCGTGCTTACAGGTTGTTCGACTGTTCCGGAAAACTGTCAGTTCGTGCCTATAGCGACGTGGATTCCGGCAAACTTCTCTTGAAAATTATGTCGCCCTATTTATGCAACAACTGGCTGAGGAATTGCTTCGCGCGTAGGTGTGTCGGGCTCCGGAAGAACGTCTCTGGATCTGCGCACTCGATGATCTCACCTGCGTCCATGAACACTACCCGGTCCGCCACCTCGCGCGCAAAACCCATTTCATGGGTCACACAGATCATCGTCATGCCGTCACTTGCTAGGCCCGTCATGACGTCCAGTACCTCCTTGATCATTTCCGGGTCAAGCGCGGACGTGGGTTCGTCGAACAGCATGATTTTTGGCTTCATGCAGAGAGCACGCGCGATCGCAACGCGCTGCTGTTGCCCTCCCGACAACTGCGCCGGGAATTTCTTTGCCTGATCCGGTATCCGTACACGCTGCAAATTTTCCATTGCAACCGATTCTGCCTCTTCCCTTGACACCTTTCGTGCTCGTCTCAAGGCCAAGGTGCAGTTATCCAGTACGTTCATGTGTGGGAACAGGTTAAACTGCTGAAACACCATGCCAACGTCGCGACGCAACGCGGCCAATCCTTTCATGCGCGC
This sequence comes from Paraburkholderia sp. BR13439, assembly GCF_040948805.1. Taxonomy (NCBI): domain Bacteria; kingdom Pseudomonadati; phylum Pseudomonadota; class Betaproteobacteria; order Burkholderiales; family Burkholderiaceae; genus Paraburkholderia; species Paraburkholderia sp. BR13439. The sequence goes on along the minus strand of NZ_JBFPKN010000034.1, from coordinate 43,297 downwards.
GTGCATCTCCACGCCGTTGACATTGATTCGTCCCTCTTGGTGGGTCTCCAACTGATTGATGCATCGGATCAAGGTTGACTTGCCGGACCCGGAGGGGCCGCAGATAACGATTTTTTCGCCAAATTCCACCTCCAGACTCACTTCTCGCAGAACCTCGAAGTTGCCATACCATTTTGAGACCTTCTCCATTTCGACAGCAATTGGAGACGCTTGTGCGCAAACACTCGCAGTGGCGAGTGGGCGCGTCAATTGGGATGCCATGTCGTCCTCCACAACAACTTTATACGATGTACTACTGCTTTTGTGATCTGCTCACCGCGGCACAGCGCCAATCCCGAGAGATCGTTCTACGCGCGCAACCAGGCCAACGGCGATGAGCGCCAGTGCCAAGAACAGAATCCCCGCAACGAGCATTGGTTCAGCATAACGGTAGGTATCGGAAGCCACGTCCAATGCGCTGCCGAGCATTTCGGGAACCGCAATCACCGAAAGGTAGGGCGTCGATTTCAGGATTGCAATTGAATAGGCACCAAGGGGAGCGGCGACATTTCGCAACATCTGCGGCGCAATCACGAAAGCGATGGTGTCCCACCAGCTGAGTCCGAGGCTCTTTGCGCCTTCGGACTGTCCAACGGGGACAGCATCTATGCCAGCCTTGAACACTTCGGCCATATATCCTGAGTAGTAGAAACTCAGACCAAAAACCCCGACGAACAACGCCGGCAGCGTGACTCCATAGTAGGGCAGAACAAAAAACAGAAAGTAAATCTGAACGAGCGCAGGTGTAGACCGGATTGCATCGATGATGAACTGGATGACGGGACGGACCACATTGCTCGAGCGGCGCAACATCTCCCAGACAAAACCAAGTGTAAGCGCACCAATGAAGCTAAGGATTGCTACAAGGAGAGTGTTGCCGACTCCCTCCAGTACCCGCGGTATGATTCGCAACGCGAAAGCAAGATCGAAGTTCATGTTCTCCCCCGCCGACTTCCGTGTGACTTCTCAAGGTAGCGCCCGAAGATGGTCACTGGATAGCAGAGCGCCAGATAAGCAAGCAGAAGGCTCGAGTAGATCAACAAGGGATCGTAGCTCAACTGCGCGATTTCCTTAGCGCGAAACGTCATGTCCGCCAACGTAATAAGTGATACCAATGCAGTTCCCTTGATCAACTGAATTAAATCATTGATAAAGGCCGGTATCATCGCCCTGATTGCCTGCGGCAACTCGATGAGAAAGAGTGCTTCGACCCGGCTCAAGCCCAAAGCGAGACCCGCTTCGCATTGCCCACGCGGAAGCGACTGCAATGCGGCACGGACAGACTGGCTACTGTAGGCGCCCGAATTCAACCCGAGGACGAGTGCGCCTACCGTCACGCCAGACAAGTAGATACCAAATGCCGGTAGCGTGTAGTAGAAAGCATAGAGGAGCACAATAACTGGCGAACTCCTCCAGAATTCGATGACGAAGGTGATGGCCTTGCGAGTAAAGCCGCTCGAAAAGTTCTGAAGGATTCCTCCAAGCAGGGCAAACGGTATCGCATATAGGAGACCAAGGATGGTAACGGTCGCAGTGACCCCAAACCCTTTATAGATCCCCAGCATGACATTGGGAAAATTCATTTGCCCTCCTGGAGTATCCGGGTCACTGGTTTATCGAAAATCGTCGCCACAGATCTTTTTTGCAGTCATATCGCTGGGTGCGATCTCAGAATCGCTGAAACCGTATTTAGCAAAGATCTTTTTGACCGTCCCGTCGGCCTTTATTTTGGCGAGACTTTCGTTATAGGTGTCCCGCAGCTTTGCATCTTCTGGCCGGAAAGCGATTGCCGCGTAGTTCGCTACCTGCTGTCCATTTATCACCAGACCGGTAAAAGGCATCGCCCGCTCGAGCTTGTTACCGACGTTAGGATCCTTGAGTACATTAATTACAGTGGAGCTGGACTCAGTATCCGCGTCAATGCGCCCTGCCAGCAATGCGCCGACGGAAGACTCGACGTCCTTCAGCAAAAGTATCCGGTCTTTTGGAATGCCCGCGGAGATGGCATGTTCGACAGCCGAGCTTCCGCGCCCGCCCGCCATGCGGACCGCCGGACTTTTCGCGACATCGGCGTAGCTATGAATATTGAGCGGGTTACCTTTCTTCACGAGAAGGGCATCACCGATTGCCAAATCAGGATTGCTAAAAATCACCTGTTTGCAACGTGGCGGTGTGATTGCCAATCCTGATGCGACGGCGTCAATACGGCGCGAGAGCAGGCTGGGAATAAGCGCATCGAAGTCCACGATTACAAAGTCAACTTTCTTCACGCCGAGCGGCCCAAGCACCGCCCGGATCATGTCGGGGCCGACTCCGGCAACGCTGCCATCGGCATTCCGGTATCCCCAGGGAACCTGGTTGTGGATGCCAATCGTGATTTCTCCATCGTGAAGAACCTTGTCTTCGGTGGATTCCGCTCTAGCAACTGTAACACCCGTGCTGACCACTGTCACGGCCGCTGCCAGAACAAGCGCCACCCGTTTGCTCAACGCTGAGATTCTCATAACTGTCTCCTTTCCTTTTGTTGATATGGTGAGTATACTGGGTATATCAGGTATGTCAAGATGCCAAGCTGATGGCAATACCGGTACTTACCCGGTAGACCGCGTGAACAGACCAAGACTGGAGACTTCTTTGTCTTTGTACGAGAGCGTGCGCGAGGAGATCCTCAGACGCATCAGGAATGGAACTTACGTTCGCGAATCGCCGATCCCGTCGGCGGCGACGCTGAGCGCAGAGTTCGGCGTCAGTCCTATCACCATCAGACGTGCCGTTCGGGACTTGCAGGCAGCGGGCGCCCTCGCCGCGATCCCAGGCAAAGGTACTTACGTGAAGACGCCTCAGCGCATCTTGCGGCAACTCGATCTGCGTATGTCCTCGCTGCACAGCGCAGACATACGCTTGATTTCCGTTACGCGGGAAAAGATCTGCGATCCATCGATGATGGCAATTGAACCGCCCGATCAAGTGATGCTCTGCGTAAGAAAGGTGATATACGACGGAGACATCCCATTCCTATATGACGCCAGCTATCTTTCATCACATATCGAGGACGACATCCTGGAGGAGTTTGGCAAAAACTATATTGTGGATGCCCTGAGAAGTCGTGGGATCAACATTATCAATACGCGAATTGTTGCTGAAGCTGCCCCAGCTTCGGCAACGGTCGGCGAAATTTTCTCGGTCCCAATCGGTTATCCGATGCTTCGTCGTGTGTACAGGATGGCGACGAGCGACGCCGGAGTCACGATCTACGGCGTCGTCCAGGCGCCCTTTGACCGTCTCGCCTGCTACGTTAATTTTCCGTCTCAAGGTATGGAGATTAAATAATGAATGCACTGCAACTCGAAATCCCGCGCGCCTTCCGCCCGCCTGCACCGGCCGTCCCGGAAGCCGAAATGCAACAACGGCTGTCGAACATCCGCCGCGAGATGGTAAAGGCAAAAATTGACGTGATTGTTCTTACGGACAAGAAGAACGTCGACTACTTTACCGACTACCAGGAACTTTCTTGGGATCACAAGGCACGTCCCATTTTTGCCGCCATCTCCCTCGCGGACTTCGCGCTCTTCGGCAGTCTCGGGGAAGCCCGGACAGTCGAGCTCAGGCCCCGCCTCTTTGCTCCGGTGTACTACAACGGCTATCTGGACGAGGCGGTCAGCGCTGTCGCGGAATGGATCAAAGGCGGGACCGCTACCAGCCCCCCTCATATCGCGGTGGACTATGGCCAGGACATGTTCGGGCGGGGGTCCCTCGGGCTGATCGAAGAGCTCAGATCTCTTGATGCGCAAGGTTGCGTCAAAAGCGCTGCAGATACTATCTGGCAGGTTCGACTGATCAAGTCCAGATTCGAGGCAGAGATGAATCGCACGGCCTACGAAATCGTCGACACCGCGTTCAATCAGGCGATCAAAAATGCCTATATCGGCATGACGGAATATGAGCTTTATTACCTCATGCAGGCGCAAATCTACCTCAACGGCGCGGAAAGCGCCGAACCGATTGCGATGCTGTTCTCGAGGGGCGATTTCGCATACGCACGCACGGCGAAGGAACGGAGGCTTGAGGAAGGACACTACGTCTGGACCGACTTCCGGGCGACGTACGGAGGGTATCCCGCGGATTGCAACCGGATCGCACGCGCCGGTGAGCCCGCTGACTGGGAAATCCGTACTTACGGGGCCGTGCGATCCCTGACACTGGATCTTGCAGGTCAGATCCGGCCTGGAATGACCTGTTCGGACGTCTACAGACTATTCGACCAGATGTGGCGTAGTGCCGATCTCGGGACGGTGTACAGCGCGGTCTCGCGGATAGGACATGGTGGAGGGATGGACGTAACCGAGCCGCCCTCTCTGTCCGCAGCAGACATGACGGTCATCGAACCGGGAATGGTTCTGCATATCGAACCGAAACTCGAACGTGACGGCGCAGTGTTCCAGTTCGAGGAGGTCGTGTTCGTCACCGAATCTGGCGTTGAGTTTCTGAGCGCGCTATCACCCGCAACCCTTCCGGTGATTCGCTAAGCCATTGCTATTTTAGACAGGTCACAAATGTCAGACTCGACACGAATCTGGTCCACCATCGATTTTGCGAAAGACGGCAAACAGGTCGACTTTCTCCGACTTCCGATTTCGACCGACACGTCAGCTTATGGTTGGATTCCGGTTCCCGCGATTTGCATCAAAAATGGCGTCGGCCCGACCGCTGTGCTCATCGCCGGCACGCATGGCGATGAATACGAAGGCCAGATTGGATTGATGCGGCTGGCGAGGGGACTGCGTCAGAGTGACGTGACGGGGCGGGTCATCATTCTACCGTCGCTCAATTTCCCAGCGGTGCAGGCCGGTCGCAGGGTTTCGCCAATCGATGATGGCAACCTCAACCGGCTTTACCCCGGGCGTGCACATGGTACCGCGACGGAGATGATCGCCCACTATGTTACCCACGTCATTCTCCCGATGGCCGATCTTGTGGTCGACCTCCATTCGGGCGGTCGCTCTCTCGACTATCTTCCATGTGCCCTCGTGCGCGGCGCAAAGACAACCGCGGAAAACGAAAAGCTGCTCGAATTACTCCGCGTCTTCGGAGTGCATCTGGCGGAGTTCACCGACGGTACAGGCGGGGGCGGGAACACTACGCTGCCCGCCGCTGCCGGTGAACTGGGTATTCCGGTGATCACTGCAGAGCTTGGAGGAGGCGCAACGCTGCGCCGCGCTGGTTCCGATCTTGCCGAACACGGTGTACTGAGGCTTCTAAAACACATCGGCATTCTAGCCTCATGTGACGCGCCCGATCCCGGGCCTGTCAGGATGATGAGTTGCGAGAGCATGGACCTTTTCGTCTACGCGGACACGAGCGGTCTCTTCGAGCCGTGGGTTGAGCTTGGTGACGAGGTTGTGGCGGGGCAACTTGCCGGACTGCTTCATTCCGTAGATGACCCGCATCGCCCGCCGAGGGAGATTTTGTTTGGCTCTGCCGGACTGGTGGTCTGCAAGCGTCACCTGACGCTGGCGAACCGTGGCGATTGCCTGTTTGGCCTTCTCCAGGATGCCACCGCGTTGCCACTTGGGAGAATCACGTGCTGAGCAAGCTCAATCCGAACGTAGCAGCCATGAGATGCCTCCAGTGTGCTCAGCTTCACCCGCTGGACGACTATTTTGAAGGCTGCCCTTCTTGCCTGAAATGTGACGCGCCGGCGAGCGTCGCGCCCCATTACGCTGATTTTCCGACCGAATTGCGTTCGGACAATATGGCAGAGTGGCTGTCTTACGGATCTCCATCTGGCCTGGGCGAAGGGAACACGCCATTGTCGAGCCTGCCACGCCTCGCCGCCTCGCTGGGCATAGAAGCGGTATACACGAAGAATGAGTTCGCCAATCCCACTGGCTCCCACAAGGACAGAATGGGCGCGATGGTGGCCCAACGCGCGATGGATATTGGTGCGAAGACCATTGCCGTTGCCTCGAGCGGAAACGCCGGGGTGTCAATGGCAGCCTATGCTGCGCGTGCCGGCATCGATTGTATTGTCGTAACGACGCCGGATATGAGCCCGAACTGGCGTAGAGCAATCGAGATGCACGGCGCTCGAATCATCGCGATGGAAAATTCGGACGATCGCTGGGTGCTGATCGCACGCCACGCAAGGCGTGGCGACTGGTATCCGGCCACCAACTACCTTATGCCGCCCGTTGGCAGCAACCCTTTCGGCGTGGATGGGTACAGGGCTATCGCGCTCGAGTTGTACCTGCAGTTTCCTGCCGCTCCACCCACAGACATAGTGGTGCCCACCGCCCGCGGTGATCTCCTTTGGGGTATTGCGAAAGGCTATCAGGACTTGCGGGCCACCGGACTGATAAGCGCAACACCGAGGGTTCACGCTGTCGAGCCCTTCCCGCGTATCGGTCGTGCCAGAGAAGGACATGGCATGGTATGCAGTAGCTTCTCCGGCGACACAGCCATGGTGTCGATCGGAGGGAACACCGTCACGTTCCAGTCGTTGCTTGCGCTCGAACTGACCGATGCCTCCGGCGTGGCGGTCAATGATCAGGAAGCAAGCGATGACCAGCTTCTCCTGGCGAAGGAAGGGCTTTACGTTGAGCTCTCGAGTGCTGCTGCCGTGTCGGGCCTGCGTAAATTAGTTGGTCAGGGAAAGATTGGACATCGTTCGCGCGTCGTCATGATTGCTACGTCACATGGGTACAAGGAACAACCTGAATTCACCGCTCAATTGATAACGAGCGAACTGGCGACGGAAGGGTGATTCGACCGTGCGCGGGGACAACATGACAAACGAGAAATCGAGGGATAACCGGGTCGCCCAAGCGTGCATGGCACAGCCGCGAGGCCACATATTGTTCCCTGACGATCCGGCTCACTCGCATGCGGGACTATTGGCGCGATTTCTAACTGACCTGCGCTACGAGAACATTCCGGACGATGTCGTGCACAAGGCGAAATTGCTAACGCTTGACACCATCGGCTGCATCATTGCTGGAACCGATACAGTTCTCGGACGAAAAATCCTGAGCGCCTACGACACGCGAAAACAAATGGACGGCTGCAGCGTTGTCGGTACGTCGTTGCGCTTGCCACCGTCGTTGTCCGGCAAGGTTAACGCGTGGCTTGCGGACGTCCTCGACTATGAGGATGTCGCGGTTGGCCATCCAAGCGCAACCGTCATACCGGCTGCACTGGCAATGAGTGAGCACCTTGACGCAACGCCGAGACAGTTCCTCGCCGGCGTCGTCGCCGGTTACGAAGCAGGTCTCAGGCTTCACGATGCAACGCAAGCTAGCCCGGAAGCATATCTGCGTTTCGCGGTCTACCACGCGTGGCACGGTGTAGCCGCCGGAGCCGCCGCCATGGTGGTCTCGAGAGGTTCGGAAGAACAGTTTCGCTCAGCTCTCGGCCATGCCGCCGCCAATACATGCCTTCCCCTATGGTACGTTCAGTATGGACGTCCAGCGCATGCGCTAAAGGCGAACTATGGCCAGATGGCACTTGGAGGGATCGATGCTGCGATTTGCGCGCGCCGGGATATTATCGGACCCTTTGCTATGCTGAGCGACCCAGAAAGAGGTTTCGCGCAAGTGATCGGATCTGATAGGTTCAATGCGACTCTCCTTTCCGCGGATCTCGGTCTCACTTGGCGTACAAGGGAATCATCATTCAAAGGATTTCCCTGCTGTGCCTTTCTCCACACGACCATCGAGGCAATTGCCAATCTCATGGCAACCCGCGGTGTCCATCACGACTCAATCGACGAGGTTTTAATCCGGACATTTTCCAGAATCCCTGAATGGTTTTCCGATCGCGGGCCATTATCTGACATTGATGCGCAGCTATCAGTGCAATACGTATCGGCAATGGCTCTTCTTTCCATCGAAGTAGGAAGAGGATGGTTCTCTCCTTCAGTGATGGCGGACAGCAGGGTCACTGACCTGATGCAAAAGATCGTCGTTGACGTGGATCCGGTCGCAGAACAGGCGTTCTGGCGCATCGATCAGCACAAGTCTTCTGTTACTCTGCTGCTATCGGACGGTCGCTCGTTCGAGACGTCGGTCGACTGGCCAAAAGGCCATTGGCGAAGACCTTTCGACGACTTGGACGTGAAGCGAAAATTTTTGAAGAATGTTTGCGGAACTCCAATGGAGCGCAGCGGAGAGGACATCTTCGAGCGCATCATGAGCATGGAAGATTGCAGCTCGATGCGTGAGCTCGTCAACCTGCTACGTGCTTCGCGTTCCTAAGAATTGTCTCAAGGTTAGAGGTGCCGTCAGACCGGTTTGCGGCCCTCGTTTTACCCGTCCTCAGCCTCGACCGTGGCAGGCGGGCTTCACACTGTTGCCTTACTCGCTTCACACGGAAACCGCAAGCGAAGCGGCGCAGTGACGGGTGCGTTGATGCAAAATATTGCGGAAGGCGCGCGCTCATGCTGCGGGCCTCCCCGTAGTGTTCAAGTGTTGCCTGAATTTCTGGCAACAACACCTTCAGCTCGGCGGTCGCGATGCCCGTCCAATCGACTCCAACGAATACGCGGTAGCTTCCGGACATCGCTGCGGTCGAATTCAATCAACTTCCGTATACGTCGAATGTAAAATACTTCTTGTCGATCCGGTCATATGTCCCGTCCTTTCGCACGTCCGAAATCGCCTTATTAACTTTCTCCCGTAATTCCGTGTCCTCTTTTCGCATTCCGATGGCAGCCCCTTGTGGCTCGTCGGATCGACAATTTTGCCGCCCATAAATGCGAAGCTCGCGCCCCGCGGCGTCAGCAAGAAGCCGATTTGTACCTGCACGTCGCCGATCAGCGACGCATCGAGCGGGCCAACGGTCAAGTCGGTGGAGACTTGATCCTGATTCTGATACGGTACAACCGTGACGCCGTTCGGCGCCCAATGCTGATTGGCGCATGTTTCTCCGACCGTCCCCTGCTGGACCCCTGTCGTACCTTTCAAAGAGGCTGCTGTCGGCAGAACGTTCGAACCTTTCCTCGCGACAAGCATCTCACGGATGCCTGGCATACTAGGCATCTATAGCGCGGCGAGATATAGTGGATAGTGTCTGCGGCTGCGCCACGAGAGGAAAAACTTGATCAAAATACAACCGTCGCAATCACTGCATGAGTCAGTGCGGGAGGAGCTTCGCCGACGCATCGCGGCCGGTGCATACTCCTTGGACCTCCCCATTCCTTCGACTGCCATGTTGAGCGAGGAATTTGGCGTCAGTTCAATCACCGTAAAGCGCGCCTTGCGTGATCTTCAAGCGGCCGGAGAATTGACCGCGGTTCCTGGAAAAGGAACGTATGTCAAGCGACAACAAAGATTGCTGCGTCAGCTTGACGTGATGCAGCCTTCATTGTACGACGCGAGCATCCGGGCAGTTTCGGTTACGCGAGAGAAGATCTCTGACCCGACAATGAACGCGCTCGCCCCTCCCGATCACGTTATGCTCTGCGTTCGGAAGACGATCTGGACAGATGACGCGCCGTTCATGTATGACATAACCTATCTTTCGCCTGAGATCGATAATGAGATTGTCGACGAATTCGGCGCGCGGTTTGTCGTGGATGCATTAAAGATGCACTCCGTCCATATCCGAAAGACGCACATCGTTATCGATGCCGCGCCCGCCGCTGGGGCAGTCGAGGAGATATTTGATGTGCCGAATGGCTATCCCATGCTTCGCCGCCTGTACAGGATGGAAACGAGCGATCCGGCCATTACCGTCTACGGCGTGCTACAGGCACCGTTCGATCGACTCGCATGTACGATAGATTTTCCTTGAATTATGGCTTGCACTAGCAAGGGTTGCTGCGTCAGGAAGGATGAACATAAGCTCTTGTGAATTCCTGCAATCGATTGGGAAGCGCCCTCGATTTCCGCGCCTGGCGCCAAGCGCGCATGGCCGTTCAATATATGTCTCTCCTTTGAATGGATTGAGCATGCCGCTAGACATCGCCTCCCACAAGTTAATTGATCAGCTTGCCTCTGCCGGACTTCTTCCGCCTACCGACTAGTCAACCCTCAACAAGCCCGTGAGTTGGGGCGGGCCCTTCGTGTACCGGTGCGGCTTTTACCAATCGAGCGCGTTGAGAATTTTGATATCGTCCATGAGAACCGGCACTACGGGGCACGCCTACACGTGCCCGAAGGACACCTGAGCGGATGCACTGTCTATTTCCATGGCGGCGGCTGGGTGTAGGCGACATTGAAGACTTCGAGCCCATGGCCCGGTCGTTGTCCCGCGAGTGCGGATATGCACTATTGCCTGTGGACTATCGCCCGGCACCCGAGGCGCCCTTTCCCGCAGCAGTGCATGATGCCTGCCATGCCATCGAATGAGCGCATTCGACGCTGCATTCCCGATTGGGGAAATCGCCGCCATTGGTCGTGGCAGGTGATAGCGCAGGCGGGAATCTCGCCGCTTTCGTCGCAAGAAAAGTCACATACCGCTTGCCATGCAGGTGTTGATCTATCCTTTCACCGACAGCAGTCCCCAAAACGACGCCGGATAGATTTGAGCAAGCCAACACTGCATCAGACATCAGGGGTTGCAAAACTGGGGCGGACCATAAATTTAGTTGTGTGAGCGAGCGATGTGTTCGCGTAAAAACGTCACCTCAAACGCGACTATAAAGATAACTCTTCTTATCCTAAGGTGTCTGTTTTTATACTAAACTCAGGGACATGAAAACGCGTCTCACCCTGCCCTCCGCGCCCTCGACTGACACCGCCCCCGGTTTCCCCGATGCCGACGAGCTTGCCGTGCTGCGCGCGTGGTACGCCGGCGTGTCCGTGCGGCAGGCCGTCGCGCGTTACCTCCCCTCCGCACTCGGTGACGGGAAATCCGCACGCGGCGTGCTCGGGCGAATCCGCGGCAAGCTGCTGCACGTCGCGCGCGCGGCCCATCGCGACGATCTCATCGCACTCCTCACCCATCCCGCCGCGGAACGTGAGCGGCACGCAAAAGGCGTTGCGCAGGCGATTGTCGCGCTGCGCAACGCGCGGCCGCCCGACCCGCAGATCGCCGACGACATCGCCCAGTGGTTCACCCCGCGCGCGGTGCGCGTGCTGCACGCGCACGGCATCACGACGCTCGCCGATCTGACCGTGCGCATCCCCCGCCGGCGCCAGTGGTGGAAGGCCGTGCCGGGGCTCGGCATGGCGAGCGCCCGCGCCATCGAGGCATTCTTTTCCGCCTGGCCCGCCCTCACAGAAAAGGCGCGTGCGCTGGTGGTCGCGAGCCCTCGCGGCGACATCGTGCCGTGGGAAACCCTCAAACTGCCAGACGAGGTCGACGGCTCCGCCGGCACGTTCCGCGCGCCGCGCGCGACCTGCACGCTGGATGCCTCCAACGACTATCAAGCCGTGCGGACCTGGCTCGCGCTGCACGAGTCGCCTGCCACGCAGCGGACCTACCGCAAGGAAGCGGAACGGCTGATCCTGTGGGCCATCGTCGAACGCGGGCGCGCGCTGTCGTCACTCACCACCGAGGATGCGATCGCGTACCGGACGTTCCTGCGCCATCCGTCGCCGCGCGGCCGATGGATCGGCCCGGTGCGCCCTCGCACGTCGCCCGACTGGCGGCCGTTCAATGGCAGCCTGTCCACGCGCTCCATCGCGCACGCGCTCTCGATTCTCGGCGCTCTGTTCCGGTGGCTTGTCGAACAGCGCTATGTGCTGGCCAATCCGTTTGCGGGCCTCAAGGTGCGCGGTGGCAAAACGGGATCGGCGCTCGACGCGTCGCGCGCCTTTACCGACGGAGAATGGGCACTGGTGCGCACGTTGGCCGACGGGCTCGAATGGTCTGACGGCTGGACAGTGCCCGCCGCACAGCGGCTTCGCTTCCTGCTCGATTTCGGCTTTGCGACGGGCCTGCGCGCGGGCGAACTGGTCGGTGCGACGCTCGGGCACGTCGAGACGGACGCACGCGGCGAACACTGGCTGCGCGTCACCGGCAAAGGCGGCAAGATCGGGCGGGTGGCGTTGCCACCGCTCGCGTGGGACGCACTGGCCCGTTATCTGGCCGAGCGGCACCTGCCGACGACTACCGCGCGCTGGCGGCCGGATACGCCGGTCATCGGCAGTCTGGACGCGGACAGTGGCGCGTCCATCAGCAGCGTGCGGCTGTGGGGTGTCCTCGAGCGTTTTTTGCTGCTTGCCGCCAGTGCGATCGAGACCGATCACCCGCCGCTCGCCGAAAAGCTGCGCCGTGCGAGCCCGCACTGGTTGCGGCACACCCACGCCACCTTCGCGCTGGCGCACGGCGCCGAACTCACCACGGTGCGCGACAACCTGCGGCACGCTTCCGTTTCCACGACGTCAATTTACCTGCACAGCGACGAAGTGAAGCGCGCGCGGCAGATCGGCGAGGCTTTTACCCGGCGGTGAGCGTGCCGGCTCGTGTTACGGACGCGCGTGTCAAAAGCCGTCCACACAGCTCGCCTACGCGCCTGGTGATGCCAGGCAGGCTGTATCCTGATGCCGGCGACAATCGCCGGCATCATCAGACCAATTTGCACACCGCTTTACCCCGCACAGAACAGACGACAACGCACTGAAACCTGTCATGGAAAAACCTGAATTCGAGCCGCAGATTCTGGCCGATGGGCAAGGCGTGTCATTCGTCCTCGTCAGAGGACACACGGTCGTCGAATGCACCATCACGATCGCAGCGCTCGAAGCCCACTTCTGGCTTGAACCCCGGGCCGACGACGTCCGGATCCTCAGGACCTTCCGGGACGGATACAGCCGCATCCGCGCGGTCGCTGAACGCAGGCTGCTCGCGCACCCGCGCGCCCGCCTCGAACTGGCGCCGGACGATTTCAGGCCCCCCTGATCAAGGCGGTCGAGGCACGTTACGCCACCTCGCGATGCGCAAGGAAAACCCGGATTGCTCAATGCGCACGCCCTTTTTCAGGCGGGGCGCTGTCGTCACCTGAAATCCCATACTTCTGCCAGACGGGGTTATGGCGAAGCTCAGCGGGAGGGCGGGTGCGATTGACAGTTAGTTGCGTTACAACCACAGGGACGCCTTGAGTATGCACGGGCTGCGGCCGAGACGACCACAAGTCCGACGCCCGTCCACGAGATATCGATTTTGCGAGTGACACCGAAGCGCAAACGAACCACCTACTCCGGAACCCGTCGCCCACAGGGAGGGGTTCTGTGCAAGAGCCCACACGATCCTCTGTCGTACCGATGCCTTCGAGCGGAATCAAGCTTTGTCACTCGCACGTACTTATTGCTGCTTATGCAGTTTGTAGAAAATCTCGGCCGTCGCCTGACCGTATGTTTTAGAGTCGGTCTCGGGGGGCAGCGTCGACCGCGTCACGATCGATGGGCATACAAAAGACGTGTGTGGTCGATTTTTTGAAGCGGTTCGGCGATCGGCGGAGCGTAGCGGATGGGCGGCTACGCTTCTGCGTGAGCAATATGCACACTCTGGGCTTCGCGACGCGATTGGTGCACAACGTCCTTCTAACACTACAAGGTTGCAGTGCAGATTAAGTTGGTAAGATGGTGGCCACCAAAAAACAGATTCACAGTCCGGAGAGAACTCGTGATCTACCAATGTACTTCGTGCAGACGCAAATCATTCGAAACTAAATGCCCATGGTGTACAAATGCTCCGGTCCAAGCATCGGGTCAGCCAGCAGCTGTATTGCTCCAAGTCCCGCTTGACCCTTCCTTCTATCCCGAATTTCAGTACCAGACGAAAGGGTTCCTGAAAGATCTGCTCGGCAAGAAGAAGGAGCAGGCGCAGCTCAACGACCTGCTTCGCGCGGTGCTCAGAAAATATTCCGAACTGAAAAAACCTTACTTTGCCAACTTCTTTCACACAGTTCGAAACGTGGGCGTCGAGCCCAGTGATGCCGAGACGCCCGGCGCACGAGAGAATGGAACGTATTCTAACCGTGAGCTTTTTCGCGAGGTCCTGATCCGCAAGGGCTTTACAGAGCTCGAAGAGCTTCCGCATCTACTGGACAAACTTTTGCTGACAACGGGGTTCAATTCGGCATACCTTGGCTTCTCCAACGAGATTTCGAGGCACGTCAAGGGCTCACTGCGTGAGATTCTTCGGTCGTGGATAGCGGAAGCAGGGGTGAGCTACCGCGATGATCTCAGCCTGTTGTTCTATTTCCTGTGGGACAACAACATCCGCCACCCAGAAATACAGTATGCCGATCAGGCGTCCACGGCATTCGGCACGCCGCTTCTACCCTGGCAGACTGTGGAGACCTGGCTCGACGTCTGCGAACAGATCAACTTCGACATCCTCGTCGAGAGGCTGGCAACGAAACTGGAGTTTTTTGATCCTAATCAGTTTGTCACGATGTACCACGTGGACGCCATGAATGGATACGAATTCGAGAAATTCCTCGCTCAAATATTCCAGACGGCGGGCTACGATGTCGAGGGAACCAAACTGAGTGGCGATCAGGGCGCAGACTTGTTCGTAAGTAAGTTTGGTAAAAAGATGGTGATCCAAGCGAAAAATTACTCGGGAAACGTCGGCAACTCGGCCGTCCAGGAAGCCATCTCCGCGAAGAGCTTCTATGGTTGTGATGATGCCATCGTCGTCACGAACTCCTATTTCACGCGATCAGCTACCGAACTCGCCAACGCTGCATCAGTTCGCCTGATAGGGCGCCGTGAGTTGCAGGCCTACCTCGATGACCACAACCAACGGATCATCGAGCAGTTCCGACTGGATCATGAAGGCGTCCAGGCCTCTGAATCCCCAGCCTTCACAGGCACGTGACCGTGTTGCTTCGCAACTGTCTGAGCGGTCATATTCCGAGTGGGTTTCCCCCTACGTCAGACAAGTTGTCTGTTGCGGCCGACGTCAGAATGAACCGGTCGCCGACGCGCCCATAATCCGGTCAGCCAAAACGCAAATGCCGTCCACTCCAGGACGAGGTCAACATCCGAACGGTTCACATGAATCTCGGCATCTGGATTAAAACGGAGTCGGCGACAACAGTGCCAGACCTCAACTTCGCCGACCTTTGGATATTTGACGGGTTGGCGCCAGATCAGTCAATCTGCGGACGGTGGGGAGACTTCATGAAAACTACCACTGGGACGCGTCATTCGTATCCACTTTAATTCCGACCACGTCAACAGCAAACAAATGAGTGATGAAAATATAGTAAAGCTCGCGGCCCTTCACCGGCATTGGATCGTAGCTGACGCCGTGCGTGTGGTTCTACAGCAGAAAACGACCACACCCGAGCAGGAAGAGGGGACCATCAAAAAGTTCGGCATCGAGTATGTAGCCTTCGGTGAACATGCCTCGATGGTTTGCCGTATGCAGGTCTGGTACTCGTTGCTGTATGTGGTTGTCGAAGGCTACAGGGAGCTTGGACAAAAGTATGAGCCTCTCGAAGAAGTTCTGACGAAGGCCGAGTACGTGGATCTGCTACGCAGGTTCCGTAACGCTACCTTTCACTTCCAAGCAGACCCGCTGAACGATAAATTGATTGACTTCCTAGATAAGCAAGACAGTGAATTATGGATCGGCGATCTGAACAAGCAACTGGAAGCGTTCTTCATGCAGGCACTATCGCTCAAAGAGACCGTGCAGAAACTGGAGCGCAACGGGGTGCCGAAGTGAAGTTGACCCGCGAAAACGGACACCTATCCTTTTAAAGGAGGTGCCGAAATGGGCAAGACTCGTACACCGTACCCGGCGGAGTTCCGGGCGCATATGGTGGAACTGGTCAAGGCCGGGCGTACGCCGCAGGAACTCGCGCGCGAGTTCGAACCGACGGCGCAGACCATCGTCAACTGGTGCGCGCAGGCTGATCGTGATGCTGGCGTACGGCATGACGGGCTGACCACGGCTGAGCGGCAGGAACTCGCGCGTCTGCGCCGTGAGAATCGCCAGTTAAAAATGGAACGCGACATTCTCTCGCAGGCCGCGGCCTGGTTCGCGAGAGAGACGGGAGCCGTGCCACCGAAGGGTACGGATTCATGAAAGCGAGCCGGGCCCGCTGGCCCATTGCCACAATGGCGCGGCTGCTCGGGGTCTCGACGAGCGGCTTTTACGCGTGGCTGGTACGCGAGCCATCGCAGCAGGCATGCAGTGATGCGCAGTTGCTTGCGCGCATCCGGACATTGCATGCGAGCTCGCGCGGCACGTATGGCGCGCCACGCATCCATGCGCAACTCGCGCGTGAAGGCATGCACGTGGGACGTAAGCGGGTGGCGCGTCTCATGCGCATGGCAGGGTTGTGTGGGGCCAGCCGGCGGCGCTGGCCACGCACCACGCGACAACGTGCGGGGGCGCGGCGCGCACCTGACCTGGTACGCCGGCACTTCAGCGCTGAGGCGGTGAACGTGCTGTGGGTTGCAGATGCCACCTACATCCCGACTGATGAGGGGTTCCTGTATCTGGCCGTAGTGCTCGACGTGTTCAGCCGGCGCATCGTGGGCTGGGCGATGTCCAACCATCTGTACACGGAACTGATGCTGCGAGCGTTGGACATGGCATTGCAGCAGCGCCACCACGAGGGGGTAATTCACCATTCGGACCAGGGCTGCCAATACACATCCATTGCCTTCGGCCGACGTTGTCGCGAGGCCGGCGTGCAACCGTCAATGGGGACAGCCGGCGACGCCTATGACAACGCGATGTGTGAGTCGTTCTTCGGCACGCTCGAGGCGGAGTTGCTGTCGCGCGAACACCTCGCCACCCATGAACAGGCTCGTCGACGAGTGTTCTCATTCCTGGAAGGCTGGTACAACGTACGCCGCCTGCACAGCAGCATCGGTTACTGCTCGCCGCTCGAATTCGAAAACCTGCATGCGCCACATCAATCGTCATCACAGCGCGGGTTGCCCACCGCCGGACAGCGTCATGGTCGAGAGAAGCGACCCGCCGCCCGGCCGTGGACAACCCGCGAGTCAACCTTTAACGGAGGCTAGACTACATCAAATCTCTGACTCCAAATCTGTCCGTCAAACCGGGGCAATCTCAAAGATCCCTCGCGGCACGAGGCTGAGCACTCTTTTTCAGTGGGGCAAAAGGTAGGCCTCACGCAGTGTCGATGAGCCTGCTCCATAGCACTTGAATGTCCACAAAGGAATGCGCAGTGGCGTCACGACTGCCGATCGCCGATCGTCCGATGAGGCCGAAATCCCACTGAAGCGTGTACGACGCCGGACGGCTCGTGTCGGCCTTTGCGGACGTTGGGACCGGGTGACCGCTCTGTCAGCAATGTGGCCGATTGCGGCCGGCAGTTTGGCATGACCGCCGAATAACAGTTTTCTTGATCAGCAAACTCACCCTCCCGACCCAAAGCCGTCCGTATCCGTTCGCGAGAGCGGACACTCCGGCCAATCATTTCGGTAGTGCGCGATGGAAGTCTGCAGTGCGTGCAAGCCGGCGCCCGGACTAGTTAGATTGATAGGAGATCCTGTGTCATCGCGCTGAATGGCGCCTCAGGCTTGACCAGCAAAGCCAGCTCAGCGCGAGCCCTTTGAATCTCCACCATAACCTGCGGATTGACCGCATCGAGATTAGCGACCGTCCGCAAGCACTCAACCATGCGAATATGGCGCAGCCGGGAATCATCCAGTTGCGATCGATCCAGGCCCATCGTTCTCACCGTTTCTCGTCCTTCCTCGGTGATGCCGTAGGGCTTGTTATTTCGAAAGCGGATGTGTTCGCGCGGATCGGTGGGCCCCGCTGGGTCGATCAGCAACGGCGTCTCGCCCGCGAGGTCGTCGGCCGATCGTCGTGCTCGGGTGTTGGGGTCCTTTAGGGGAAAGAGGTTGCGCTTTACGGGTCGATTGCACAGCTCGCACGCATAGAGCAGGTTCGACCACTCATATGCCAGCCAGTAGTACCCAGGGTACAGCTTCGCTGCGCTCTTACTCTGCTGGCTGAACGCCTTTGGGCGAAAGTGCTCAACATCCCCGGATGCGTTTCCGGAAAAATTGGCCTCGCAGTAGGCGCATTTGTGGTGCTGGGCCGCCTTTAGGGCGTTTTTAACAGTCTTGTGGCCG
The DNA here is from genome assembly GCF_040948805.1 of Paraburkholderia sp. BR13439. Lineage (NCBI taxonomy): Bacteria > Pseudomonadati > Pseudomonadota > Betaproteobacteria > Burkholderiales > Burkholderiaceae > Paraburkholderia > Paraburkholderia sp. BR13439. Next base: position 25,238 of record NZ_JBFPKN010000034.1, on the reverse strand, counting down.
TAGATTTTCGAATCAAAGACAAACGGCTCCGATTCTTGCCCCGCGACAATTGGATTCAACGCTATGGCGTTGTCCATCGCCTCGACCAGAGCAACCCCAAGTTGCAATCGGGCGGGAGCGGCCGCCGGCCGCGTGATCCGGATCACGATTTTGGGCGGCCCATCGCCGACGCCGCACGCTGAATGATGTCCATCGCCTGCTCGAGCGCTGGGGGCAAGCCAGTTGGCAATAAGCTAGCGAAGTGTTCAAGCTCCTCCAGCCGGCGGTTATCCCGCGAGGTGCGGTCTGTTTTTTGGACCAACTGAGCTTGTTCGTCGAGCTTTTCTTGAACATCGGGTGACCATGGTGCCAATCCGAACAGATCAGATGTCACAACTTGATCAATTCGCCAGTTGTCGACAACAGACGGGTCGTTGTGTATGCATGCCGTGTCGCCGTCGCGTAGCACGACCGCTAGATTCTGACCTATGGCCGCCTGAGCCATCAAGGGGCTGTGGGCCGTTGCGACGAATTGCACGGCCGGAAAGTGCTCAGACAGCAGCTTCTGAAGTTTGCGTTGCCAGCGCGGATGCAAATGGAGATCGATCTCGTCGACGAGCACAATGGCCGGTTCGCCAAGGGGATGGCTACTATTCGGATAGTGACGAAATAGCTGCCAGGCAATGTCAGTAAGCCAGGCAATCATCGTCTGGTAGCCAAAACTCAGCTGCCGTAGTGGCACCTCCCCATAAGGTACCCGCACATGAACGCCTCTTTTTAAATTACGGCCAACTGGCGACGGCCCATAGATGACGAAGTTTTCTGCCGATTCAACATCAGGCAATAGCTGGGCCAGCATCGCAAGAAATGTGTCGCGCTGTCGGCGAGCCAGTTTTGTTTTGCGCTTGACGGCCGCGTAATCCAACTGCTGAATCACCTCTTCTGCATCTATCAACTCTCGCTCGTCGGGGAACAGTGCGCCTTCCAGCGCGTCCGGGGGCATGTCCTCCAGATTCCCGGTGCCCATTTTGCGACCAGCACCGTATGAAAGCACTAGCGGCTCGGGATCAGCGGTCTCTTTGGCAGTGACTGACTGGAACGGATCACCACTCTTCGATGAGGAAAACCGAATGCCAACTTGAAAAGTCTTAGGTTTTCGATCGGACTTCCCCCCAAGACAGATGTTTTCCGCGTAAGTCGAAAGAATCGCGAATTCGCTATTACCATCACGCGCCAGGAGTTTGACCACCGAATCGTCGATCACACCCACCGCCTCAAGGAAAAACTTGGGCTTGGCTCCGGATCGACTTGTAGAAGATTCAGCGTTCTTATGAGGAGCCGTGGCGGCGATGCATTGCAAGAGTGTCGTCTTGCCGACGCCGCTCTCGCCAAGTATCAGCGTCCAACGCGACGGGTGCCCACGGGAATCACATAAGTCCAATTCCTGACGGCCTTTGAACGACTTCGCGTTCTGCACTGTAAGTCCGGTCAGGTACGTCGCGGATATTGCCCGATTGGTCATTGAGATTCCTGAAGAGGTTTGTCTTCGCACTCGGGTTCAGAGGAACCTGGGGAGGACGCTGCGGCGCTGATGCGCATTAGGATACTACGCGCCAATGCTGCACCGATTTCTGTAAGACCACTGGCCTCTGGGAAATCGGCGATCTGTCGGGCCTCTTGATCGATATCGGCTAATCGCTGCCGCACATGCGAGGTTGGCGCGGAGGATCTTGTCATCCATTCGGCAATCATGCCGAACACGTAAAGTCCGTGTAGCACGCCACGCACCGATCGCGCAGCTTTGCGCCACGGCGAATAGTATTCCGTTTGCGGCGATGCGATCAGTGGGACGACTCGCTCGATGAGTGACAGCTGCAAGTGACCGGCTTCGTGGACGATCGCCTCAGCCACGCGCCATCGCATGTGCTCTAGTGGCTGCAGAGGTATCGACACGAATACCGAAAGCGGCAACTCCGGCTCACTGAAATTAACATCGTAGGCGTCGTCATTCGGCATTAACAAATGGATGCGATGAGCAAGCTGTCCTACGGTGTCCGAGAGTTCGGGCACAATGGCGATTTCATCCAGCGCACTGGCAAGAAGGTCAAGCGCCGCGCTCTGCTCCAATTCATCGACTTTCCAGAATCGACAACCCGGAATCTCATAGCGCTGTTGCAATGTCGATGACAGAACCTCCACTAGCGCCTGCGTACGGATTCGACAAGTGTTTCGAATGGCAAACAGCCGCAGCGGCGAAATCGAACCTTGGGTAATCCATGCCGACGTGGAGTAGCTTGTTAGATCGAACCCGCGCTTTTGGCTCAAGTCATCTACCAGGTGCCTCGCTAAGCCCGGCCACCATAACCGCACAGATGGATCCGTGATGCGATCCAGTATCAAGGCGGTCAGATCGTTCATCGCTCGTCCCGATAGAACGAGAATACCAAAGTGTAACGTTCGCCCTGTACGATCGGCGTCACGGCGTGGTGGGATTTGGGCGAAATCTCAAAAGCGACACAACTGTCATGCAGCGGTCGGAACGCTTTGCGGACATCAGTCGCATCTTCGGAGCCGAAGAACAGCAGCGCTCCTCCATTATCGTCGGTCCAGCCGCTATTGAGTTGGATCAGCACCCGATGGGATTCTTGTCCAGCAATGTAGTCGTTGTGAATGCGTATACGCTGACCTGGAACGAGCTTGTGGACAGTAATGTCGCAGTGAGACGCGAGTCTCGTGCAAAACGAGTCAGCGACACACTGTCTCAACGCCTCGACCTTTGAAGAACTGAAGGATGGCTGGATTGCGCTCGGCAACACGGTGTCGCGCAAGCTGAACTCGTATTGTTGATAGAACGTGGCGATTTTTAATCGCCAAGGTGCATCGGTCTCCAGCCAATGCAGGCAGGCCTGACTGCTTTCGACGCCCAATGCGTTTGGGACGACAAAATGCGGAAAGGGCGCCGCAAAGATCGACCTCGAGGCAAACGCGGCCAAATTCATGAGCTTAATCCCGCAAGCTGTAAGCGAAGCCGAATCGCACCGATGAGGTGTCGCTGATCGGCACAATATATTGAAGGATTGTCGAGCCCACTGCCGTCACGCCAGCGGTGTAACGGCATTCCGCCACCACAGATGGTCAAGTCGGCACAGCCACGGCATTCCTGGGATGTCGGACGTTGGATCGCAAAGTATTCCTTGAACTCCTGACTGGCGAAAATCTCGCTCAAACGATGCGTGTGAACCGACCATGTTTGGCGAAACCGATCCGCACCGTTATAGGTGCTCTTCAGGGTGTCATTCTTTGTGACACTTCCATCGCTGTCGATAATTGCAATACCGAAGTCCATTTGCCCGCTACCCTCCTTAACACCACGACCACCAAGGCACAACTTGATCAGGTCATCAAGGAACCGGATTCGTGGCGGCGCTGCATCGGCAAGATATACGTCGAGTACCTCGACGAGCCATTCGGCATACTCGGTCGATTCGAACGATTCTTTAGCGAAAGGGAGCGTAGTGTGATTGCCGTCCCGGTATAGAAAGTCGATCGATGGTGCTCCGAGTCCTTTGAGGTACTGATAAACCTCTCGCGGGGACGAAAGCGGGTTGATCACTGCCAGAACACCCGAGAACAATGCGTCCGATTCCGGATGGTCACGCAGCAACTGAATGCCCCGAACGGCATCATTATGGGTGCCTTCTCCGCGCTTGCCGATGCGGAATCGATCATTGATCGGTCGAGGCCCGTCCAAGCTCACTGATAACGACGTGCCGTACTTGGCGCAAATGTCGAGAATGGTCGGAGTGATCAAGATTCCGTTGGTTTGCAAGCTCAACGGATTGACACCCTGAGGAAGGACACGACGCAGCGACTGCAACAGGTGCTCTAGCCTGCGAGCACCCATCATCAATGGTTCTCCGCCGTGGAGCACAACCGCAAAGCAGCGCCTTTGATCTTGTCGCAACTTGCCTAGCGCGCTGCAAACGGCTTCGATGGTCGCGTTCGACATCAGTGCTGGCATGTTGCGCCAACTATCGTCCCCCATGTTGTAGACATAGCAGTAGCTGCAATCGATGTTGCAGCGGCTGGCGACCTTGAGCAGGACCGTGTCGACTTCGATGGCGTTGCTGTTCACCGGTTGTGGCGGTTGTAGGTCCTGTCGTACTTTGTTGCGCCAGGGAGATCTTCGTTTCTCACCTCCTCCACCAAGCGCGCCAGCGTGACGCTAGAGAAGTCCGCAAGGTTGACTTCGAGATCCATTTTTGGACCTGTTACGTGCGTGGGTGCAATCACGGGCTGTTCAGCGCCGATGTTTAGGGCTTGGTGCATGGGTTTGCCTCCAAATTATTGAAATCCTATGATAGACGATAGATGATGCAGCTGGCAAGCTCAGAAAACTTAATTTAAATCAATTACTTACGCAAATTCACTGACGTGCCATGATGGTCATTTAAGATCGAAAAGTCTTTAAAAATCAATAATATAAAAATTCTATGATGCATCGTGGCGCTCGATTTATTTTGCGTGGAGCCGCGGACCGACCTGCAATTGACAGCAGTCCGCCGAGAGGCCGCATTGCGGTCAACTTTGGAATGACCGGTATTGGGTGCGGATATCTTGTGGCGGAACGCGCCCGTCCGCACGAATGCTGAAAAGGTTAGCGAAGGTCCGCGCTTCGCCTCCCATGCAACTCCGGCCGCCCGCCTGGGGTATCTCAGGCAATGACCTTCTACTTTGCGGTGGCCTGCTCGCGCTTGCGACGACCTTCGTCGCGCAGGAACTGCTGGTAATCGTCCAGATCGCCGTCGAAGGGCTCGACGCCGCCCCAGGTGACCAGCCAGAACGCATCACATACCGCGCGCAGCAGGGCCCGGTCGTGACTGACCAGCATCACCGTGCCTTCGAATTCGTTGAGCGCCATGGCTAGCGCTTCGCGTGTGGTCAGGGCGAGGTGGTTGGTATCCGCACTTGCTAGTTGGTGCACTCACGGACTACTGCATCGCGGAAGCCGAGCAACAGCGAGAACAGAAGGACCGGTGCAATCCGCGCGGGCAGCGATGCCGCGGAAGAAAAGGGGGCTACGGTTCCCCGTAGTGCCCTCCTCGATGTAGACGCCGCCCGCCTTACCAGGTAGCGCCGTTGACGGCTTCGTAAGAGTCGTCCATTAGATTGATCTTGTGCGGAATGGACGCGAGCACGTCTCGCAGCTGCTCCAACTGGTGGGAGTTGATCAGAGCCGTCTCGATGCCTGGAAGATTATCTTCAGGAATGAACGCAATGACGGCACCATCGAGCTTGCAGCTCAACGTGTCTTTGCTGCGGAGTTGCAATGCAATCGTCATCTTCACCTCATGTTATTGTCGGCGACCGGCGACATACGGGCGCGCGACGGCGAACCACCCATTGGTTTCACAACGAACACGCGTCCGTCCGTTATGGGGACGTTCCCGCATGTTACAAGTGTCGAATTGCTAACAATCCTTCCAGCGGCCGCCGAACCGCCTCTTGATCCCCTCTGCCCGCCGGCGGGTTCGTACGCGGAGCTAGCTCGCTGAAGGTCCTCTTTCACAAAACGCCGAAGGTTTCTTGTGGGTCGTGAAGACTTATTCGACGGCGGTGAGAGCTGTCATTCGTCAACGCCGGTTTGCGAACGTCGGCAATGGAATGTGCAGCCGCCTCACGGCTCCCGATCACCGACCGTCAGCAATGGCCGAATTGCGCATCTAGCTCGTCCGTCAGGTGCCGGGGGACTGCAGGCGTTCCAACGGCGAGTTTCCCCACTCGTCGAACGACTCTTTGTCGCCGATAGCACCAACTCGATGAATGTTCCACAGAGTGGACATGAGGGAGTCAACGGTAGCTTAGGGGCGGCTTTCGTGAACGCGTATAGCCGCCCATGAAGGGATCTTCGTCTGATGCGTCGCCCGCGCGTTCAGGTGTCGGCTTCATTTGGCAAACGGTCACTCGATCACTTGTATCAGGTGTCGCACCATCGCCCTTGCAGTTACACGCGAGACTAGACACAGATCACGCGAACATCGAGAGGCGGCATGTGATAACTTCATGGCTCTCGTAGTAGGCGGTTCCAAGACGGCAACGGCTTGGCCTGTATTTGACGAAAAGCGCCTCTTACGTTGTCAACAAAAACACATAACAACCGAGCATGCCACACACGATCAAAGAACGCTCCATCGAGTACATCGTCCGCTGGTTTAGGGAAACCGGATTTCTGAAAGTCGCAGCGGGGGTTGTGCCGGCTGCATCGGCATTCGGTGTCATCTGCTTGACTATCTATTACGCGACGCTAAATTTCACCCCTGATATCTCATTCGCGCAAGGTGCACTTGTTGCGGTGCAAGCGGGCATACTAGGTGCAGCACTCCTGGGATCAATTTGGGTGTGCTTGTCCATGTCCGCGCTAACTTATCAATATTTGGGTATTCGGCCTGGCGATTTAGTCCCCAAGCACCGGAAGGTGGCAACGAAACATTTACTCAAACGTTATATTTGGACGCAATTTGCATCGATAGGATTGGTTTCAATCTTCGTCTATTTTCCTCATCGAGAGAAATTCGAATACGCTGTCTATTGGGGATTGTCAGTCATTGTCTTCGTCTGGGCGTCTATACACGTCGCGTTCTCACCGCTCATCTGGGGATCAGACGGACTTGAGACGCGCGGCACTTTTGTCGCCTCCGTGTTCGTCGTAGGTTTCGCCGCCGTCATCTCGCTACTAACTTTGCTTGCAATCCGAAATGGATCGGCTAGCGTCCATAGTGATGCACGCTTATTGTTGACCTTTGGCATGGTAGTGATCCTTGGCTGTGCGCAAGTTGCATTGGCCGCTAGTGACTTAGCGCTGCTGCTTGGCGTTGGGGCAGTCCTCCTTCTAGAGGTAGCGTTCCTGCTCGGATCCCCTGGCTTGTATCCGAGATACATCGCCAACGCGATCGGTATCGCAGAGAAGGCTCCCGTTAGATTGATCGTCGGGTCGACCGCTTGCAACACTATGCATGCAGCAGTCGAACATCTTCTACTGAATTGCACCGGCGGCGAAACGGCCATCGAAAATGTGGAAATACTCAATTCGCTCGGCAGTCGCTGGGTTGTTCGTGTTCCAGCGGGCTCCGGACCGACATTGATCCTGCCCGGAAGAGACTTGGTAATAGTCCGTCCGCAATAGTTGCGCGCTCGCCCGTTCGTTTGCGCCTCTAAACCCGGAAGGAAGGAGCGGCACGCACAGCCAAGGTTCCTGTGGTCCAGCAACTCAGTGTTGCTGCGACGATCATCGCGAGTCCTCGTTACGCATCGATTCGTTCCAACATGGCACGGGGCGAATGCTGGAACGCTTGGCAAGTCGGCGCCGGCGGAAAGCTTTCTGACATCCCCCTATCAAGTGACGTAAGCTGCCCCGAGCGCGAACGGGTGGAGGTACACAGGTACCCGCCTACGATAACAGGGCGTCAGGACTTCGATTAACACGCACGCGATCGATTACGTCCGTGACCGCTTCACCTCATGAAGGTGCAAAACAGCACGCTTTCATCCAACGGCAGCGAAGGGTCAATGAACAAACCTAAATGCTAGTTCGCGTTCAACTCCTCACAAAGCCGACAGCCGCACCAATCAAATCGCGAGCGTCCGATCATGCAAGTACAGCGGACACCTCAAGGTAAATCGCTCTACGACTGCTTTGGCCGTCGCGTGTGTAGCGCATCCGTCAGGTGCCGGAGCATTGCGGCCGTTCCAGTGGAAGCTTTCCCGTCTCTCCGAACGGCGCTTCATGGCCAGTTTACCCCTGTCGACTAACGGCGAGTCCCGGCAATCAATTGCCTTCTGATAGATTGCGGAAGGGGACCACAGTCTGGATCGTCGTCGAGCCTGATCGTTGGGTGAAGCCCGCCCGCGGCGCGACATCGGGCAGGATCCGGCCATCGGTCGTTGCGCCATGGACCCGGCCCGTTGTCGCGCGCACTGCCGCAACAATGCCGTCCAGAAAACGTGCGTTGTCCGCCGGGAAGTCCCCGTCCAGCGCCACAACCTCGCCCATGATCGCGCGCACCGATGTGGCACTCCATTCGATGCGGGTCGTCCGACGCCCCTTTCAGAACAGCGACGCCTGACGCGGATCGCGCGCGGGTGGTCGCGAGGCGGTGGCCGCCTTGCGACTGCGCGCGGACGCGCGCCGCTGTGCGACGCGACGTAAATGCGCGATCAGGAACACGGTCTGCATGCCCATCGTGAGCGTGAGTGCAAAGAGTCCGATGTCGCCCGGGATGCCCGGACGGTATGCGCGCAGCGACGGCCGCAGCGCACGGCGCCGGGCGCGAGCGATTAACTGACTGCGGCTCATCCCGGGCCAGCAGTCAGCCATGAACTGGCGGACGGTGGCGGGCAGTGACTCGGGGGCGACGTCGCCGGGCAACGCCAAAGCAACGAGTTCAAATGCATCAGCCATCGTGGGACAGCGCTCCTTCTCCAACGTCGTGCGAAGCAGACTGGCGAACACTGCTGCCTGCGGGCTTGTGAGCCCGTATCTGCGATCAGTTCGGATCTTGCCACAAGTCGCCGCAGGAATACTGCTGGAATCTGCGCCTGACGATGCACCATTGTTTGCGCCACCGCGTTCATGTAGCAGGAGGCACCCATGCCTGCAACCGCTTCCTGTCTCCATGCACAACCAGGCCCCCGCGCTGGATGACGGCAATACGAGCGAGGCGTTGCTCAATATCGCCACCTGATTGGGACGTGGCACCGGTGCGAACCCTCCATCTGGCGAACGCATGCGACGGGAGGCGCGACCCCTGAAAGTTGCAATCTGCAAAAGGTGAGCTAAAATCAGGTGCATTCTTCACCAAATGATCGCTCACCATGCAAATGGAAAGCTGGGTAGGAGCAATTGAGCGTGAATGGCATCAGTTGCTCCGCGCCGACCCTACACTGGATGTTGAAAAGTTTTCCCGTCACGTCATTGCGGCAAACAAGACGGGCTTCCTGTCGCCCGAGTCGCTCGCCGTCATCGCCAATGCCCTTCTCACCAGTACGCTCAATCGCGCGCCGCATCTGGGCCGCTGGCTGCTGGAGCGCATCGGCGCAAACCGGCATCCAGCCTGGCGGATGGCAATGGCCATTTCGCTGGTCACACCAACGGGAGGCGACGCGGACTTCGAGAAAGGTAATGCGATTTTCGAAGATGTGATGAAGGATGAGACCGCGGACGGCCATCTTCGCGGCATGGCCGCCGCCGCGCTGGCCGATAGTGCACGGCTGGGGCGGGGCATGCAGGCGGACGTGAGCCGCGCGCTCTCGCTCTATGAGCAGGCCATCAAACTGGGGCATAAGGCCTCGGCACACAATCTCGGGCTTTTCTGGGAGGGCGCGTGGGGTGCAGAAGACAGGAGCGCTATCCCGGACCGCACGAAGGCCATACAGAACTATCGGCGCGGTGGAGATGACATACGTTGCCAACGCCGTCTGGCAGCGCTGCGCTGAAACTGCCCCACCGCCCGCGAGTTGAGCCCGGGGTCCCGTCACCTTGCATCTCGCGAGGATTTGCATTCCAACAATGCGCGCCCTCGAATCACGAAGGACGGAGAATCTCTCCTCCGCAAACCTCGCTGGTATCCATTGACCGGAGCATGCGTCGGGTGCCTGATCTCGCCAGTCCATGATGCCAGTCGCAAGGGGAGGATGTGCCGACAGTGATCGGTCTGTGTCGTCATGAATGCGCCCGGCGAAGCGTGAGGTTCTGGCGACATACGGAGCGGACGGTTTCGATCCGGGCACCAGCAAATGCGGCATCAGTTTGCCTGCCGGCGCATATCTGCGACCACGCGCAACGCGTTTGCACGGCGTCAATCGGCAACAGGCTTTCCTGATCGATACCATCGACGCGGTTCAGCATGGTGCTGTGTGCGCTTTCGTAGCACTTCGGAGGTCAGCTGGCTCATGGGTCGGCGACGATATGAGCGCGAATAATGCCTGGTAACCCGAATCATTTCGACCTGAAGAAATCGAGCCAGGCCTTTGCGCCGCTGATTGCGCAAGCGGCCCCTGTTCCTGACAGCCGACGGATCAACCGCTGTCGGGAGGTATGACGCTGAACTTGAGAGAGCCGGCGAATCAGTCTTTTATCGCCTGCCTGATATCTGAAGGTTTACTGTGATCGGCGGAAGGGAGACGATGCGTTGCCTTACAGGTCGAACTTAACCAGACTGCGGCTGGAAAATGTGGACACTGACTCAGTACCGAGCTATGGCCCGACTTCCCGCGTATGTTTTCGCCCCACGGCGTCGCTGACGCGTCAAATACCAGCATCGCCTCATCTATAATCGCCCGGTCAGCAAACCAATGATCGCATGGAGCCTCCTTTATGAGTCAACCCCGCGGAGGATATGCGGGATCCCGTGACAGCGGCCAGCGTAAATCTCGTCGCGCGAAGCAATCTCGGCCCAGCCGGCAGAGACCACCGTACGTCAATGCGCCTGCTCGAGACTCCGCCCAGACTGCCTCCATTTTCAAGACACGATCGTTCCAGTTTCTGGTCGATACGGTGGGTGCAGAGAATATCGCCCTGGGACTTGGATCGAACATGGCGCGGGTGGCAGAACTGACGAAGGGCGAAAGGTTCACGCCCGAGACCGCCTTTCACATGGAAACCACGCTTGGTTTGCCTCACGGTTTCTTTGACCAGCCCAATCCTGCGCTCGCGCCCGAAACCATCGCCCGCCTGAAATCACCACTCGATTTCGTCCAGACCGACGACGAACCGGAAGCCGTGTCGGAAACACCCATGCCGCCTTCCGTCCTGAACGGCGGCCAGCAACCATTTCTTGAAGACAGTTTGTCTGGGGAAGCACAGATGCCGAAGAAAGCAACGGGCGGGTCGCCCAAGGCCGTCAGGAATAGTCGAAACCAGGCGGCCGAACCACCTGCTCCTCAGGCGCCGCAAAAAGGCGCGTCCTCGAAGCACAGGACATCTCCGGCAACAACCCAGCAGCAAGCGCTGGCATTAGACGACAGCACCACGGTCGAGACCATCCGGCGCGCTAACCTCCACATTCTCACGGGTCGCAACGGATCGAAAGCAAGACTGGGTGTAGTCATGGCGATGAGCGGATCCAACATGGCCCATCGGCTATATGGCAAGAAACGCCTGGACGGTGTCGAGGCAAACCGTTTCACGGAGCGACTTGGTTTGCCAACTGGCTGGCTGGACACGCCGCGCTCGGAAGCCGATATTCCGGAGTCGGTGTCGCGTTTGCTTACCCCTGCTTCGCGCGGTCGTGCATCCATTGAACAGCACGAGCCGCTCGCGGCTGCAACGAAGGATGGCGTGCCAGAGAGACCCGTCGACGCGAAGGCGCACAAGGGGCGCACGCGGGTGGGCGTCCGGACCGGTCCGGAAAGCTCCCCACCCGCTTCGGCGGATATGGCAGCCGAAAAACAACCGGTAATCGCCCGCCAGCGGGATCATGATGGCGATGCCCTTGACGTGCTGGCGGGTCGCTCACCTGAAGAAGATGATGGCGAACTCCCAGCAGCCACACCGGCAACCCAGGAGTCGCTCCCAGTCGCTGCAATCCCGGAGCAGTCCTCCGTGTCGCTCCCCGCTTCCGTGACTAGCCTGGACAATCTTCACGGTATCGCGCCGATCGCGGAAGCCTTGCTCAAGACACTGGCAGGTAAGGCACGCTCGGGTCGACTGGACGAACTGAAGGCGCTGGAGCTATTGCAGCAGGCAGTCCTCCTGTGAGTCGGTGGCGACGTGCCATGACCTGTTCTGCAATGACATATGAAGCGCATCGAGGCACCCCGGCCTCGGTACGCGCGAGAAATCGCGCGGTTCCTGATCGATGGTGCCCCCGGCTCAATGGTCGGGGAAATTGCCCTGGCTTGTCGGTCCGACCCGGGTGCATCAGTTTTCGCATCGCCCTGCTTTCGATCTGCCTGATCGGTTCGCGTGTCAGGTGGAACCGTGTACCCAACTCGCCGAGCGTATGGTTGGACGCGATATCGATCTCAAAAGAGCATCCGTAGGACCTCCGCGCACGCGACGACGGCAACAGCACATCGAGCGCCTCATCGATCGCGGCAAGTACAGAAAGCATGCCCACCGCCCTCCGGAGTGAAAAGAACCCTTGACGATCAGTTATCCTTAATTGATCTCTCCAATCTTTCTGTGACCGCCGGCAAAGGCTGCCATGACATTCCACCCGGATCCACATCCGGAACAGCTGACCTCGCAGTGCCGGCGAGGAATTGCCTGAGGCGACGTTCCGCGCTCACTATCGGGTCTGTCGGCGGAAACTGGCCGAGCACAACAGACGCGAAGTGACTGCACGAGCGTCGCGATGAAGCGGTCAGTTAAACCGTTGCCACTCGCAGATTCACCGCTACTAGGCGTTGGACACCCCTTCTTCCGGAACGGCGGCGACAGGCGACGCGTCGACCAATGCAGCCGGAACCACGATGCCTTGACCTTCTGCTGACGCGGAGTCGACCAAGGTTTGGGGTAGCGCCTTCGATGGCTTCACTCCCAAGTCGCGCAGCATTTCCGCTTGTCTTATAACGTTTCCCTTCCCGATTGCCAGTTTGTTATGCGCGGAATCGTAAGCCTTTTGCGCCTGCCCGAGTCGGGACCCAACAAGTTGCAGGTCTTCAACGAATCCACAAAGCTTGTCATACAGTTCTGCTCCGCGTCGAGCGATATCCTGTGCATTTCGGCTTTGAGCTTCCTGTCGCCAAAGATGCGCAACGGTGCGTACGACGAAAAGCAGAGTTGACGGGCTCACCAGCAGCACGTTGCGGCGCCATGCGTCCATAAACAACTCGTTATCGTTCGTTACAGCTAACATGAACGCGGGTTCGATGGGTACGAACGCAAGAACAAAGTCGAGAGACTTGCCGTACAGAGCTTGATATTGCTTGTCGGAAAGCGATTTGATGTGGTTTCGAATCGATTCGACATGTTGCCGGAGCGTGACGACTCTTTCCTCGTCGGACTCGGCGGACGCGTACCTTTCATAGGCAAGCAACGATACCTTCGAGTCCACGACGAGTTTTCGTTCCTCAGGAAGGTTAATCACCACATCGGGCTGCGCGCGAGTGCCATCCTCCCGCACCTGACTGTCCTGGACGTGGTACTCATCGCCCTTTCGCAGGCCCGACGCCTCAAGTACCCGTTCAAGAATCAGCTCGCCCCAGTTGCCTTGTGTTTTGGTGGACCCCTTCAGCGCTACCGTCAGGTTTTTTGCATCCTGACTGAGCGCTTGATTCAGCTCCACCAGTTGACGAACCTGAGTGGACAGAGCCGACCTGTCCTTCGCTTCCTGCACGTACACTTCTTCAACCTTCCCTTGGAATTCGCTCAGCCGTGTTTTCAACGGCTCGAGCAACAACCCGAGATTGGTCTGGTTTTGCTCCGCAAACCGTTTCGACTTCTCCTCCAGAATTTCTGTGGCGAGGTTCTTGAACTGGTCGCTGAGTGTCTCTTTTGCCTGCAGTAGCAGATTCAGCTTCTCCTCAGCGTTCTGCCGTTCCGCCTCGGTGCGCGTCCGAAGCTCAGTCAACTCGTCGGTAAGACGTGCGAGCTCACCTTCCGCGGTGGCTCGTGAACCTTTCACTCCGACGAGTTCGTCTCGAATTAGTGCTGCGGCCTGCCGTTCCGCTTCCAGCTCTGCCAACAGTTTCCCATTTTGGCGGCCACTAGATTCGCGCAACTCCGTCAATTGGTTGTCAACGCTGGAGAGCAGTGCCAGCGTGGCTGCAATTTTCCCCTCAAGCTCGGGGATGCGCGTCGCTTGCTCTTCCAGCGCTGCCTTGCGTTCGTTCACATCTTTGAGGGTCGTCGCCGTGGTCTCAAGCTTGTGCGCCAGCACCCTTGAATCGTCCTCAAGCTGTTTCGTCTGTTCGGTGAGCGACGCCACCAATTGCTGCTTTTGTGCCTCACTAGCGGAAACCTGCCTCAACTGCTCTACGCTGCTGCGAACTTCCTCCCGAAGATTCTGGATTTCCTCTTCCAACGCGGGAACTCGGGACGACCGCTCCGTGAGCCGTGCCTGTTCGCCACGCACCTTGTCCAGTTCTTCGCGCATACTGCCTGACTGGCGTTCATGTTGCTCCAGCGCATCGCGCGCGGCACGAAGTTCCTCGGTTGTTGCTCGTAGCCGTTCTTCAAGCTGCGTGACCTGGACCTGTGACGCGGATTGTGCCTGCGAGACGGCCGCCTGCACTCGCAAGCCATCCCGACCGCGCGTCAGTATCCAAGCAATCACGGCGCCGACAATCAAACCCACTACCAATATTGCAGAGCCTACGAGCAGGTCCATACCGTTTCCCCAGTAGATAGCGTCTAGGCCGTCTTGTGTACGACTAGCCCCCGTGGTAACGGGAACTCAAATCCGCAATCCTCTTGTCGAAGGCGGTAGTCAAGCACTGCATATCAGAACAGTCCTGTGCAACTTGTGCGAGCCACCGCTCCTGCTCCGTACGCACTCCTACGTCGGCACCGCCAATTCGACTTTGCGCGGCCTCGTATTCCTCCAGCTCTCTCTGGTAAATCGTCGCGAGAGCGGGACTTTTGCAGATGTTGTTGCCAAGGAACGTTCCGTCGTCGTGGCACGCAGTTTGCGACCAGCTATTCACAATGGCGGGTGCCGACTCAGCAGCAGCGCTAACATCGACAGGCACGGATGGAGCAGAAACGGCGGCGGATTGCACCACTTGCTCATTCGAACTCAAACTCACAGATGCGTCAGACGCATTGGTTTCATCCGAAGCCGGAATTGCGAGAAGGGTGGCTGACGCTGATTCTGCGCTAGCTGCAGCAGACGTAATGATGGTTGAAGAAGCCGGCACGGACGCGGTCGCCGTATCGTCCCGTTGCTGGTGTTCGTTAGAAGAAGATAGAGTGCCGACCACCATCGCAACAATGCAGATTCCGACACCCCACATGACTCGCTTCCTAGCTTGACGAAAGTTTCGTGTGTCCGGGGCGTTGTTCTTGTAACCCGTCTTGAATCGACGGTCTACCTTCCGGCCATCCACAAACCCTCCGACACCCGCCAAAAATGTGCTCGCGCCGACCAGCCAGAGAATAATCAATAGCATGTTCATATTGAGATATCGCCTATTCGGTTACCCGCCTGAACACAACCTGCCGATGACGCAACGGTTCAGGGGCACAGGGCCTAACTAACAAGCCAGAAACACGAGGGACATCGACTTTCCATTACCTTCAGGGTCGTTCTGCAAATCTTGCAACGGGGAATGCCGCTTTCATCGTCCGCGACTTTTCCTTTCGCAAAGGCGTTCGACTGCGCAGGAGCGCACGTGTTGCAGGTCTTCGAGTTCCTTGACCAGCATTTGCTGACACAGACAAGCTTGCCGCACTTTGAGCATCTACGTCGCGGCGCGTGCGGAATGCAGCCACACTGTTCG
Source organism: Paraburkholderia sp. BR13439 (assembly GCF_040948805.1). Lineage (NCBI taxonomy): Bacteria > Pseudomonadati > Pseudomonadota > Betaproteobacteria > Burkholderiales > Burkholderiaceae > Paraburkholderia > Paraburkholderia sp. BR13439. The sequence continues at coordinate 9,818 of NZ_JBFPKN010000034.1, read as the reverse complement.
CATCGTTCTTTCATACTTTGCCGTCTTTCAATGTGCAACTGGCGCCAACGAACCGACTCCTAGCTTTCGGGTTCGATACATCAAAACTCAAGTGCCTCGATGAACCCTAAGCGCTTTTTAAGTCCCAGGATTCGACCAAGCACGCTCCAACCTGGTCCTGCTTATCGCGCTGAGTTTCCGAAGGCCGATTTCACGGGCCATGGCCAACACACCCGAATCCTCGTCATGTCCCGCCTCTCGCATCTCGGACGCGAGCGCCCGCAACTCGGTTAATGAAATCTCATCCACCGAACGCGCCGTACCGTCGACGGGACGCCGAAACCGGACTACGTCGGACGGGTTTCCGCCTTTAGGCCAGAAGAACGTACCGACGTCTTCAGCCTCACTTCTGTAATGCTGCAACGCCAGGCGAACGACCCGTTCCTGGATTCGTGCACCTGTGCGCACCCATCCGTGAACGCGGGCAATGCGGCGCGCGAGAACCTCATCACGTACCGGACCCTCGACGCTCACCACGTGCTCAATCATGCTGAGTAATCGTGGGTTGTACGCCATATCGAAAAACGCTTCGGCGTCAACCTCATGACCGGTCACCGTCAGGTCCACTTCGATGAATCTTGTGTCCACCGCATCATTGTTGGAAGCAACCGAGGCGTTTCTCGCGTACGTCATGGGCGACGCAATGATTGCATCAGCGTTTTCTACGGATGTATTCGAGCCTTTGACATTGTTCTGCGAAGAACGCGTCGATTCTGCATCAGAGGTCGCCATCGCGTCTGCGATGACCTTTCGAGCAAGGCCGCTGGCGTCTTCAGCAGTTTTAGCCCGGACAGCCCGTTGTTCCACAAGCAGCTCGTCAAGTTGCTCATGAATCTTTGCGACAGTGCCAGGCATATCAATCCACCAGTCAGTTGACCAGATTCTCAGGATTTCCCAGCCAAGACCTCGCAGCACCAGCTCCCGCAACTTGTCCCGGTCACGCGCTGTAGCCGAACGATGGTAGGTGGCACCATCACACTCGACGCCAGCGAGGTATCGTCCAGGAGCGTCGGGGTCCACCACGCCCAAGTCAATCCGGAAAGCCGAAACACCCACCTGTGGATGCAGGGTCCATCCTTTTTCGGTAAGCGCGTGCGATACAGCCTTTTCGAACGGGCTTTCGAAGTCGCCAACACTACCTGAGACAGCCTCGCCTAAAGCACGCGCGCCACGGTCGGCAAACTCCAGGAAATGCTTCAGGTCGCGTACTCCCAGAGCCTGCGTTCTCGACAGGTCCATCTGTTCGGGGCGGAAGCTACCGAACACGCGAAGCTCCTGGCGAGCACGGGTGACGGCAACGTTCAGTCGACGCTCCCCGCCTTGCTGGTTCATCGGGCCGAAGTTCATTGGCATGGTGCCGTCGATACCCGGACCGTAGGTGATGGAGAAATACATAATGTCGCGTTCATCACCCTGCACACTTTCCAGGTTCTTGACGAAGACCGGTTCCAGCTGTGTCTCGAGGAAATACGGCTCGATGGACGGGTCTTTACGCCGCTCCTCGTCCAAAAGGTCTTCGATAAGCGATTGTTGCTCACTGTTGAAGGTGACTACGCCGATGGTCAACCCGCTATCGCGGAATCCCGGTGTCTTCATCCGTCCAACGAGGTCGGCAACTAGGGCCTTTGCCTCCGGCTTGTTTGTTCGCGCACCACCACGTTCGTACTGCCCGTTCGCGACGTGGTTCAAGCTGACAGCACGGTCGTTTGTGACCGGGCTCGGGAATGTCACCAAGTCCCCGTCGTAGTAACGATGATTCGAGAATGCAATCAGGCTTTCATGGCGGCTGCGGTAGTGCCATGAAAGCTTCATGGTCGGCAGATTGGCACCGATGCACTCCTCGAGAATGCTCTCAAGCTCGGTTTCGACGTCTGTGTCGTCAATGTCTGACTCCGCGCGGTCAAAGAAGCTTGTCGGCGGCAGCTGTTTGGGGTCACCAACCATGATGACCTGCTTCGCACGCGCCATTGCGCCAATAGCGTCCCATACTGGAATCTGTGATGCCTCGTCGAAGATGACGACATCAAAGTTTTGTGTTTCGGCCGGCAGATATTGCGCAATCGATAGCGGGCTCATGAGAAGGCACGGCGTCAGGCGCATCACGGCGCTAGAAGCTTGAGACATCAGTTCCCGGAGAGGCAGGTGGCGAGTCTTCTTTTGCATCTCGTAACGCAGCAGGCCCCACTCGGAGCCTCGCGAGACACGGTCTGGCGAAGGATGCCCTGCCGACAACTGCGCTCGCACCCACGCTTGGGTAAGGCTGATGAATCGTTCGTCGAGCTCTCGGAAATCGCGAATGCGTTTCTCGTGCTCTGCAGAAACAAATGTGCGCAAGACGTCGTCGACGTCCACCACCGCGTTCAACCACCAACGACAGTAGTCCGTCTCAAAAGCTTCTTTCACTCGTCCAAGCTGAATTGCGCCCTGTTCGACACCGGTCACGACAGGAGCGAGTCCTACCGCGAGAGCCGCCGCGCGAGTTTTCCGCCACGCACACCATGCATTCAGCCGATTCGAGGTGGCAAGAACGTCGCTTGCGCGTGCAGCCAGCTCCGTAGGAAGAAGCACTCCAAGCGTCGAGTTATCAGACCCTTGCAAGCCGCTTGCGACGGTGAATTGCGCGACTGCCTGGTTAAACGCCTGAAGTGCCTCGGCATAGATACGCCCCGCACCCACAATCGCTCCCGTTGGCTCAAGCAGGACATTGCTATCGCCGAGCAGCAAGGAAATCGGGCTCTTTACTGCTGACAGTACTTCAGGCGAACTTGCCAATGATGCCAGCGCTCCCGAGAGTGCTTCGAAGAAGCCCAGAACTGGTTCGATGCCCTCCAGTTTTGTCTGCAATCCGTTCCAGAGTCCGCCGGTCTTTGCGGAGAGGTCGTCGACCTCATTGAGACGAGCAGCAAGGGCGACCAGTTCGCGCATCTTCTTCAGGTCGCCCGCCGCGACAGCACCCGCACTGCCTCGTTCGATAACGCCGAAGCCGTCATCCTGCCAGTGGCTGCGAGCCACTGCTGCTGCAAGCGCGCCCTGAAAAACGACGTATGTCTTCGCGACAGCCAAATCCGTTTTGTATCCAGACCAAACCGCATCCGTCTCAGCTTCGAGTCCAGACAGGCGATTGATTACCTGGTCAATCTGGCGAAGCTCGCGCATGCGGACGAGGTCTTCACGTGCGGTGTCGCCACACTGGCCCCGGCTTACCGGGTCAAGACCAATGTCTTCCCAGGCTGCGCGCACACGAACCTGTTCGAGAGCAGACTGGAAGCCGAGGGATGCCCGTGCAATGTCGAGCTCAGTTTTGAGACCCTGCCAGGCGTTCGATGTCGGCAACGACAGGTCATCAAGAGCTTTGATTTCGTCCTGAAGAGCGTCAATCTGGACTAGGCGTTCGATGTCGTTGCCGATATCCGGCTCGCCTCCACCGGTCGACAGTTCCACAAGCTTTTTGGTCAGCGAGCGGCGACGCATCATGCTCATTGGCCAGGATGACTCCTGCAGCTCACGCCAATCGCGTTGGAGCTGCTGCACCGTTGGCGCCGAAATACCCTCTCTGTATTTGAGCGACAACTGGCCAAGCAGGTCCTGGCGTTTTCTCAGCAGTTCGATGCCAGCCGAAAGACGCGAACGCAAAGACTCATTCCACGGATGGGAAAGCCGCGACTGAAGTTCGTGATAGCGTGAGAGCTGGTCAATACCCAGCCGTAAATCCTCGAGGACCTGATTACCCCGCGGCGCCGAGAGCGACGCGTGCAGTTCGCGATGGCGCTCCACGAGCGGTTTTGCGACGCGCAGGTTGTCGGCGATTGTTTTCGCATCCGGGCGCAGAACAAATTGCCAGTCGTGACCGGAAGCGTCTGGCAGCGTCACGGACAAGAGCCACAATCCTTCTCGAACACGTGGGTCGAGAGGAAGATGTGGCAAACCGACGGCCGCACGCAACTGTTCAGCTGCCGCATCGAAGCGGGCGACAGCCGAGCCAATGGCTTGAGCCGATTCAAGAAGCGCGGCCTGCCACAGCGGGGACCATTCACATTGAACAATGTGAGCGAGCGGGCCGGAAGTTAACTGCCCCTCCCCCATCACTTTTGCGTGGACGTCCAGCAACTCAGCCGTCTCGCGCAGCGTTCGCATCGCGACCGAATCGTGAACCCTGGCAGATGGCCAGGAGAGCCGCAGGGCCGGCAAGTCATGTCCTGCGACAACGCGCCCGATTGCCTCATATACGCTTAGTCCATTTGGATATCGAACATGCAGGCGTTCGACATATCCATTCAGTTGGTTCCGCAAGCCCTCCAGGCGTGCGGCTTCAGCATCCCATTCGTCCGGTGCCAACGCTGCCGCCGAATCCCACGAATTACGGAGCTGTTCAAGCACATCTGTCTTTCGAGCTTTGCTCGAGTGCAATTCCAGGCAGAAATTGCCAAGACCTACATCGGCAAGGCGTCGATACACAACATCAAGCGCCGCCATCTTTTCTGAGACGAAGAGCACGCGCTTTTTTTCCGCCAGACACTGAGCGATGAGGTTCGAGATGGTCTGACTCTTCCCGGTTCCCGGAGGCCCAATCAGAACGAAGTCCTTCCCCTTGCTTCCTGCCACCACCGCTGAAAGCTGCGACGAGTCGGCCGGCAACGGGCAGAAGGTGCTCTTTACGGGGAGCTCGACGTCGAGTTTTCTGGCGTCCGGAAACTCAATCGTGCTCTCATAGGAATCTCGCGGCGTTTCGATGAGGTGTCGTACAACCGCGTTCTGCTTAAGCTGCTCGGTTCGCTCGGTCAAATCCTTCCACATCAAGTATTTCGCGAACGAGAAGGTTGCGAGGACGACGTCTTCAACGACTTCCCATCCCTTGATGTCCTTGATGGCGCTGGACACAGTCTTCCAAATACCCGTCACATCAAGACCAGAATCGTCTTTTGCTAGCTCTGTATCCTGGATGCCCAGCTCCAGTTCGAAATCCTGACGCAGCATCTCGATAAGCGTCGGGTTGAAACGCGGCTCGTCATCGTGTAGCGTCAAGCTAAACCCGGAGCGAGCGCTACGACGCTCGAGCGATACCGGCACAAGGATGAGCGGCGCCCGGTACTTCTTGTCATCTTTCGCGTCGCGTGTCCAGGATAGAAAGCCCAACGCAAGATACAAGGTATTAGAGCCGCCCTCCTGCAGGTTTGTACGCGAAGTCCGGAAAAGCTCGACAAGCCGAGTGTCCATCTCGTCCTGCGACAGTCCGACGAACACTTCTTTTCGCTTCAGCGCATCGAGCGCATGTGAACGACGAATGTTTTCCCGCTCACGGGCTTCGTGAATAGCCTGACTGCGAGGGTCGTTGCCGTCCATCAGGTCGGGACGCGTAAGCAACTTGATGGCGTGGCCCTCCGCCAAAAGATCCTCAAGCTGCCCGGGGTCCGGCGCGTCAAGCTTCAGTGATTTTTTTCCTGCCTTGAAACTGAGCAGATTGTTTCGAAGTGACAGGTCAAGAAGTTTCCGCTGCCAACGAGTAAGCCGATCCTCTGGACGTTCGACAGCCCTATCATCCGCAGGACCTTCCAGTTCCTCCGGCAATTGCGGTGCGACTTCAAGTTCTCTCTCAATGTTCGTTGCTTCGGTTCCGACCGTCCCGCGTTCAATCGCCTGCTCGCTAGCGAGCGGCTTGATGCGCTGCAGTCGAGCACGCCGGATGTCGACGGCCAGCTGAAATTTATGGTCCTTTTCTTCGGAAATCTGTTCTTCGCCATTGGCGATGGCGAAGCTGAAGGCGGGATAGGGGCGGTGCGTGAGCATTGTCGACTCAAACAACACCATTTCCTTCAATTTCACGCGCTTGCGAAGTGCCGTGACATCGTCGACGACCGATGTTGAGAACTCTTCTCCTTTCAGCCACACGCCCGGAAAGGCATGCCCCTCCGTAAAGACCAGCACAGCGTTGAGACCGGCCTGTTCAAGTGCCGCACACATAAACAAAGCAAGGTCGAGACAGGTTCCAAGGCCCGAATCGGCAATCTGGCTTGGGCTACGAACCTTCTGGCCGGCCTGTTCGAAGCTTGCAGGCGGCAGCGAATAGTCGATGCCCATCGACCCAATCGCATTCCAGATAGCGGATGCCAACTCCCAGGCGCGGCGGGCACCCTCCTGATAACCGTTAATGGCACCCGATTTGCCAGCTTTGTGAAGGACGTCGGCGGCCTTCTTCAAAACTCGCTCGACTGCTGGTTCGTTCGGCTGGACGAATGCTGCAACCATATCGGGTAAAGCCGATAGGCCGCCCCATTGATTGCGCGGCAACAACTCGACGGTAGATTCGAATGACGCGAGCTCGACAGGTTCGGCGAGCCCGGCCGTAAGCTTGAACGTTATCAGTGCCTTTTCTGACTCCGTCAGACGACCAAGAAGCGCGCCGTCGAGCGAAAGGTCGAGCTCACTGATACGTATATCTTTTCCGGCGACGACGTGGTCCAGGTGCCAGGTCTTGGGCTTGAAGAATGACGGCTCGGAAGACGCAGTAAGGCGCAACTCCTTGATGTCATCGGCGGTCTCATTGGCGAGCGAAAGCTCATGGACAACCGGGATGGCGTTCTGGAAGTCGGCCAGATTTATCTTGCTAGCGAGCGTGGCCTTAATCTGCACGCAACGCGGCTCCTCCGGCGCGTCTGCCGGCTCGACAATTGTTTCGTTCATCTGGCCCCCAAACTTCCGCTTGCACGTCTTCTCTCGATTTGATTTTGACGACGACCTACCACGTTCCATCCGCCGAAAAGGCAGCGAGAATACAGGCTTTTTGAGGAATGAAGGTATGCCCTTACCGCGACGGTCGCGCCCCGCCACATAATCTCACAATGCCATAACGGAGAGTGATAGTGCGCGCCAAATATTCACAAAGTCATCGACGAGAAGCCTGAGCTTCAAACGCGCTAAATGCTGGCGGACTGAGATCAGAAAATCGAATGGAAGCGGATGGCAAACGATTGCGAGCATCACGACAAACGCAAACGATCTCAGGGACGTTGGCTTTATGCACAACGCATAGACCACAGACCTTATCGTAGATTGGCCCAGACCGTGCGCTCGAACAAGGACTGATTCATGAGCGTTCCACTAGTAGGCTGCAGCGGCTGGGAGGCCACACGCAGCCTGCTCGTTCCGCGCGGTGACTAATTCGAAGCTGCTTTTGTCCTGACCGCACTTGGCTCGCCGGTCTGCTTGAACATCTCGTCCATCAAATCCTGAACCACGCCGTCGGCGTTCGGAAACTGATGTAACACGGAATTCTTCCAGTGCCCGGATGCGATAAGACCACCGCTCGGCGCCTTGTAGAAGCGAATGTCCATAGCGCGCAGATACATGACGATATCCCAGTACCAACTGTCGGTGTAGGTGACGTTCATGTCCGCTTTGTCGCACGCAGGTGCAACCGATACCGATACACCATGATTTTCCAGGTTGCGTTGAATTGCTGCATCCATGTCGGCGGACCTGCCACCGTGGGCGGTAAAGCATGCTGATGTCATCGGTGAGTTCTTCACTTGAGGGCCAGCGGTGACATTATGAGTTGTCGAACAACCCGGAAGAACGACCAGCGCCGCGACGGCGACGCCAAAAGAAAGCAGTGTGCGCATTTCATTTTTCCTGTTTGAATGCAGAGACGGCGCTCTGAATATCGGCAGCTACGTCGCGAACTTGACCGAACTGGAGGCCTGGTCTGCTGAAGTCGATTAGCATGCGTTATCGTAGAACGACGATTCCTCCGCACTACCATCCACTGGGTAGTCCCCGCGCTGGCCAATCCATCTTGGATGATGCGGCGCGTTCCAAAGAGCGATAACTCTTCGACGGGGTCCCTGAGCTTTGGGTTCTAGGAGTTCAACTAACACACGGCACAAGTGCAGTTCCTCACAGCGTTCGCGTTACGCCGCCGTTAGTAATGCTGTGTTACCAATCTCGCGCCTCCGTTTCACATGTGTCCGACATCGCCCCTTACACTCCGAGCGGTAGTCACTGACATTGCACTCAATGTGCGAGGAGTAGCGAAGATGAACAAGAAGATTCTTGGCGCAGCACTTGGTCTGGCGGTTCTGGCTGCATCAACTGCAGCATCGGCGCAAGTAGACGTCGCCATCGGATTGGGCGTCCCCGGAGCCGTATATGCGCCGGCAGAGCCAGTCTACGCACCGCCAGCTCCCGCCGTGTATGCTCCCGCACCGGTCGCCGTCGCGTACGGCGGTGACGACTGGCGAGCCCGCGAATGGCGCGAACGTCGCGAGTGGCGTGAACGTGAATCGCGCCGCCAAGAATGGCGCGAGCACGAGTGGCGCGAGCGTCGTGACTGGCGCGGGTATTGAAACCACACAATAAGGCGCCACATCCGAAAAATTCAAGCTCGGAGTACCTTCGAATGAAAGCTGGCCCGATAAGAATCGCCCTCATTGCAACTACGCTGGCCCTCGCAACGGCAGGCACGGCAAACGCCGCAGGCTGCCTCAAGGGCGCGGTGGTAGGCGGGGTCGCTGGGCATTACGCAGGGCACCACGCTGTCGTTGGTGCGGTCGGCGGCTGCATGGTCGGCAGGCACCTCGCGAAGCAGCACGCTCAACAGCAAGCCGCGCAACGTCAGGCGGCGAGGGCACAATAAAACGTCGTCGACTTGGTGCACCCGGCGGAACCAGTAAATCGCTGGTCCCCCGGGCACCTGACAACTACGTTTAGGTTTAGGCCATCAACTCGGCGTCAGACTCGACTGTGACCACCGGAGCGGGCATGGTTATGCTCTGGCGTGGCGCTTTTTTTGTCGGCGCCTTCTTAGCTGGCACCTTCGCGCTCTCGGCCTTCCTGGTGGCAGTTTTCTTCGCCGTCGGTGCCTTCTTCGAAATAGCCTTCGTGACCGCCGGTTTCGCGTCGGCCACCGTGCTGCCGCCCGCAATCAAGAACTTCGACCGGTCCTTGACCGATGCCAGCCACGCCGGCGCGCGCCCACGGCCACTCCACGTTGCCCCGCTCTTGGGGTCACGGTAAAGCGCCGGCTGCGGACCCTTCGGCTGGCCCTTGCCAATGCGCTGGGCAATCGTCTTTGAGGTCTTCTTGACCACAGTCTTCGCCTTGGTAGCAGTGGTCGGCATTATCGTCATCGTTCCGCCGTCTACCAAAAACTTATCGCGACTCTTCGCCGTCGCAATCCAGCTGGGTGCGCGGCCATGTCCCGTCCAGGTCGCGCCGGTTTTTGGGTTACGGTACTTCGCGGCGGTGACGCTCTTCTTGCCAACAGGCTTCGCGCTGCCCTTCGTCGCGCGCTGCTTGCCTCCAGCATGACCATCGATATCCGCAGCGGTCAACCCGTGTTTCTCCATCAGCTCGCGGATAACCTTCAAAACCTTCGCGGTTTCCCTTGTCGCCAGAGCGTCCGCTTGTGCCTGCAGCTTTTTCATCTTCGCCTGAATTGCTTCCAAAGTCGTTGCCATCAAGTGGCCTCCTTACGAATGTGGTCGCACTATGCCATGGTCAGGTGGGAAAAGGCTAGAGCATTGACTTCGACGGCAATCTGCTGGGCATTGCAACGCGATGCTGCGTTTTAGCGAATGCATCTCTGTGTTAGTCCTTACCTCGGACATCTTTTGTTGGTTCCCCGTTGCGTCGAACGCTCCTGGTTCGGCGGATAACAGTAAGCGCCCGGTCATCCCATCTTGAGTCACGGTGAAAGTCTTGGGAGCATCGTGTTCACTTAAATAGGTGGACACGTGAACACTATTGAAGAAGCAGCGGCACCTAGCCGTCGACGACGCCGGCGC
>NZ_JBFPKN010000033.1:0-57093 GCF_040948805.1 Paraburkholderia sp. BR13439 | reverse complement strand
CGCTTGCCGACACACCGTGCCGCCGACATAGCGCAACTGCTTCCTCATCGCTGGACGCCGACCGCTGCTTGATCGTTTGATCGTTTGAGCGATCGCCCCAGTCAAGATGCCTTCCCCGGGTGCTTACCGACTATCCGGTGCAGGCTTTGACGTTGTCGAGTAGCCCGGTCGCGCGCGATCCGCCTGCAGCGTCACAAAGCACAGCGACCGAACTTGATCACGCACGGTGGCCGAGAAAACGGGGTAGGCGATAGCTGTATTGAGTCGAAAGGCTCATATGCTTTGCCTGAAAGGAAGGCGGCGCAACTTCGCGGCGGGTACTCGGATTCCGCAACGGGAACTGTGGATGCGTAAATCCGGCGCCCCGCCTGGGCTGCCGAAGTATGCTTTATCCGGCGTCCCTAGCCCTCGATACAAATTGGCAGCATGACTATTCCGGACTTGAGATTGAACTAATCGACATGGCAATTCGCATCATAAATATGAGACCAAGCAAGCATGCTCGACTCCCCGCTGCTGGCTATATTGATCTATCGCTCCGCAACCATCTCTGTTTCAGTGCCCTACGCGATGAATACGGATGCGCGTTTCATTTGGGAACGATCGTGCGCACATTGTTTGTGTCGTTCTATCTGTTTGACGCAGGCTACGGCGACGGAAATCTGGCGGATTATTCTGAAGCGGATCTCAGGCTGAGCGAGCTTGCCATGTCGCGCAACCTTCAGGCCAGCTACCGCTTGAGTGCGCACGCGGTTGAGCCTACCGCCCGGCTGCTGACGCTCTTCGATACTCAGCTTCAGGCAGCACCGCTCAACGAACTGATTGAAGCACATCGGCGGGCAGACCGGAATATCAACGCTCCTCCTGAAGAGCGATTGTCGATCGATGAGCTAGTGCAACGCTCAAGGAGAAGAGTGAAGATGAACAGAGACCGGCCAGCAACGAATTTCCCACGCACCCAAGGCTAATGTTTTCGAGACGGCGCACGACTCGTTCGTAGCCTACCGCAATTTTAAGTAGAACGACGTCAGCGCCCCTTAGCCCTCGGACAAATTCGTGGAGTTGAAAAAGCTCGAATGTCTATCCGTGTGCCGCCTCCCTCGTGTCACTGAACGGCTTGTTCGAGCCATTCCCGATCGGCGTATGCTAGCCAGTGCATGTGAGCCGACCAATCGGCCACTCAATGATCGGTGTATAGACGGCTTCTCTGGCATGAACCGACAGCCGTTGTCGACGATCCCTGAACTCGACGGGTTTCCCAGCGCTAGTCAAGCGTTGCTCGGGACCCCCGCGGACCGCGCGCAGGCCCAGTCAGGTCAGGTCCGGCGATCGTGCGCCAACGTCATACAATCGAAGCCGGTTTGCAGCCTCCTCTCCAACGCTATTCGCAAATCGCTGGAGCGCATCCAGTGAGCCGTAGACGCTCTTGTATTCTTCGCAGCCGATGCGGCCGTCCGGGACGATCAACATACCCGACTCGCGCGCCTTCTGTTCCAAGTCCATTGCCTTCCCCTTCATTGCCGATCGTCCATCAGCCATCCTTAATCAGCCATTGCAACTGCCCGCATTGTCGGCCGCGGAGGTGCGGGAGGAAATACCGACCACCATCCATCATCGTGCCGAAAGAAGTAGATTGCCACCGTATGTTGTGAACCAACACGCGCGGCGCGAACACATCGCAGTGACCCGGCATTAGAGTACCGGAGTCGCGTCAAGGCTACCGGTGAACACGCCGTAGGCGCGAGCCATTTTGTAACAATCGCGCGCAGAGAGCTTCCGCTGCTGTCCATCCCGCACTCCTTACCAATGCACCATTAAAGCATACTTGGTATGCTCGGTATATCAACAAGGGTTTTCCTGTACCTGGTACTTTCGTGCCTTGGGTTTTAGCTGGACGGCAGCTAGAGCGTCGACTCTCCGTCGACGCCGAACCGTTCGCGATTTGGTGTCAGTTACGTGGAGATGCAGCTACGCGTGGGAAGGTGAGTGTGCTTCGTGACCTGCTTGAGATCGACGGCATCGCATACTCGTATTGAACGGCGCAATCAGGTCAGCGTCGCGACGCGGACAAATTGTCCGATCGACTACTGGACGCGCCCGACCGGATGAACGAGCTTTTCATAGAGATCGCGCGAGCCAGGCGATCCTCGAGCCGCTCGAAGGACACGGGTTTGGCGAAGATTGAATGTTGCCAGTTTGTCTGCCCCGCGGGGCGGCGCGTTTCATTGCCGACGAGGCGCGCCAGACCAGGCGCACGGCAGGGCGTTCGGTCAGACCATCATGGTTCAGCAATCCCTGATACGTTCCCGCAAAGCACCTTACCAAGGAAGTGGACCTGTGGCGTTCCAGAACCTTGTCGGCGGGGTCCATTCGCATCAAGGACGGCCTGGCGGACGGGTTGCCGTGCCGCATCCTCAACCGATCCAGCATCGGGGGCATAGTTGCTCGGACCTGTTGCGGTGATCCCTGGACAGACTGCATTGACCTTGATGCTAGTGCCCTCCAGCTCAATGGCGAACGCCTGCGTCACAGCATTGAGCGCGGTTTTCGACGTCTGGTACTCCTCGACGTACTGTCGCGAGTAGTCGGACGGGTTGTCTTTGAGCGTGAAAGAGCCACCTGCGCTCGGCACGTTGACGATGCGGCCGGTCGGTGCTTTTCGAAGCAGCGGCAGCGTCGCCTGTGTGACCGCGAAGACCCCAAGCACGTTGGTTTCGCCGGTGGCTGTTTGCTGAATTCGAATGAAGGGTACGCTATCACGCCCTGTCTCGAAGTGGTCGGTACCGCCGCGAGGGTCGGTGGCAGCCTACAGGGTTCGACGGTTGACGCGAAGTCTGCAGGAGAGGACGGAATGACCTTGTTGCGCTCCGATCAGTCGGCGCGACGGGTTGCCGTTGATGTCGCAGTGAGCGAGGAGCTGAAGGTCCGCTCCGTTGGAACGCAGATGGTAACCGGTCAAGACGGTCGCGACGATACATGACGTCGCGTTTTCTCTCTGTTCACGATGGCGGTCCGGACGCCGCCCTGATGACCGGCGCGCCGGCTCTCGGCAGCATCCATGAACTGCGCTCATTATCGCGTGAGAACTTACCATTGTTGCCCCGAATTTAGCGCTGCTACTCTTGGCCGCAATACGAAGTCACCCCGTCGGTGTGACAGTCAATTGCGAACGGAAGGCATCGTGAAGATTCATCGTGAAACGTCGGGAAGCGGCGCATCTGCCGTGAGGGTCAAATCTGTATTCGATGACGTCATCGACCGGAAACACTCGAATTCGCTGAAGTGGGCATTCGGTAAAACGTTGTTGAGCCCGGAAGAGTTTGCTGCAGACCCGCTGCCGATGTGGGTCGCCGACATGGATTTCCGCGCGCCACAGTGTGTGATCGATTCGCTTCACGAAGCGGTCGAGTCCGGCGTGTTCGGCTACTCGCACGGAGCGACGAAGCGTTATGTCGATGCGGTGATCGCGTGGCAGGCAAAGCGCTTCGGCTGGGAAGTCGAGAGAGAATGGGTGATGCAATCCAGCGGCATCATCACCGCGCTGAAGAATGCGATTCAGGCGTTCTCCGCGCCGGGCGATTCTGTCCTGATCCAGCCGCCCGTATACGCGCACTTTCATGACGATGTTCTGCTGAACGGACGGCAGCTCGTTTACGCGCCGCTCGAACGGGCTGGCACCGCGTACCGCTTCAATGCAACGACATTCGAGGCAGCAATCAGAAGCAACACGAAGCTTTTCATTCTGAGCAATCCGCACAACCCGACAGGCAATGTCTGGTCGGAGGACGAACTGCGGACTATGGGTGAAATCTGCCTGAAGTACGGCGTGCTCGTGATTTCGGACGAGATCCATCAGGACCTCATCATCAATCCGTTCAAAAAGCACATCCCTTACGGGTCGCTTGGCGAACGATTCGCAGCGAACAGCATCACGTGCACGGCGCCCAGCAAAACCTTCAATCTGCCCGGACTGCAGAGCGCGAATCTCTTCGTGCCGGATAGACGGCTGCGCGATGAACTGCGCAGGCAGGTCGACCGCAACATGTATCAATCCGTGAACACGCTGGGCATGGTCGCCGCCGAGGCGGCCTATACGGGTGGCGAGTCGTGGCTTGAGGCACTGCTTGTGTACCTGCGCGACAACCATACGCACTTCCGCAATGCAGTGCACGGACTGACCTCGAAGATCGAGATGCTGCCCGCCGACTCGCTGTATCTCGCGTGGATGGACTGCCGCGGACTGGGTATGGACCCGGATGTGCTGAACCGCTTCATGCTGACGGAAGCGAGGCTCTGGTTCGACAAAGGGCAGAAGTTCGGTGTCGAAGGACACGGCTATATGCGGGCAAACCTCGGATGTCCCCGGTCCACGATCGATGAAGCCATTCGTCGGCTAACAAACGCGCTCGCTGCCCTATAGAAGGCGGTCGACATAACCACCGCGTAGGCACATGCCTTCCCGCTTTGCACTTTTAAGCTCGGTACATTCGGCCGGCCGCGTCGAGGGTGTGGGGTTGGCACTGAATCAATTTCCCCAATCAAGAGAACTACAACATCGCAAACAATCTTTGGAGACTACATGAGTCACGACATCGAAATACAGACCTACGAACACGAGGATCTGAAACGAGATCTCAAGAATCGGCACATCCAGATGATCGCCATCGGCGGCGCAATCGGAACCGGCCTTTTCTACGGATCGTCGTGGGCGATCAGGACGGCGGGGCCGGCCATCCTTCTCGTGTTCCTGCTGGCGTCCATCGCGATCTATTTCGTCATGCGGGCGCTCGGTGAAATGGCCGTCGAGGAACCGGTGTCGGGCTCTTACATCTCATATTCCAACCGCTATATTCACCGTTTCGCAGGTTTTCTGAACGGATGGAACGCATTCATTTTTCTGCTGGCAACCAGCGCAGCGGATCTGAACGCGCTAGGGAACTACGTGCATTTCTGGTTCCCGCACATTCCGATCTGGGTCACTGCCGGGACGGCGGTATCGGTGATGTTCCTCGTCAATATCATCGGCGTGAAGATTTACGGGGAGGCCGAATTCTGGTTCTCGCTCGTCAAGGTCGTCGCCATCGTCGCAATGATTGCGTTCGGCGCGGGGATGATCGTCTTCGGCATTGGCAATAACGGTGTGCCGATCGGATACCACAACCTGGTGGATAACGGTGGCTTCTTCGCGAAGGGCGCGGGCGGAACATTTCTCGCGGTGGTGATGGTCGCTTTCTCGTTCGGTGGCGTTGAAAATCTCGGCCTCGCGGCGGGAGAAACGAAGGACGTGAAGACGACGATGCCCAAGGCCATCAACGCGACGTTCTGGCGTCTGCTGATTTTTTATGTCGGCGCAATGGCCGTACTGCTGATGATTTTCCCATGGACGTCATTGACCACCAAGGGCAGCCCGTTCGTTCAGGTGTTCACGAAGATCGGCATTCCGGCAGCAGCGAGCATCATGAATCTGGTGGTAATCATGGCCGTGCTGTCTGCGGTAAATGCGAGCGTTTTTACCAACAGCAGGACGTTCTACAATCTGTCCCTGCAGAAGAACGCACCCGCCTTCCTTGGCGTCACCAATGCGCGGAAAGTGCCGCATCGCGCGATCATGATGGTTTTCGTCACGATGTTCGCAGGCGTGCTGCTGAACTACTTCATGCCCGAGCAGGCGTTCGAACTCTTCTCCTCGGTGACCGTCTTCGCGCTCGTCTGCGCGTGGGGCTCGATTGTCATCAGCCACCTGCGTTTCAGAAAGCTGAAGGTTCTCAAAGGAGAGGCAAGCCAGATCACGTACCGCATGCCGTTCTTCCCGTACGGCAACTACATCGCGCTGCTTTTTATCGCAGCGGTGCTGGCTGGCATCGCTATTCTGCCCGACATGCGCATGTCGCTCGTGGTCTCGGCAGTGTGGGTTGCGGTCGTGTATGTCGCGTATCGCTTCTTCGTCGGCAAGGGTGCGATGCGGTCCGATAGTGAGGCAGAACTGCGCGAGCCGAAAGATCAGCTTGCGTGACAAGCGGGAAAGCAATTGAAAGGCGGGGCGAATTGCACGGAAGATCCGCGGTGATTCGCCCTGATTCCGTTGGCAAGCGCCAACGGCTTACTCATTTGAATCCTGCTGCGACGGTGCCACAAGATCCGATGCGGCCCGCTCACTACGGCCGCGCATGAAGGCCTGCGGGCTGCTGCCCAATTCAAGCCGGAATGCGTAGATGAAAGCGGATGTCGAGCTGTAGCCGAGTTCCAGCGCGGTTCGGGTGACATCCATGCCTCCGCCCAGCAGTTCGATCGCCCGAAAGAGCCGCAGCCTGCGGCGCCATGAACGCAGACTCATCCCCGTTTCCGCGACGAAGCGCCGCGCCAGCGTGCGCGCGGACATGCCCAGGCGTTGCGCCCACTCATCGGGTCCGCGCGGATCCGCCGGGTCCGCGTGCAGCGTCTCGCAGAGCTGCGCGAGCGTGTCATCGCGCGGCCAGGGTAGAGCCGTCGGAAGTGGCCGCGCCCGACGCAACTGATCGAGAATCAGTTGCGTGATTCGCCCGACATAACCGTCATCGTCCGGCTGTCCAGCTATCGCGGTGGCTTCGACTATGAGCGCCCTCAGCAGCGGCGATACGGCGAACACCATGGGACTCGCGCCCGTCAGAGTGCTGCCGGTTTCGTCGGCAATCCAAAGGCTGCGAAATTCCGAACCTAGCAGCGAGCCCACCCTGTGACGAAGGCCCGTCGGCAGCCACACTGCCTGCTCGGGCGAAATGACGATCGACCCGCCTTCCGATATCACGGTCAGCGCGCCCGAGATCGCATACACCATCTGATGCCACTGGTGCGAGTGCTCCGGGAAAAAACGCTGGGCGGGAATGAATTGCGCGCGCACCGTCAACGGGTTCGGCGGCGCCGCGTCAGCGGGCGCTTCAATTGTTTTCCACATCACATGTCATCCGGTTGGCAGTTATTCGACATATTTTGACCACTCGTCGAAAGACTGTCATCCCAAAAATTGTTTTAATGAAGGTTCCCCCGCATTGGGTTCCCGCGCGCGATGAAGAATGCGCTGCGCACCACGGCCCAGGAAACTTGGAGTATTGCGCCTTATGGCTCGCCACGACCGATACGATCTGCCACTTTCGACCGACTCCGACCTTGCAGCGGAGCGATATCGAACGGGTATCGACCTGCTGCTGTCGCTATGGCCCGGTGCCAGCGAAGCATTGGACGCGGCGATCGCGGCGGACCCGGACTTTGCGCTGGCGCACGCGGCGCGCGCCCGGCTGCACGCGATCAGCGCACAACCGTCGCAAGCGCGCGATAAGATCGCGACAGCGCAGGCTCTCGTTGCGCATCGCGGCACCGAGCGTGAGCGCAGTCATGTCGAGGTGCTAGGGCTCGCGATAGAAGGGCAGGCGCCGAAAGCGCTTGCCGGTGCATTGGCGCATACCGACAGATGGCCGCGCGACGTTGTGATTCTCTCGATGCCGCTCGGCGCGTTTGGGCTTTACGCGTTCTCTGGCATGGCCGACCACGATCAGGCGCGAGTCGATCTGTGCGAGCGGCACGCACGCCATTTCGATTCCGACGACTGGTGGTTCCTCACTTATCGCGGCTGGGCGCATGGCGAGAATGGCGATGTCGGACTTGGTCGTACGCTCACGCAGCGCGCACTCGAATTGCGTCGTCATAACGTGAATGCGGCACATGCCGTCGCTCACGTTCTCTACGAGTCGGGCGCGAACGACGAGGCCCAGCACTTGATTGCCGGCTGGCTGCCGGCGTATCCGAAGGCTGGCGTGCTGCACGGTCACATTGCGTGGCACGGGGCGCTCATCGCGCTGGAACGCGGAGACACTGACGGCGCGATCGCGATCTACAGCGATCATGTTGCGCCGTCGGCGTCGAAGGGCACGCCCATCAACATCGTCAGCGACACGTCGTCGTTTCTGTGGCGCATGCAGGCATACGGCCATGCTGTTCCTGAAGGAATGTGGAATGATGCGGCGCGCTACGCATCGGGCTACTTCAGGGACGCGGGCTTCCCTTTCGCGGATTTCCACATGGCGCTTGTCGGCGCCGCGACGGGAGACACGCAGGCGGTCGAGCAGCGGGTCAACGCGCTGAACAAGCTCGTCGATGAAGGCCGGCTGCCTGCCGGTTCGGTGGTCCCTGAAATTTGCCGGGCGTCGCTTGCGTTTGCGGGCGGGCAATATGCGCTCGCGGTCCGGATCCTCGAGCCGGTTGAGCGGGATGTGGTGCGCATAGGCGGAAGCGGCGCACAGCGCGAGATCGTCGAAGACACACTGCTCGTTGCCCTGATGCGAAGCGGGGAACTGAAGAAAGCCCACGCGCTGCTCGACAGGCGGCTGCACCGCCGCCCGTCGCCCCGCGATACCCGATGGCTGAACGAACTGCTGGCTGCGGAAACGGCGAGCGGTTTATCGAATGGCTAATGGTGGCGCCTCGGGAAAGCGAAATGGACTCGGGTATCACGATGAACGCGACGGGACTGCGCAGACTGCTGGTCGATAGTCTCGGCCCCGTCGCGGCAATCTCGCTCGCGCAGCTGTTCGGCACGGCGTTGTGGTTCAGCGCGAACAGCACCGCCGCCGACCTGATGAAGCTGTGGCACGCGAGCGCAGCCGATATCGGCTGGCTGACAAATGCAGTCCAGCTCGGATTCATTCTGGGTACGCTCATCATCTCGTTGAGCGGCGCGGCGGATCGCTTCCGTGCGAGTAGCATCTTCGTGTGCAGCGCGCTTGCTGGTGCAATCCTCAATCTCGGTTTTGCGTGGCTCTCGACCGGGCTCGTGAGCGGCGGCGTGTACCGGTTCGGCGTGGGCGTCTGTCTTGCCGGGATTTATCCGATGGGGATGAAGCTCATCGTCGGCTGGGCGCCGAACCGCACGGGCCAGGCATTGGCGCAACTCGTCGCGATGCTCGTGCTGGGCACGGCGCTACCGCATGCGATGCGCGTCATGGGCACAGGCTTTCCGTGGCAGCTCATCATCTCCGCGTCGTCGTTGCTGGCTGTGAGCGGTGCTATCGTTATCGGGGCATTGGCAGAAGGGCCGCATTCTGCGGTCAGGGCGCGTGCATTCGACGACGCGGTTGCGCCAGCAGCGACTCAACCCTCAGTGATCGACGCGTTTCGCATCCCGTCATTCCGGGCGGCGACGTTCGGGTATTTCGGTCACATGTGGGAGTTGTACACCTTCTGGACTGCGGTGCCGCTGCTGGTTTCCCATTCATCTCTCGTATCAGGTTTTCCCGCTATCGGCGTGCCGGCGATGTCGTTTGCGATCATCGGCATGGGTGCCGTTGGCTCGCTAGCGGGCGGTGTGCTGTCGCGACACATCGGGAGCGCGAAGGTGGCAACAGGCGCCCTTGCAATATCGGGCTTTTGCTGTCTTACCTTTGCGCTCGGCTGGCGCTACCTCTCTCCTGAATGGCTGGCCGTGCTCATGGCGATATGGGGTGCAGCCGTCGTCGCCGATTCGCCCCAGTTCTCCGCGCTGGCTGCGAAGGCGTGTCCGCCGGAGCTTGTAGGAAGTGCGCTCGCCATCCAGAACTCGATCGGATTCGCGGTGACGGTGGTTTCGATCGCGATCACGACGTCGCTCTTCGAACGCGTCGGCCTGGATGCGACCTGGCTGCTGGTACCTGGCCCGGTGCTCGGACTGGTCGCATTCACCGCCATGTCGCGAAACACCCGCGCATCGGTGAGAACCTTCGGGACGCACCGCGGCTGAAGGAGCAAGATATGCTAGACCTCCAGTATCTGTCGATCGTCATGGAAGTCGACCGTCTCGGCAGCGTGACGGCCGCTGCCGAGCGTTTGAATGTGACGCAGTCCGCGCTGTCGCATATGGTCCGGAAGTTCGAGGAGCGACATGGCGTCAAGTTGTGGACGAAGAACGGCCGCGGATTGCGTTTCACGCACGCCGGAGAATATCTATTGGGTCTCGCGGAACGCGTGATCCCGCAGATGGAACACGCCGAACGCACGCTGACCAATTTCGCTGCAGGTCGCCGGGGAGCGTTGCGCGTGGGTATGGAATGTCATCCGTGCCAGAAATGGTTGACGCGCCTGACGCCTCAATACCTAACCGCGTGGCCTGACGTCGATTTCGACGTGCGTACGGCGTTCCGCTTCGATGGCGTCGCTGCGCTGCTCGGCTACGAGATCGACATGCTGATCACGCCGGACCCCATCGACGTGCCTGACATCGTGTTCGCACCTGTTATCGACTATGAACTGATGCTCGTCGTGCAGGACGAGCATCCGCTCGCCGCGCGCGAATTTGCGCTGCCGCAGGATCTGATGAATGAGGAACTCATCACCGTTCCCGTCAGCAAGGAGCGTCTGGATATCTTCACGCGGTTTCTCGTGCCCGCGCATTGCAAGCCGAAGTATCACCGGACGGCGGAGCAGACGGAATTGATGCTGCAACTCGTCGCGGCTGGACGCGGCGTCGCGGTGTTGCCGGACTGGCTCGTAGCAGAAGAGGGCGAAGGGTTGCCTGTACGGGCCATTCGTCTGGGCGAGCCGGGTATTAGCAAATGCATCAACGTAGGTGTGCGGCGTGGAGAAGAGGAGGTCGCGTACATTGCAGGATTTCTCGCTCTGGCGCGTGACCTCGGCGTCCAGTAGTCATCAAGCGTTAAGCGAAGTACTGCGGTCGCTGACCGATGCTTGCTGGGTAGGTCGAACAGGCCCGGCAAAGCGGGATAGCGGCCCTGCAGCTGTTTGCCCGGCGCCTGCGCGGCTACTGGCATGGCATCCAGGCGCGCTATCGTCATCCACTCAAAACCAGCGTCGTTAAAGGGGTCAACAACACCATCAAGGTCATCAAACGCCGCGCGTACGGCTATCGCGACGAGGAGTACTTGTCCCTCAAAATCCACCGCGCCGCGTTCCCGCTAATCCTCGATGAACCTGAAGCCGTTTTATATCAGTTGGTCAGCTACGATGACTTGACCAGTCAAGTCGCAGTTGCCTTCCAGTAGGCCTCCGAAGCGGAACTCGACCCGCCACCGCACACAGCAATTCCCAGCGCTTCAATCTCGCGCCCGAGCTCACTGCATTGCCTTGCATGTCCTACCAAGCCGCCTAGTGCTGTATCTGGCGCTCCTGGGACAAGGATCTCTCGTTCGCCAGTAAATCGGGGAACAACAAGAGCCATTCTTGGATGGCGTCGACCGCAGTATGAGCCGCGGAAAGATCGGCAGCGGCCATGGCAAACACTGCTATCCAGGCACCGAGAAAAATTATCGAAAATTGCTCGTTTTTCAATCGAAATTTGCAGAAAGGTCGTCGCAGCCGATTTTGGCTACTATCGCGCGTCATTACGATGGTTGGAGGGTCAGCACAGTGTTGCCTGGCCCAACGGGTCGCGGGTTCTGCCGATCCGATTTCAAGCCAACCTATCGAGAGCACGACCATGCGATCACCCCGGCCATTGATATCCCTCGCGTCCTTGACGCTTGCCCTGCAACCTCTCGCGGCTCACGCGGATTTGACGGTCAAGATCGGGCAAGTTTCCCCGCTGACGGGCGAGTTGTCCCACATCGGAAAGGATGATGAAAACGGTGTGCGGCTGGCGATCGAAGATCTGAACAGCAAAAAGATTCGCATAGGGGGGCAAAGCGTGACGTTCGTGCTCGACTCGCAGGACGATGCGGCCGACCCCAAGACAGCAGTGACCGTCGCGCAGAAGCTGGTGGACGATGGCGTGGCGGGCGTCGTCGGTCATGCGAACTCCGGGACGTCGATACCCGCTTCCAAAATCTACTCGGATGCAGGCGTCCCGATGATCACCGAATCGGCAACCAACCCGAAGCTCACGCAGCAAGGATTCACGAACGTGTTCCGTATGGTTGCGAATGACGTGAGACAGGGCTCGGTCATCGGCTCGTATCTGGTCCACGATCTTGGCGCGCGCAAGGTCGCCATCGTCGACGATCGCACGGCGTACGGACAAGGTCTCGCCGACGAGATCGAAAAATCCGTCAAGGCTGCCGGAGGCAACGTCGTCGCCCGCGAATACGGCACCGACAAGACGACGAACTGGATGGCGGTGCTCACGACCATCAAGAGCCGTCAGCCGGAAGGGATCGCTTTCACGGGCGGCGACACGCAAGCCGCCGCATTCGTGCAGCAGGCGCAAAAGCTCGGCTTGAAGGTCAAGTTCATTGCCGGCGATGAAGCGTGCACCCCGCAGTTCATCAAGCTGGCCGGGTCTTCGATGAGCAAGGACGCGTACTGCACATTGGCGGGTGTGCCGCCTGCAAAGATGCCGCAAGGACCGGAGTTCTTCAAACGCTATCAGCAGCGCTTTGGCGTTCCCGTGCAGCTCTATGCGCCTTATGCCTACGACGCCGTGCTCGCGATGGCGGACGCGATGCAGGCTGCGGGCTCGACCGACCCGAAGGTGTATCTCCCGAAGCTGCGCGCATCCAGGCTGGACGGCGTGACGGGTGCGATCCAGTTCGACGAGAAGGGGGACATCCGTAACGGCGCGATTACCGTTCGTCAGTTCGATCAGGGCAACTGGACCGACAAGTCAGTCGTGCGTTGACGGCGTCACGCGCTTTCGGGCGCGACGGGTACACCAAGCCCCACCTTCACGCTGCTCATGCTCACCAGCGTCTTGAAGCGTTTGACGTTGTTGTTCGAGAAGAACAGTTGCCGCGTGAGGGCCGTGTACTCGTCCATGTTGCGAACCGTCAGTATCAGCACGAAGTCCCATTCGCCCGCGACGTAGTAGCACTGCTGGATTTGCGGGCATTGCGCGAAGATGCGCTTCATCGAGTCGAGCAGATCGATCTGCTCGCTCTCGACCTCGACTGTTGCGATGATCGTCAGCGGATAGCCGACCTTCTCGGGCGCGACGATGGCGGCATAGTTGCGAATGACGCCTTCGTCCGACAGGCGTCGCAATCTGCGATTGACGGCCGCTGTAGACAGATTGACGCGCGCGCCGAGTTCGTTCTGAGGAATCTGCGCGTCGCGTTGGACTTCCATCAATAGCTTGAGATCAAAATCGTCCAGGCTGAGTGTCATGGTTTTGCGGCCGGAAGGTCGAAACAAAGATATTTTTGCATGAGGGGGGACGATTTGGAGACTTTTTCTGTCACCGCAAACAATATTATTTCCCCAGCCGACAGGTTCGACAGGCGCATTCCCCGAAATCATCAGCAAGGACGTCCGACAATGGAAAGCACGCTGCAGGGCCACTTGAAGAGCTGGCGCCAGTATTTGCATCAACATCCCGAAACGGGCTTCGAGGAGTCAACACGTCCGACTATGTGGCGAACATTCTCCGGACGCTTGGGCTGGAAGTTCACCGCGGCATCGGGGGAACGGGGCTCGTTGCGAACCTGACGGCCGGGGACGGGAAACGGGTTATTGGCCTGCGCGCCGATATGGATGCGCTGAACATTGCCGAGCAGGCGCCCGATCGCGAGCATGCTTCGCGCACCGCCGGAAAAATGCATGCGTGCGGGCATGACGGGCATATGTCGATGATTCTCGGGGCGGCGCGACTCCTTGCAGAACGACGCGATTTCAATGGCACGGTCCGCTTCATCTTTCAGCCGGCGGAAGAGCATGGCCGGGGCGCGAAGGCGATGATGGCCGACGGCCTGTTCGAACGCTTCCCCGTCGATGCCATCTTCGGCGCGCACAACATGCCGGGCATGCGCGCGGGAACGTTTGCAACGCGCGCGGGCGGCATCATGGCGAGTGAAGACAACTTTGTCATTCATATCAAGGGGCGGGGCACACATGCTGCACGTCCGCATATGGGCGTGGACCCGATCGTCATCGCGTCACAGATTGTGATGGCATTGCAGACCGTCGTGTCGCGCAATCTCGATCCGAGCCTGCAGGCGGTGATTTCGTGTACAGAATTCATCACTGACGGCCTGAGAAACGTCATTCCGTCGAATGTCATCATCAAGGGCGATACGCGAAGCTATTCGCGCGAAGTGCAGACGCTGCTCGAGACGCGCATGCGCGAAGTATGCGAAGGCATCTGCCGCACGCACGGCGCCGATTGCACCTTCGAGTACACACATGAGTTCGCACCGACGGTGAACTCGGCGCAGTTCGTCGGCGTCGCGGTAGAGGCGGCGCGCAATGTGGCGGGAAGCGACGGCGTCGATGACAACATTCAGCCCATGATGATTTCGGAAGACTTCGGTGCGTTCCTGCAGGCCGTGCCCGGCAACTTTATTTTCATCGGCAACGGCGAGTCGGCGGGAAAGGGCGGCACGCCGCTGCACAACGCCACCTACGATTTCAACGACGACATCCTTTTGACGGGAGCGCGTTATTTCGCTGAGATCGCGCGGCTCGAATTGCCGGTCGGCTAACGATCAAAGGTAATAAATGAATATGTCTGTATCTTCATCGCTGATGCTCGACGGCGCATTGCTTTTAGAGCAACTACGTCAGCTTGGTGAACTGGGTGCTGATCGTGAAGTGGGTGGACGGACGCGCATCGCGCTGACTGATGACGAGCGAGCCGGTCGCGATCTCGTCGTCCGATGGATGCGCGAACTCGATCTCGATGTCCGCATCGATCGCATCGGCAACATTTTCGGCACGCTGCGTTCCGATTCGGATGACGGCAACGAGCGTCCATTGATGATGGGTTCGCATATCGACACGGTTAAAAACGCGGGTGCGCTCGATGGCTGTTACGGCGTGCTGGCTGGTCTCGCAGTTGCAAGAGCATTTCGTCAGGCGGGCATCAAACCGCAGCGTTCGATCACCATCGGCGCATTCACCAACGAGGAAGGCATCCGCTATCAGCCGGACATGATGGGCTCGCTGGTCTACGCGGGCGGCCTGTCGGTCGATGCAGCGCTGGATACGGTTGGCATCGACGGTACGCGTCTTGGCGACGAACTCGCGCGCATCGGTTATGCGGGTGATCTGGAGCCCGGCGTGGTGGTTCCGCACGAATATCTGGAACTGCATATCGAGCAGGGTCCGATACTCGAAGCAGAGAACATCCGTATCGGCGTAGTCGAGAATCTTCAGGGCATCTCGTGGCAGCAGATCACTGTTCAGGGCAATGCCAATCACGCGGGTACGACGCCAACGCGGCTTCGTCATGATGCGGGCTGGGTGGCTGCTGCCGTGTCGACGTTCCTGCGTGAGCTGGCCGTGACCACAGGCACCACGCTGGCGACGATCGGCATGCTGCGCATCGAGCCGAACGTCATCAACGTGATTCCGCGCAAGGCGGTGTTCACGGTGGATCTGCGCGACCCGGACGAACAACGCCTGCAGGACGCCGAGCGTCGTCTTGCCGGATTCCTCATCGAAGTCGCGGAGAAGGAAGGCGTGAAGATCACGACCGAACGCCTGGTCCGTTTCGAGCCAGTCGTATTCGATGCAACGCTGGCCGATGCAATCGAAGCCTCGGCGGAGCGCATGGGCTTCACGCATCGCCGGATGACGTCCGGCGCAGGACACGACGCCCAGATGATCGCGCGCATCGCGCCCGCCGCGATGATCTTCGTGCCGAGCCGCGGCGGCATCAGTCATAACCCGCGCGAACACACGGACGGCGATCAGCTTATCGACGGCGCAAACGTCTTGCTGGATGTCGTGCTCAAACGCCTCGCACAGAAGTGAGCGCGACTGTCGCTCACGACTTCGCCCATTCACATCATTCGTTACTGGAGTATCACGGTCATGTTGGTAGCCAATCCACGCGCAACGCGCGCTGCGTACCCCGCTGAATTGAAGGCCATTCTCAGCATCGAGAAGGCACAGGAAAGCCGTGCCTGGCTTTCATGCTGGGACAAGATTTCGCCCGATGCGACGCCGTTGCGCGATTTGCCTGGGGTGGCCGTGAGGCTCGGGGTCGGCAGCATCAGCATCAAGGACGAGTCGACGCGCTCTGTGCTGGGCAGCTTCAAGGCACTAGGCGCGCCTATTGCGCTGGTACGCCTGATTCAGCGGCTGTGGCCGAATCACGATCTCGACGCGCGTGGCCTGTTCGAAGGGCGCTATCGGGATCTGCTGACGCATTTCACGGTAGTGAGCGCCACGGACGGCAACCATGGGAAGGGTCTTGCCGCTGCCGCGCAAACGCTCGGTTGCCGTTGTGTGATCGTGTTGCACGCCAATGTCAGCGTCGAGCGCGAGAAGGCCATCGCGGCGTATGGCGCGGAAATCGTCAGGATCACCGGAAACTACGATGAGTCGGTCGAAGAGGCGGCGCGCCTTGCTTCGTTGAACGGCTGGCACGTCGTTTCCGACACGTCATACGACGGTTACGAAGACATCCCGCGCGATGTGATGCAAGGCTACGGCACGATTGCAGCGGAGATTGTCGAGCAGAGCGACAGCCAGCCGGATCGGCCGGCGTACACGCATGTGTTCCTTCAGGGCGGTGTCGGCGGCCTTGCAGCAGGATTGATCAGCTACCTGTGGGAATGCCATGGCGAACATCGTCCCCGTTTTGTCGTCGTAGAACCGCAGCAGGCGGACTGTCTGTATCAGAGCGCATTGGCGGGACGCGCAGCGCGTGCAACGGGTTCCGTCGACTCCGTGATGGCCGGGCTCGCTTGCGGCGAGACGTCGCCGCTTGCGTGGAAGTTTCTGCAACCCGCTGTCGATGATTTCATGACGATCAGCGATGACGATGCAGTGAACGCCATGCGTATCCTGGCCGCTGGCAGCGATACCGATACGCCTGTTGTTGCTGGCGAGTCGGGCGTGGCGGGTCTCGCCGGGCTTATCGTCTTGCTTCAGGACGCGCAGTTGGCCAGCAAAGTGGGCCTCGATGGCTCGTCCCGCGTGTTGCTGGTCAATACGGAAGGCGCAACCGCTCCCGCAACGTATCAGAAACTGGTCGGCGAGACCGCCCAATCAGTCCTCGAACGCCAACTCGCCTGGCTAGCCGAGCCGACAGCCTGAGCGAACTCCCGCTCGCCGTCATCTCCGACGCGATGACGGCATTCATTGCCTACATAACGACTTCCTGGCATTGACGTTCCCGTCCCAGATGCGGGATCGAAGAGCGAGGAGCGAGGGTGAAAGTGAACGCGCTGTTGAACATGGTGGAGCTGGAGACATTTGCCGCGGTGGTCGAGCATCGCAGTTTCACGCAGGCGGCGGTTGCGCTGAACATCTCCTCTGCAGCGGCGACACGGCGGGTCAAGCGGCTCGAACAGTCGATCGGGGCGCTGCTCCTGTTGCGCGAACCGGTCGTGCTGCCGACGAAAGCGGGCGAAGCGGTGTTTCGTCATTTCATGACGGTCCGGCTTCAGGAGGATGACCTGCTTCGGCGTGTCACACCGGGTAAAGCGGCGACGACAGCGCTTGCGCTGGCCATCAATGCCGATTCCCTAGCGACCTGGTTCGAGCCGGTACGCGCGAGCCGGCGCAACACCATGTGGCGCTCGAGATCGTCGTGGACGATCAGGACCATACGCTCGAGGCGCTGGCGCGCGGCGACGTCAAGGGGGCTTTCTGTCCACGCAACCGGAACCGGTTGTCGACCGTTTCGTTGCGGCGCCGGTCGGGCAGATGCGCTACCAGTGCGTCGCCACCCCCGGATTTGCGCGCGAACATTTCGCTGGTGGCCTGACCTTGCCGGGCGCACTCGAGGCCACCGCCATCCTGTTCGACCGGAAGGACGCGCTGCACGATGCGTTTTTCGCGTCGTATTTCGGGGTGACGGTCGGCCGGTATCCGCGGCACTATTTTCCTTCGCCGGTGGCGTTGCTCAATGCGCTCCTGGACGAGCTCGGCTACGGGCTGGTGCCCGCGATGCAGGCGGAGCCGCTGACCGGCAGTGGCAGAATGGTCGTGCTCGCGCCCGCGCACGATCTTTTGCTCGATCTGTACTGGCATCACTGGGAGGAGGAGCCCGAGCCACTCGCGACAATCAGCGCACTGGTCATGGCCGCGGCGCGGCGCGGCCTGGTTCAGCCGGCCCAGAGGGATGAGGAGACCCGTTGAAGGGGGCTTGTGGCGCTACGCTGATGTTTTCGCCGGTCGGACGCTACGCTCAACGCGCGGCATCCTGGGGTTCTGCCCCGAAAGGGCGCATCACAATGGGACGACATCACGGCTTCGTGAAAGGTGCGATGACAAGCCAGTGCGCGGTGCCGGGAAGCAGCTGTAGCGTCGACGAGCTGCGCACTCGATCTGCTGCCATGGCCGATGGTCGACTGGAAGCTCGGCCCCATCGAGCCGAAGCCGCTGTCGCGCGTCGAGATGATCCCGGACGCGAACCTTCACAAAGGAGGAGGACGTTTTATGGCGATCTCAGGAATGTCGTTGAGAGACATGGTCCAGGACTGGCTGGCACCCGACCCTGAGAGGGGATTCCGGGTCAGTCATTACGGGCGATCCGGGGCGGGACGTTACGTTTGCGTCGTCGCAGACAATGGGAGCGGATCGAAGGCGATGTTCTTTTTTCGTCACCGAGACGGCAAATGGTGCATTTATCCTTCCGGTCCAGAGCGGCCTGCCATGCACAGTAAAGTCTCGTGTACGGAAGCGAGTGGTGCAAGCGTCTAGGTCGGGAAAAGTACCGGCAGGCCTGTGAAGGAAATCGGCCCGTCGCTATCCCCATCTGCTGGATACCGGTTACGGTTTTCTGTCACGGTTAGTTCTGCAACGGGTTACGCGTCGTTCTTGACCACCGGGCGCCCGGGCAAGACGACCATCGACCCGCGCCACTACCGGACGCTGCATGGCGTTGATGTTCCCGTGTCAGACGCGCTCGAAGAGCGAGGGGGAAAGTGGACGATGCTGAACACGCCGGACCATACGCTCGAGGCACTCGCGCGCGGCGACGTCAAGGGCTTTCTGTCCACGCAACCGGAACCGGTTGTCGATCGTTGGCAGTGCCTGAGCGTGCGAAAGAGAAAGGATACGAGTACGTTTCCAGCACTCGAACTTTGATGTGCCGTGGATGCACTGCATGGCCCACCATGCGCGGTTGCGCACCGAGCGGCACTCGGAAAAATCTCATCGAATCAAACGTTTATCAGGTATTCAAGCTTTACGAGACTTCCTCGTACGATTTTGGACTCCAGAAGAGGACTCTGATTTCACGCTTAGGTGATTGATTTAACGAGGATGTTTTCTGATTTATCTCCGACAATGTACTCGCTGACGTACTCATTTGTTGCTGTCTAAAAAACACGCCGCTTTGTCGCTCCAGCGCAACGATTCTGTGGCGGTGGCGGTTACGTCCAGCGGATTGACGGCGTGTATCAGTATGTCTACTGGAGCGGCGGGACTGGCTTACCCGGTTGTCGCATCGCCTCGAGGAGATCGCTGCCACGTATTCTCCAAGGAAGTAGCTAAACGGCACCGATCGTTGCATCGTTGCGGCCGGTATTTGGAGGAGGGAGAAGATCTGATACGGGGCGCTGCTCGGCCCACGCTTCGAACTCTGAGAGCAGCGATGGAGGCATCTCCCGCACTTGCTCCATTACGCTAGCGAGCTGCTTCTCGTGCCGCTCAGCGAGGCGCCGCTCATCGGAGCGTCAGCCGCGAGGCGTTGCACGTCGCCAACGAGCTGCTCGTTGCGTTGCTGGGTGTTGGCGAGCGCGCTCCCCTAGCTTCGGCATCTGTAAGACGCATGGGAAACAACTCACTGGAATCGGACGGCCCGAGAGACGAACTCGGTGACACCGATACGCGATTAGATCACGTCAGCTTGGCAAGCTGAGAGGGTGCCACGAAATACTCGTTGTCTAGATGTGTTCCCCGGGCGCTTACGATCAGCCAGTCGAAGCAGTCGTTCAGGTCGGAACCGGGGCAGAGGTTTGGTCAGCGCTGTCGCGGTGTGGGTCGGGACGAGCAGTGATTCGCTAAGTCGAACCCTGCAGCCGCGATCTTTTCCGCACCTGCGTCTTCGACGTGCCACCGAAGTCTATCAGGTATGAATCGAAGCTTGTGTAACGTTCAGGCAGAAATGTCATTCCGGACTCGATCTCTGTCCACGTTGAGGTGTCGGATTCGTTGTGCTGGAGCTGGGCAGCTCCAGCCAAGGAGCCGCTCTCGGCTGCATTGTGGTCGGCTGTCTCAGCCACAATGAAACCCGCAATTGCGCGTGATCCGACTCGCTGCGGCGACAACAGCCTCAATCACGTTTTGTTGTTCGAGTTCAGGGCTGAAGTGCTTCGAATAAGCGACACTGATCGCTGTCCGCATCTGCCCACTGACATCCCCGACGAGGGCACCTACTGAGGAGATCCCCATAACCTGTTCGTCCTCGATCAGAGCATATCCGTCGGTCCGAATCTTATGCAAGGACGCAACGAGTTTTTCCGGGTCGGTAATCGTCTTGGCCGTGCTCTGCTCCAGCGGTTCTAGTCGCAGCAGTTCAAGGGCTTGATCGTCAGGGAAAGACGAAAGGATGATCTTACCAATGGCCGTATTGTGTAATCCAATAGGAGACCCGGGTTGTACCCTGACGGTCACTGGTCCCTTGCCGTCGACACTAAGCAGATACATTGGGGTTTTGTCCTGAAGCACGCCAAGATAACCATCGATACGCATGCTGTCAGCCAGCAACTGGAGTTCTTTGCGGGCCTCCAACAACAACGTATCTCGCGCCATCAGCGCCGCCCCCATATTCAACGTCTGGTACCCGATACTGTACCGGCGCGTAACAGGGTCTCGTCTCAAATAATGCTTTGCCGTCAAGGTATTGAGGAGACGCTGAACGATGGCCGGACTTAAACCGAGCCGACGGGCTATTTCCCGCGGCCCCATCGGCTCTTGCGACGCATTGAGTAGCTCCATGACGTCGAGGCCTCGCTCAAGTGATTGACTCTTCATTGGGTCTTGTCTATACGAAAGCCTGGCGGCCTATGGATGGTCAGGTTGGGCGATGGGCCCTTACTTTACCCGATCTTGGCATAGTTCCCGAGTCGAATGGGTCAAAAGCTCGTGTCCGTCATCCGTGATGATAGCCGTATCCTCCACCATCATGCCGCCCCAACCGAGTTCGTAGTAGGGGGTCTCGACGCAGAAGACCATGCCTGGTTCGAGTAGGACGTTTGAATTGGCGGCGATGGGGGGAAACTCATGGGAATGCAAACCAATACCGTGGCCACAGTGACTCCGCTGGTAATCCGGCAGCGCACCTTGCCGAACAGTGTCGATAGCGATCTTGTAAATGTCGCTGGCCAACGCGCCCGGTCTCAAGGCCGCAATTTGCGCCTGTTCGCCGGCAAGCAGTGCCGCGTAGCGCTCGGCTTGCTGATCGCTTGGGTCCCCAACCGTCAGAGTACGGGCCATGTCTGAACAGTATCCCTGTACGGTGCAGCCAATGTCCATGCGCACGAGGTCTCCGTTCTCTAGGCGTTTGGCGCGGGCGTAGGCATCAACCCGTGAGCTGCGCTCGCCGGACGTAACTACGACAAAGCGCGGGATGCCTCCCCCTTGAACGATAGCGCCGTTAATTTCGCTTGCGATATCGAGTTCCGTGACGCCAGCTCGAATCATCGGCACGATGAATTCGAGCGCTTTGTCGGTGATGCGCGAGGCATGACGCAGCAATGCGAGTTCGCCTGGCAATTTCGTTGCGCGCGCTCGCTTTAACGAAGGCGCCCCGTTTTGGAATGCCACGTGAGGGAATTGCTGCCAAATTGTCCGTGCCAATTTTTCGTCGCGCGTATCCAGGCCGACGCGGCCGCCGCGGATTTCGAAGCTACGTAATGCGGACACGATCGTATCGACAAAGTTGTCACCTGGTGTCGGCATGTCCGCATAGCCCGCCACTGTTGCCGTTGCGCCGACGTAAAAGATGCCGTATCGCCAGATGCACGACGGGTCTTCCAATTCCTCTAAAGCAGCAGCTGCATCGCTCGCGCCAGTGATCAGGGCCACCCGATCGCGTGTCGCGATCGCCGCTTGCGCATACGGACCAGCGTCCTGAAGGATGCTCCGGTAGCCTGTCAGGTAACCGACATGGACCGGGTCCGTAGTGACGATGACGTCAAGTTCCGGCGCAGCCGAGAAGAGTTTTTGCCTGCACGAGAAGGCAAGGCTGAGAGTGTGTTGCTCGAGAGTGTCGACAAAGCTCATGGATTTCTCCGTCGTAGTGGCTGTGCCTATTATAGGAACGACGTTCCGATAAAGTAAACCGTGTGTCGGTGCTCGTTAACCCCCATAACGCTCGTTGTGCCCGGCATCGATAATAACGGAACAGTGAACCGATATTAGGAACAGGCTGACCCCCAGGACGTGGGCCTGTCACTTACTTTTTTGGAGGAGATCGACGATGTTCAAAAAGAGACTTGGTACTGCGATGTTCGTGTGCGTCGCGGCCGCAGTGTTCGCGCATTCGGCGGCCGCGCTGGCGGACGGCAACGTGACGAACGCTAAGTTGGCTGTCGGAGCCGCGCCCGATGCGCCACCTTTCTCGTATATCCATGGGGGCAAATTTCTTGGAATTAGCAACGACATCCTGCAGAGGGTAGGGAAGCTAGAAAATCTTGATATGCGTTATCAGCAGATGGCATTCGACGGTTTGATTCCGGCACTCCAGGTTGGACAACTCGATATCGCCGTAAGCGGCATCTTCATTACGAAGGAACGTCAGGCAATTGTTGACTTTTCGACGCCCTATTTCGTCGAAGGTGCTCTCGTCGTAGTTCCGGTGAACAGTGGAATCAAGAGCCTTTCCGAACTCAAGGGCAAAACGATCGCTTGCGAACAGGGCTCTGCCGCACTGAAAGTAGCGCGTGAGCACGCGGCTGAATGGGGCGTCACGCTGCGAATCCTCCAGGATCCGGCAAGTATGCAACTTGCGATGAGATCGGGTGACGTGGCCGGGATGATCTACGACTCCGCGCTGGTGAACTATCAATTGCGGATCGAAGGTGCCAAGCCTACGATCAAGATTGTGAGTCCCATGCTGGATCCGACAGGTATCGCGTTCGCCTTCCCGAAAGGTAGCAAGTGGGTCGCAATCGTCAATCGTGGCATCGCGAAATTAAAAGCCAGCGGCGAATTGGATGCCATTGCGAAGACTTACAACATGAATTGAGGCGCAGCTACTCATGAAAGATTTGAATTGGCTTTGGGATTACCTTCCTTCTCTTTGGGAGGGATTGAAACTAACGGTGATCCTGACAGCGACATCGATGATTTTCGGCGGCGTACTAGGTTTGCCCCTCGCGTTTATGAAAATGTCCAAGTTCCGGTTGGCGGCTTCGATTGCCGGAGCATATGGAACCGTCATCCGCGGAATGCCGCTGCTCGTCCAGATTTTGCTAGTTTACTTTGGTCTACCCGTGTTGACGGGAATTCGGACACCCGCAACAATTGCCGGCGGAATTGCCATGGCGCTATACACGGCGGCGTTTCTGGCCGAAGTCTTTCGCTCGGGGATTCAGGCCGTCGATCGAGGGCAAATGGAGGCTGGACGTGCAATCGGGTTTGGGCATTGGCAAACCATGAGACTGGTGATTATCCCGCAAGCATTTCGAACCATGATTCCCAACCTGGCGAATCAGCTTAGCATCACGCTCAAGAATACGTCGCTTTTGTCTGTTATAGGCGTAACGGAACTCACACTCGCTGGGCAGAACATTTACATGCAGAATTTTGACATGATCCGTGTCCTCTCGATAGTGGGCGGCATGTATCTTGTCATATACCTCATAGCCGAACGCATGACTGGCTATCTCGAACAAAGGGTTTCTCGATGAACGCGCCAATTCGTCTTCTTTCTGAGCTCGGAGGTCAATCCGAGCCGGGTGCTAGCGCGCACCAGGTTGCAGCCGAAAGTGTCGCCATGATTTCTGCGAGCGGTGTCGAAAAAGCGTTTGGATCCGTTCAAGTCCTCAATGGCGTTAGCATGTCGGTCGCCGAGGGTGAGGTGGTTTCCTTAATTGGTGCATCTGGGTCTGGAAAATCAACGTTTCTCCGCTGTCTGAATTTACTCGAAACGCCGGACGCTGGAACCATACATATCGATGGCGAAGATGTGCTAAGCAGGCGGTACGACGTAAACAAATTGCGTCGAAAGATCGGCATGGTGTTCCAGAACTTTAACTTGTTTAGCAATATGACGGTACTCGAGAACGTGACTCTCGGGCCGACGAGGTTGTTGGGGATGTCAAAGCTGCAGGCGAGGGAAGAAGCTGAGGAGCTATTGGCTAAGGTGGGCCTACTTGAGAAGGCAGGTGTAGTGCCGCATAAACTGTCCGGCGGGCAGAAGCAGCGCGTCGCAATCGCCCGCGCGCTGGCCATGAAGCCGCGGGCACTTCTCTTCGACGAACCGACGTCGGCGCTTGACCCTGAGATGGTACGTGAGGTACTGGACGTCATCAGGAATCTCGCCTGTGATGGGATGACGATGGTTGTTGTTACCCATGAAATGGGGTTTGCTCGTGAGGCAAGCAAGCGCGTCGCGTTTATGCACGGAGGGAAAATCCTGGAAATTGGACCGCCGGCCCAGGTGCTTGGCAATCCGCGTGAAGAACGAACGCGCGAATTTCTCTCAAAAGTGTTGTGAGGTAGCGCAAAGATGGCAGATCATGTTTTTGAACAATCGACTCTGTGCGTTCATAGGACTGGCGCGAGCACCGAAGGATTTCGGAGCTTTTCTACGCCAGTGTATCGGGCTTCCACGATCGTATTCCCAAACGCACAAAGTTATCGCGATCGTTCCCTTCAGTTCCCGGACGGATATAGCTACGGGTTGATGGGGACACCAACGACCCGCTCACTCGAGGAACAACTGACTCGACTCGCAGGGGGCGTTCGTTCCGTCCTTGTTCCGTCAGGGCAAGCCGCTATATCAGTCCTCATGTTGACTCTATTGGCGCACGGCGATCATGTCCTGATTCCCGATAGCGTCTACCCGCCGGTGAAGCAGTTTGCGGAGGAGGTCCTGCAGCGCTATGGAGTTGCGTTCGACATCTACGACCCGATGAACCTGCAGTCTCTGCGTAGCTCTATAAGAGTCGGGCGGACAAAGCTGATTTGGATAGAAGCTCCGGGTTCGACAACAATGGAAGTCTGTGACATCCGTGAAATCGTAAGTATTGCGAAAGAAAATGGTGTGTTGACCGGTTGCGACAACACATGGGCAACGTCGATTTTTTGCAAGCCGATTTCGCTAGGTGTGGACGTCGTAGCTGAAGCGTTGACCAAGTATGTAGGCGGACATTCCGATCTTTTGCTGGGAGCGTTGAGCTTTGCGTCGATGGGTGTTTATCTGCAGGTGAGAGAGCAACTCGCAAATTTGGGCATAGGTGTATCGCCTGATGACTGCTCTCTAGCGCTGCGTGGCATTGAAACCATGTCAGTGCGCCTGGCACACGTCGGTTCGACCGCCCTGGAATTCGCACTGCGCTTGAAGGACCGACCTGAAATTGCCCGTGTTATTCACCCGGCGCTTCAGGAGTCTCCCGGACACGAGTATTGGAAACGGGACTTTCAGGGGAGTACCGGCGTATTTTCTGTCCAACTGCAGATGCAAGACACGGCGCAAATCGACCGGGCACTGGGTCGTCTTGAATTGTTCGCAATCGGCGCATCGTGGGGAGGGACGCGAAGCCTCGTTGCACCGATGTCGCTCGATGGGCAACGTAGCTTTGGGGTAGGCAGTTGTAATACAACGTATTTGAGATTCAGCGTCGGATTGGAAAGTCCGCTCGATCTCTGGCGCGATATCGAGCGATTTTTGTCGGCCCTTTAGTCAATTTGTGTTGACGGGTTTGATGGTGGTGTAAAAAGGCATTAATAGTTGGATTGACTGCCTGCTTGTGCGGGCAGTGAAATTATTGATTTTCTGGCCATTTTTTCTATGAGTAACGCAATTGGAACCGTCGCCAACTTAGTTTGGCGATGCGATCTAATTTGATTGGTAACTTCTTTTTATCCTATTAACTTAGTATAACTAATATTTTTAACCGACTTGATATGTCACTTGGCGATATCGGAATCGGAGGAGATGTGATGACTAGGATTTTTGCTGCAGCTGTACTTGGGTTGTCTGTAACAGTATGTCATGCTCAATCCAGCGTAACACTCTACGGGGTCGTGGACGATGCGTTCATGTTCAATTCCAACGACGGCGGAAAACATCAATACGCCCTGTTGGACGGCGCGATGAATTCCAACCGTTGGGGATTGAAAGGAAATGAGGACCTCGGCGGCGGATGGGCGGCGCTGTTTACCGTGGAGGGTGGCTTCTCCTTAAATTCGGGGGCGATGGGGAACAGCAACACGTTGTTCGGTCGAAATTCGTTTGTCGGCCTTTCCGGCCCCTACGGCAAGGTGACGTTAGGACGTCAATACTCCGTTGGCGATTCTTACACCGGTGAACTGTCGGCGGGTGGTACCTGGGCGTTCAACGGTTCGGGAGCCGGGGCGCACCCGGCAGATGTCGACAATCTGGACGACTTCAGGTGGATAAACAATGCGATCATCTACGCCACCCCGGAGTACAGGGGGCTGAGCGGGAAAGTAATGTATAGCCCTGGCGGTGTTCCCGGTTCGACAAAAGAGAACAGCATCATCGGGGTAGGAGCAGGATTCAATAATGAAAACCTACGCGTGGGGATCGGCTATCTCGTAGTTAACAATCCGAATTATTCATTCTATGGTAATAATGCGGGATCCAGTGCGACCGGATCGAATTTCTGGAGTCCCGTTGATTCGGGATTTGCCTCGGCGGGGTCGGAGCGAATATTTTCTGCTGGTGCATCCTATAGTTTCGGCCCCGCAACACTTGGCGTCGTCTACAGCAATACCCAGTTTAGAGATTTGGGGAAGACGCCGGTAGCAGGGCTGACAGACACGGAAAATGCATACCGTGGCACGCAAACATTTAATATCGGCGAACTCAATGCGACATATCAGTTTTCGCCTGCGATGCTGCTCGGGGTCTCGTATGCTTATACGCATTCGTCGGGCGTCACATCTGCCACTTATCATCAGGTGAACCTCGGATTTGACTACAGCATTTCGAAGCGTACCGACTTTTATGGGGGTGTGGTGTATCAGCATGCAGCGGGAACCGATTCGCGCGGCCTGCCTGCTGTAGCTAACATTGCTGCGGTTGATCCGTCGTCTGGTCAAAACCAGACCGTCGCTCTAGTCGGAATAAGCCACAAGTTTTAAGTGGATCGAGGCGGTCGTCACGAAGTTATGGGGTCCGCCTCTTGTCCGTTACCGGATGTCGATAGATTTTTGTTCCGTGGATCGAAGTGACTGCTGGCATATGTGACGGGCGCCTGATATGTCGCATGTAACGACACTATGGCGATTGACGTGGGCGCCGGCGCATGAGAGCTGGCTTCGCAAAGGGGCGAAGGCGTTGGGGCGCCGTGTCGTGACTTGGGACTTGGTGGTAACCGAATAGCCGGGATTCGTGAACGAGTAGTGTAAGGAAATGTCTGCTATATCAACTCAAGGCACCGGCAAGGTAGCCGTCGTCATTGTGTCACCCGTCTCGATGTCCGGTATTGGAGCCATTGTCGACACCTTCGCCCTGGTCAATGAGCTAACGGGTGGCACTCTATTCCAGGTAGATGTGTATTCACGTGAGGGTATCCAAGTAGTAGTTCCAGGAGGGGCGAATTTGCCAGTTGGCCTGGCGTTCGATGATTCCCTTCGTTGTGACTGGTTGATTGTAATAGGCGAGCGATTTCATCAGTCTTCAGACGACAATTTATTTCTATCGCAGTTGTTCAGGGTTGTCCAGAGGACTGCACTTGTTATCGGCATTCAGCACGGGGTTTGGTGGCTTGCACGGACAGGTCAGCTCTCTGGCTATCGTGTGAGTGTGCATTGGAGCTTCTACCAGCAATTTGTGGAGCAGTTCGAATGTTTGATTAAGACAAGGCAGATCTTCGAAATTGACCGGGATCGGGCTACATGCGCCGGAGGTCGTGCCACGGTCGACTTTCTGCTCGAACTCATCTGCCGTGAACACGGACGTGCCTTGAGTGAGCGTGTTGCTGAGATACTCATTGCAGCGCCCCTGCGAGTTGGCGACGAGCAGCAACGCGGCCCGCTTCAAAGAGAAGCCGAGCACCTTGACTCGCGATTGCGCAAAGCACTGCAGCTAATGGCCTCCAATCTGGAGGATCCGCTTCCGCTGGACGAGATTGCTCGCTCCGTGGGTGTCTCAAGAAGGCACCTGGA
Organism: Paraburkholderia sp. BR13439; assembly: GCF_040948805.1. Classification (NCBI taxonomy): domain Bacteria; kingdom Pseudomonadati; phylum Pseudomonadota; class Betaproteobacteria; order Burkholderiales; family Burkholderiaceae; genus Paraburkholderia; species Paraburkholderia sp. BR13439. Next base: position 28,941 of record NZ_JBFPKN010000033.1, on the reverse strand, counting down.
GCGAATGTTCCAGGCTCGTCTCGGATCGATGCCGTCGAAGCACTACCTCGCCCTGCGCCTTGCCGAGGCGAGGTCGCAGGTTCAGCGAACCGGAAAATCCATGATGCAAATCAGCCTTAGTTGTGGTTTTTCATCGGCGGCCCACTTTTCAAATGTCTATCGTGAGCGTTTTGGATTGACTCCCCGTGAGGACCGCAGGAAGTTTGTGCGGGATTCTCTCCAGGATCGGCTCTACACTGTGCCATCGCGGCATCCTTAGGTGGCTAGAAGCAAAGGCCAAGTCTCCGCGGTTCTAGTCCAGGTCGGCGAAAGTCACGCGAGTCTGTGCAAAGGAAGTCGCCCTGTGGTTGCCGTCGTCGGTGGGATGGCGATTATCGTATTCCGTAGTACCCGGTTCTGCAGCGGATTATCGAACCGGGCTTGACGACCGGGTGACAAAATAAATGCGAACATCAATACCGCACAGCATAACCACTTCCTGGTTGACATTCCCGTGTCAGGTGCACTACCGAAGAACGAGGAGCGAAGGCGAAAGTGAGCGCGATGCTGAACATGCTGGAGCTGGAAACATTTGCCGCGGTTGTCGAATATCGCAGTTTCACGCAAGCGGCGGTTGCGCTGAATAGCTCCTCTGCAGCAGCGACACGACGGGTCAGGCGGCTCGAGCAGTCGATCGGGGCGCTGCTCCCGCTGCGGGAGCCGGCCGTGCTGCCGACGAAAGCGGGCGAAGCGGTGTTTCGTCATTTCATGACGGTCCGGCTGCACGAGGACGATCTGCTCCGGCGTGTCATGCCGGGCAGAGCCTCGACCACAGCGCTGGCGCTGGCCGTCAATGCCGATTCCCTTGCCACCTGGTTCGAACCGGTGACGCGCGAGCTGGCGCAACACCATGTGGCGCTCGAGATCGTCGTGGACGATCAGGACCACACGCTCGAGGCACTCGCGCGCGGCGACGTCAAGGGCTTCCTGTCCACGCAACCGGAACCGGTTGTCGATCGTTTCGTGGCCGCGCCGGTCGGGCGGATGCGCTATCAGTGTGTCGCCACACCGGGATTCGCGCGCGAACATTTCGCCAGTGGCCTGAGCTTGCCCGACGCGCTTCAGGCCACCGCCATCCTGTTTGACCGGAAGGACGCCTTGCATGACGTGTTTTTCCGGTCGCATTTCGGTGTGACGGTCGGCAGGTACCCGCGACACTATTTTCCTTCGCCGGTGGCGTTGCTCAATGCGATCCTGGACGAGCTCGGCTACGGGCTGGTGCCCGCGATGCAGGCGGAGCTGCTGATCGACAGCGGCAGACTGGTTGCACTCGCGCCTGGGCACGATCTGCTGATCGATCTGTACTGGCATCACTGGGAGCAGGAGCCAGAGCCGCTCGCGACGATCAGCGCACTGGTCATGGCGGCGGCGCGGCGAAGCCTGGTTCAGCCGGCCCGGAGGGATGAGGAGACCCGTTGAAGGGGGCTTGTGGCGCTACGGTGATGTTTTCGCCGGTCGGACGCTACATGCTCAACACGCAGGCGTCCTGGGGTTCTGCTCCGAAAGGGCGCATCGCCAAGGGACGGCATCACGGCTTCGTGAAAGGTGTGATGACAAGCCGGCGCGCGGTGCCGGGAAGTAGCTGCCACGTCGACGCGCTGCGCACTCGATCTGCTGCCATGGCCGAGGGTCGACTGGCAGTTCGACCCGGTCGAGCCGAAGCCGCTGTCGCGCGTCGGGATGATCCCGGGCGCGAACCTTTACAAAGGAGGAGGACGTTTATGGCGATTTCAGGAATGTCGTTGAGAAGCTTGGTCCACGACTGGTTGGCGCCCGACCCGAAGCGAGGATTCCGGGTCAGCCATTACGGACGATCCGGGGTGGGACGTTATGTTTGCGTCGTCGCAGACAATGGGAGCGGATCGAAGGCGATGTTCTTTTTTCGTCACCGAGACGGCAAATGGTGCATTTATCCACCTGGTCCAGAGCGGCCCGCCATGCAGGGTGAAGTCTCTTGCACGGAGACGAGTGGTGCAAGCGTCTAGGTCGGGAAAAGTACCGGCAGGCCTGTGAAAAGGAAATCGGCCTGTGGCGGTCCCCATCTGCAAGATACCGGTTACGGTTTTCTGTCACGGTTAGTTCTGCAACGGATCACTCGCTGGTCTTGACCACCAGGCGCCTGCACAGGATGACCATCGACACCGCGCCAGCGATGTCGTTCGCGATCATCGGTATGGGTGCGGTCGGTTCGCTGGTGGGCGGTGTGCTGTCGCGACACATCGGGAGCGCGAAGGTGGGGACAGGCGCACTCGCGATATCGGGCTTTTGCTCTCTGACCTTTGCGCTCGGTTGGCGCTTCCTGTCTCCTGAATGGCTGGCAGCGCTCATGGCGATATGGGGGGCAACCGTCGTCGCCGATTCGCCACAGTTCTCCGCGCTGGCTGCGAGGGCTTGTCCGCCTGATCTCGTCGGAAGCGCACTCGCCATCCAGAACTCGATCGGTTTCGCCGTGACGGTGGTTTCGATTGCGATCACGACGTCGCTCTTCGAACGCGTCGGCCTGGACGCGACCTGGCTGCTGGTGCCAGGCCCCATGCTCGGATTGGCCGCATTCGCTGCGATGTCGCGGCCCACCCGCGCATCGGTGAGAACCTTCGGGACGCACCGCAGCTGAAGGAGCAAGACATGCTAGACCTCCAGTATCTGTCGATCGTCATGGAAGTCGACCGTCTCGGCAGTGTGACGGCCGCCGCCGAACGCCTGAATGTCACGCGGTCCGCGCTGTCCCACATGGTCCGGAAGTTCGAGGAGCGACACGGCGTCAAGTTGTGGACGAAGAACGGCCGCGGATTGCGTTTCACGCACGCTGGCGAATATCTGCTGGGTCTCGCGGAACGCGTGATCCCCCAGATGGAACACGCCGAACGCACGCTGACCAATTTCGCTGCAGGTCGCCGCGGAGCGTTGCGCGTGGGTATGGAATGTCATCCGTGCCAGAAATGGTTGACGCGCCTGACGCCTCAATACCTAACCGCGTGGCCTGGCGTCGATTTCGACGTTCGCACGGCTTTTCGCTTCGATGGCGTCGCTGCGCTGCTCGGCTACGAGATCGACATGCTGATCACGCCCGACCCCATCGACGTGCCTGACATCGTGTTCGCACCTGTTATCGACTATGAACTGATGCTCGTCGTGCAGGACGAGCATCCGCTCGCCGCGCGCGAGTTTGCGCTGCCGCAGGATCTGATGAACGAGGAACTCATCACCGTTCCCGTCAGCAAGGAGCGTCTGGATATCTTCACGCGGTTTCTCGTGCCCGCGCATTGCAAGCCGAAGTATCACCGGACGGCGGAGCAGACGGAATTGATGCTGCAACTCGTCGCGGCTGGACGCGGCGTCGCGGTGTTGCCGGACTGGCTCGTAGCAGAAGAGGGCGAAGGGTTGCCTGTACGGGCCATTCGTCTGGGCGAGCCGGGTATCAGCAAATGCATCAACGTAGGTGTGCGGAACGGAGAAGAGGAAATCGCTTACATCGCGGGGTTTCTCGACCTTGCGCGAGAGCTCGGCGCGACGAGTAGTCGTCACGCCTAAAGCGAAGTACGTTGAGGCTTTGGAACCTCGCGGTTCGATCCGATGCACATACTTCTTTACTCAAGCTGCTTGTTGCGGTGTGGGTAACTCGAAGACGTTGTACAGGCCCTTACCACTCAGCCACGGGGAGATCGCTCGCTGCTGTTCGGGATCCGGACGGCAATCTGGTTGACTTCTTCACGGCGGTCAGCGCGGAGGCACTCGCAAGTACATGAAGGAGTGGGATGCGGCAGCGGGTTCCGCTGCCGCATCCCACTCGGTGTCCGACCGCTGTTCTCCCCCTTCCCCCAAACAGCGCAGTGCGCCTCCGGCCGCGCAAGTGAATCCCTACTCGCCTCTCCCGCAGACGCGGCGATCGTCATTACCAGGTTCATCTTGAGCCTGCCGAGCGAGTTTCCTGACTCGATGGGAAGGAATCGATGAGCTTGAGGTCGGCCGCGCGGTCTGGAGGAGCTCTTTTTTGTCTGACGAAACCGCTATGCGGCATGAAATATCGACTAGGGCAATTTCCTGGTTGACAGCTCCATTTATGATTTTCTAGGATGCATACATCGCTGCACACCTATAAACACGCAATGGTGTGTGGCACATGTGTTCCGTCCTCGGAATTACCCTTAAAGGAGAGGTCACCATGGTTCGGCTGTCCTGTTTTGTCCGTCAAACGTTCCTGTCGTTCGTAGCGGTGGGTTGCGTCGTTGCAAGCGCGCCGTCGCACGCCGACGGAACCGCCGGCTGGGAAAGTGTGAAGAAGGCTGGCGTCCTGCGTTGCGGCGCCGCAGTTGCGCCGCCGTACGTCATGCGCGACCCGAAGACCGGCGAATACAGCGGCTTCTTCTCGGAGCTATGTCGCAACTTCGGGCAAAACGTGCTCAAAGTGAAAGTCGAGTTCGTCGATACCACGTGGGACAACATCGTCGCGGGTCTGCAATCGAACAAATGGGATCTTTCGATGGCGCTCAACGACACGCCGGAGCGGGAGAAAGCGATCTCGTTTTCCGCGCCCGCAACGGACTACAACGTTTCGTTCGTCTACAACAGGAACAACCCGAAGATCGCGAAGGGCGCCCATTCCATCGCCGAAATCGACAAGCCGGGTGTGACGGTCGCGGTGATGTCGGGTTCCGCGCAGGACAAGGCGATCACGGCCGTCTTCAAACAGGTGCAAATCATGCGCTTGCCGGGTAACGACGAAACCCGCCTCGCACTGATGTCCAAACGCGCCGACCTTCTCGCCGACGCCAACATCACGAACATGCTGCTGACGGAGGCGCATCCCGACTGGGCCGTCGCCATTCAGCCGAATCCGCCGCTCGCGCAGCAGGAAGTCGCTTTCGGTATCAGGAAAGACACGCCAGCTGCCGACATCGCGGTACTTAACAAGTACGTGAGCGAGCAGGTCAGCTCCGGCGCGGTCAATCGCCTCATCAAGACCTCCGTTCAATCCATGCTCGCTTCGAACAAGTGACGCTTGCTGCCATGTCGCGAGTGAGCGCGTTCGCTCGCTCGCGGCTGGCATCGCGATTTGCGTTTATGTGGCCGGTACCAGACGCAACGACATCGGCACATCCACGGTCGCGGGGTTCGACTCACCTTCGCGCGCGTAAGGCGCGTCCCGCTGGAGAGACTTCATGCTGTCATCGCAAACCATGGTTGCCCAATCTCACACGCCACCGGCTGTGGTGGACTTCACGCCGTCCACGATGGGCGATTTCGTGCAATTCGAGGATGTGTACAAGTCCTACGGCGAGAACCTGGTGGTCATGGACCACATGAATCTCGACATGCGCGCCGACGACCGGCTCGTCATCATCGGCCCGAGCGGAAGCGGCAAGAGCTCGCTGCTGCGCGTGATGATGGGACTGGAAGGCATTCAGGGCGGACGGATCGGCTTCCAGGGCAAGCCGTATATCTACGGTGCGGACTCGGGCCGCTCGAAGCGCATCGACGCCCGGTTGCAGAAGCAGATCGGGATGGTGTTCCAGCACTACACGCTGTTTCCGCATCTGTCCGTGCTGGGCAATCTCGTCCTCGCGCCGATGAAGGTCGGTGGCCTGTCGAAAGCGCAAGCAACCGAGCGGGCCCGGATGTATCTCGCGCGGCTAGGTCTGGAGAGCAAGCTGCATGCGTATCCGAGCCAGCTTTCGGGCGGTCAGAAGCAGCGTGTGGCGATCGCGCGTGCGCTGATGCTCGAGCCGAAGCTGATGCTATTCGACGAAGTGACGTCGGCACTCGATCCGGAAATGGTCATCGAAGTGCAGAACGTGATGCTGCAACTCGCTGAACAGAAGATGGCGATGATCATCGTGACGCACGACATGCATTTCGCCCGCGATATCGCTACGCGTGTGGTGTTTTGCGCGAGCGGAAAAATCGTGGAGCAGGGCGCACCCGCCGACATGTTCAGGTGCCCAAAGGAAGCACGCACCCGCGAATTCCTCGAGAAAGTGCTGCATCTCGACTGAGGTCCGCGATGAACTATCACTTCGATTTCGGTTTTCTGGCGGGAAGCGCGGGCGCGTTGCTCGCCGGGCTCAAGGTCACGCTCGAACTGGCCATCGCCTCCAACGCGATGGGGCTCGTGCTGGGCTTCTTCCTGTGTCTGCTCGCGATGAGCCGGTGGACCGCGGTTCGCTGGCCCGCTCAGCTTTTTATCGAGTTCTTTCGATGCACGCCGGCGCTGCTGCAGATCGTCTGGTTCTTCTACTGCATTCCGATGATGGTCGACGTTTTCATCGACCCGATCATGATGGGCGTGCTGGCGCTCGGCCTGAACCTGACGGCCTTCAACGCCGAGGCCTATCGGGCCGGTGTGCAGGCAGTCCCGAAAGAGCATCTCGATGCCTGCATCGCGCTCGGACTGAAGCCCTGGCAGCGCACCTTTTATGTGGTGCTGCCGCAGGCGCTGCGCAGTGCGATGCCCGTGCTGATGACCAACGGCATCGGCAGCCTGCAGCAGAGCGCGCTGGTGGCCATCGTAGCCGTCGCGGACCTGATGTATGTCGGCAAGAGCCTCGCAACGGAAGCGTATCGTCCGCTCGAAACCTACACGCTGGTCGCACTCATTTACTTCGCGCTCTCACTGCCGATAGCCAGGCTGGTGCATGTGATCGAGCGTCGTCAGGACCTTGCCGTCCGCCGTTGAGGAGAAGACCATGCACCTCGAATTTTCCGCCGTGCTGCCGTACTGGCTGGTATTGCTCAAAGGGCTTGCGCTCACGGTTGCATTCACGAGCAGTTGCGCGGTGATCGGAAGCCTCGCGGGGTTCGTGCTGAGCCTGTTGAGAATGTCGCCTTCTCGCTGGATGAAAGCAGCGACGTCGCTCTACGTGGAGTTCTTTCGCGGCACGCCTTTGCTGATCCAGCTTTTCTGGGTGTATTTCTGCTTCCCCGTGGTTTTCCGCGTGGAGATTCCGCCGTATCTGTCGGTAGTGATTTCGCTGACGCTGTACATGGCGGCTATCACCAGCGAAACGTTCCGCGGCGCGCTGAAGTCGATTTCGGCCGAGCAGCATGACGCCTGCATCGCGTTGAGTCTGTCGGCGCACGCGAAGATTCTCTACGTGATTTTTCCGCAGGCGCTGCTGCGCGCGATTCCGCCGCTGCTGTCGAACATCGTGAGCCTGTTCAAGGAGAGCGCGCTGATTTCGTCCGTGGGCGTCGCGGACCTGATGTTCGTCGGTCAGAGCATTTCGACCAGCACCGCGCGGCCGGTCGAGTTTCTCACCACCGTCGCGATCATTTATTTCCTTGTCGCATTCCCGCTGACGCGTCTCGTCGGCGTGGTCGAGACACGCCTGCTTTCGCGTTTTGCCTGATACCCCAACCAGTCCATCGTTAAGTGGAGAAACAATCATGCAGATGAAGGGAATCCTGCCCGCACTCGTGACGCCGTTCAATGCCTCGGGCGCCGTCGATCACGACACCCTTGCCAACATCCTCGAATTCCAGCTCAAGGCGGGCGTGACGGGCTTCGTGCCGCTGGGTTCGACGGGCGAATACTATGCACTGACGCACGACGAACGCCGTGCGATCCTGAAGACCGTGCGCGAAGTGGTCGGCGGGCGCGGCACGCTGATCGGCGGCGCGAACGGTTCGAGCACACGCGAAGTGATCGAGCAGACACGTCTGGTGCGCGATGCGGGCTACACGAACGTGCTCATCGCGCCGCCGTACTACGCGCTGCCGTCGCAGGAAGAACTGATCGGCCATTACGAGGCGATTCTCGAAGCGGTGCCCGACGTCAACGTGATCCTCTACAACTATCCGGTGCGCACCAACGTCGAAGTGGGCTTCGGCGTGCTCGATGCGTTCAAGGACCATCCGCGCGTAGTCGGTATCAAGGAAAGCAGCGGCAATCTGCTGCGTGCCATCGAGATCGGCGAGAAGTACAAGGGCAACTACCAGCTGTCGTGCGGTTCCGACGATCAGGCGCTCGACTTCTTCCTGTGGGGCGCAACGAGCTGGATTTGCGGTCCCGCAAACTGCTTCGTGAAGCAGGTCGTGGATTTCTATAACAGGTTCGCTGCCGACGATATTCGCGGTGCGCAGAACGTGATGCGCACGCTGTTCCCCGTCATGGCGACGATGGAAGCAGGCAAGTTCGTGCAGAAGGTGAAGTATGGCTGCGAGCTGGCTGGCTTCAAGGTCGGCGCTGCGCGCATGCCGCTGAAGCCGCTGACCGACGAAGAAAAGGCCGACTTCCGTGCTGTCTTCGAAGCCGTACAGGCCTGACGACTGTGCCGGCGGCTCAGGCCGCCGGCTTTCCTCTTTCGGGACAATCGAATGAGCAGACACCGTTTCGTGAGCATCGAAGGACATACGCAAGGTATGCCCGTGCGCATGTTGATCGACGGCATGCCGGCCCTCGAAGGCGCGACGATGGCCGCGCGCCGCAAGTCGTTCGTCGAGAGCCACGACTGGATTCGTCGCGCGCTGATGCTCGAACCACGCGGACATGCACATATGTCCGGGACGCTGCTGTATCCGCCCGTTTCCGCCGACGCGGATATGAGCCTGCTGTTTATCGAAACTTCAGGCTGTCTGCCGATGTGCGGCCATGCGTCGATCGGCTCGATCTCGTTCGCGCTCGAAGCGGGACTCGTGCGGCCGAAGTCGCCCGGCACCGTCGTCGTGGACGTGCCTGCGGGCAAGCTTCACGCGCGCTACGAGATGGACGGCGAGCGGGTAGCGTCGGTGCGCTTCACGAATGTGCCGAGCTTTCTGCTGCATCGCGATGTCGAGATCGTGCACCCGCATTTCGGACGACTCACGCTCGATATCGCATATGGCGGAAACTTCTATCCGATCGTCGAAGTCCAGCCCAACTTTCCCGGCTGCGAACACTTCTCGCCGGAGCAACTGCTTATGTGGGGTCGCCAGCTGCAACAGGCGGTGAACGAAACGCTCGACGTGGTCCATCCGGACGACCCGGCCATACGCGGCATCAGACACGCGATGTGGACGGGCGCGCCGATCTCGGATGACGCCGATGCGCGCGCGGTCGTGATCGCGGGCGACAGTCTGATCGACCGCTCGCCATGCGGCACGGGCACCTCCGCCCGCGTTGCGCAGCGCTACGCACGCGGACTGCTCGCGCAAGGTGAAGGTTTCCGGCATCAGAGCCTGATCGGCAGTTGCTTTACGGGCCGCGTGGAAACCACGACGAGACTCGGGAACGGTCTGGACGCGGTGTTCCCGAGCGTCGAAGGACGTGCGTGGATCACCGGGCGGGCAGAATACTATGTCGACGATACCCAGCCCTATGCTCATGGTTTCAGCCTGCAGGAGTACGCGAATTGAACGCCGTTCCTCGTGACACTGTTTCGCGTGACACGCTGCCTGCTGGCCTGGAATCTGCCGTCGTGATCGGCGGCGGCATCGTGGGCGTGTGCTGCGCGCTCTATCTGCAGCGCGCCGGATACGCCGTCACGCTGATCGACCCGGAAGCGCCCGGCAACAGCACGGCGAAGTGGAGTTGCGGCCAGATGGCCGTGAGCGAAGTCATTCCGCTCTCGAAGCCCGGCGTGCTGATGAAAGTGCCCGGCTGGCTGTTCGACCGGAAGGGACCGCTGTCGCTTCGTCCCAGCGCGTTGCCGGGCATCGTCCCGTGGTTCGTGCGCTTTCTGATGTGCGCGCGGCACGCGAAGATCGTCGAGATTGCGCAGTCGATGGCGACGCTGACGCACGACGTCTACGCAGACTTCGCGCCGCTGCTCGACGCCTGTGACGACAAGACGCTGATGGGCGAGCGGCCGATCCTCGAAGTATTCGACGATCCCAGCGCGCTCGTGCACGAGCAGCCGCATCTGGATCTGCGCGAGTCGCTCGGCTTCAAGTCCCAGCGGCTGAACGCGAAGGAAATCGGCGATCTGGAACCGGCGTTCGCAGGCAGGTTCTCACACGGGCTGATGTTTCCGGACTGGCGTGCAGTGAGCGACACGATGGGCTTCATCGCGGCGCTCACGGCGAGTTTCATCGCGCAGGGCGGCCGCCGGATTCGCACGGAAGCGGATCGCATCGACGAATCGAATGGCCAGGCGACGGGCGTCACGCTGGCCAACGGCGAGCGCATTGCCGCCCGGCATGTGATCGTCGCCGCGGGCACGGGCGCGCGGCGCTTCTTCCGTTCACTGGGGATCGACGTGCCGTTGACGGGCATCGCCGGATATCAGGCCGTCGTCTCCGACCCGGGCGTGGAAATCCGCCACTCGACGATCTATGCCGACGGCGGCTTCTGCTTCACGCCGATGACGCGCGGTCTGCAGATCGGCGGCACGATCGAGTTCGCGGGCCACGGCGCCAAACCGGATTTCAGGCGCGCGGACATCATTCTCGACAAGGCGAAACGCGTGTTGCCGCAGATGCGCACGTCGAATGTCGAATACGGCGTCGGCTATCGCCCGTTCCTGCCGGACACGAAGCCGATCATCGACCGTTCGCGCAGACTGTCGAACGTGTTCATGGCATTCGGTCACGGGCAACTCGGCCTCACGCTCGGCGCAACGACGGGACGACTGATTGCCGATCTGGTCGCGGGACGGCCGACGAAACAGGACCTCGCGCCGTTCAGTGCTTACCGCTTCTAGAGTCACCATCACGGAGAACACGATGCGTTGGAACAGGACGTTCACGATGGTCGGATGCCATGCCGAAGGTGAAGTCGGCAACGTCGTAACGGGAGGGCTGATCGACGTGCCGGGCAGCACGATGTTCGAGAAGATGCTGTATCTCGAAGAGCACGCAGACGAGCTGCGCAGGATCTGTCTCTTCGAGCCTCGCGGCTCGGTGAATCACAACGTCAACTTCATATTGCCCGCCACAGATCCTCGTGCGCAGATGGGTTATGTGATCGGTGAATCGACGGAGTACGTGGCGATGTCCGGCTCGAACACGATGTGCGTCGCCACTGTGCTGCTCGAAACGGGCATTCTGCCGATGCGCGAGCCCGTCACGGAGCTGGTGCTGGAGGCGCCCGCCGGAGTCATTCATGTGAAATGTGAGTGCTCGAATGGCAAAGTGACGCGCGTCGAGTTCACGAACCAGCCCGCTTTCGTCGCGCATCGGGATGCGTATGTCGAGGTGCCCGGCGTCGGCAGCATCGCGATGGATGTTGCATACGGCGGCATGACGTATGCCCTGGTCGACGCGCAGGCGCTCGGTTTCGATATCGCACCCGACGAAGCGCGAGACCTTTGCGAACTCGGCCAGAAAATCAAGGCGGCAGCCGTCGAGCAGTTGCCGTTCTCGCATCCGCTCAATCCTCTGATCAAGGGCGTCACGAATACGCAGTTCATGGGCCCGTTGCGGCGGGAAAACGGCAAGCTGTTTGCACGCAACACCGTCGTCGTGTCGCCGGGGCGTTGCGACCGTTCTCCGTGCGGCACGGGAACCTCGGCACGCCTTGCGGTCTTGCACGCGCGCGGTCTGATCGACGTCGGCGAAACCTTCGTCCATGAATCGATCACGGGATCGCGATTCGAAAGCCGCGTCGCTGCGACAACGAAGGTCGGCAATTACGCGGCCGTGGTGCCCGTCGTGTCCGGTCAGGCGTGGATCACCTCCATTTCGCAGATCGGAGTGGATCCGACGGACCGCTTCCAGACGGGTTTCACCGTGGCCGACACATGGCTGGAAGCAGTCGACGACAAGCTCATCAAATCGCGTCAATCAACTTCAAACTGAACATGAAATCCTACGATCGACTTTTCATCGACGGCCGCTGGGTCGCGCCCGTCCACAACGGCAGCTTCGACACCATCGACCCCAGCAGCGAGCAGGTACTCGCCAAAGTGGCCGCTGCGACGGCAGAGGATGTCGACCTCGCCGTGCAGGCGGCGCGCAAGGCGTTCGACGCAGGTCCGTGGCCGCGCATGCGCGGCGCCGAGCGGGCCGCCGTGTTGCGACGGATCGGCAAGGGCATTCGCGACCGTCTGCACGAACTGGCCGAAATCGAAGTGCGCGACAACGGCAAACCGCTGCCCGAAGCGCTGTGGGATCTCGGCGACGCGGCAGGCTGCTTCGAGTTCTACGCGAACCTCGCCGAAACACTCGACGACAATGCCGAGCAACCCGTCGCGCTACCCGACGACCGTTTCACGTCAGTGGTACGCAAGGAGCCGATCGGCGTGGCGGGCGCGATCATTCCGTGGAATTTCCCGATGCTGATGGCGGCGTGGAAGGTCGCGCCGGCGCTGGCGGCGGGATGCACGATGGTCCTGAAGCCTTCCGAGTTGACGCCGCTGACGGCGCTCGAACTCGCCGGGATTGCGGCGACGGCGGACCTGCCGCCCGGTGTGCTCAACGTCGTCACGGGCTTCGGCAAGGACGCGGGCGCGTCGCTCAGCGAACATCCCGGCATCGACAAGCTCGCGTTCACGGGCAGCGTGCCGACGGGCAGCCGGATCATGCAGGCGGCCGCGCGGGACATCAAGAACGTCAGCCTCGAACTGGGCGGCAAGTCGCCGTTCATCGTCTTCGACGACAGCGATATCGACGCGGCCGCCGAATGGATCATGTTCGGCATTTTCTGGAACCAGGGCGAGGTGTGTTCGGCGACCTCGCGCGTACTGGTACAGCGTGGCATTTACGCGCGGCTCATTGAGCGGCTCGAAGAGGAAACGCGCAAAATCACCATTGGCAACGGGCTCGATGACGGCGTGCTGCTCGGACCGATCGTCAGCAAGGGGCAGTACGACAAGGTGCGCGAAGCGGTCGAGCGCGGCAAGCAGGAAGGCGCGCGGCTGGTGACGGGCGGCGCGCGGCCTGCGCATCTCGACACGGGCTACTTCATGGAGCCCGTCGTGTTCGCAGACGTGCCCGAAGACAGCTGGATCTGGCGCGAAGAGATTTTCGGACCCGTGGTGTGCGTACGGCCGTTCGATACCGAAGACGAAGCAGTGCAATCCGCGAACGACTCGCGCTTCGGTCTTGCCGCAGCCGTGATGTCGCGCGACGACGCGCGCTGCGAACGCGTTGCGCGAGCGCTGCGCGCGGGCATCGTGTGGATCAACTGCTCGCAGCCCACGTTCACGGAAGCGCCCTGGGGCGGCTACAAGCAGAGCGGCATCGGACGCGAACTGGGCGTGTGGGGCTTGAACAATTATCTTGAGACCAAACAGATCACGCGTTTCAACAGTGACAAGCCGTGGGGCTGGTACATCAAGTAAGTCGAGGCGATCATGCGCTGGAAGAAAACGCTGCAACTCGTCGACGTGCATTGCGAGGGCGAGATCGGCAAGGTCATTACGGGAGGCGTCGTCGGCATTCCCGGTGCGACCATGCTCGACAAGATGAATTACATCAACGAGGTCGACGACAGCCTGCGCAGACTCGTCGTGCTCGAACCGCGCGGCTGCCTGCAGATGTCGGTCAATCTGCTGCCGCCGCCGACGCGTCCCGAGGCGCACGCCGGCTTCATCGTGTTGCAGGCGGACAAGGCGCATCCGATGTCCGGTAGCAACGCCATCTGCGTGGTCACGGCGCTGCTCGAACTCGGCATGGTCGAGATGCAGGAGCCGGAAACGACTGTGGTGCTCGATACGCCGGCGGGTCTGGTGACCGCTCGTGCAACGTGCGCGGATGGACGTTGCGTGAGCGTGTCGCTCGATATGGTGCCCGCGTTCGTCGAACAACTGGACTTCGCTTTCGAGACACCGCAATTCGGGGCCGTCAAGGCCGACATCGCCTTTGGCGGGGTCTATTACGCGCTGATCGACGTGGCGCAAACAGGGCTCACCATCGCGCCCGAAAACGCACGCGTACTCGCCGAGCTTGGCGTTGCGTTCAAGGACGTGATCAACCGGCAGATCCGGATCCAGCATCCGCTGTATCCGCAGATCAACGAGGTCGCGTACGTGATGTTCCGCAACCGGCTCAACGACACGCTGTACCAGACCTGCACGACGCTGCCGCCGGGACGCGTCGACCGGTCGCCGTGCGGGACGGGCAGCTCGGCCAACCTCGCGACGCTCGCGGCGCGCGGCCTGGCGGACATCGGCAGCCGGCTGAAGTCGCGCTCGACGATCGGCGGCGAGTTCGACATCGAACTGCTGGGGAAAACCGAGGTGGGAGGCAGGCCGGCGGTGCTCCCGCGAGTACGCGGCCGCGCGTGGATATATGGCATCCAGCAGATTGGAGTCGATCCCGACGATCCGCTGGCAGCCGGTTTCATGCTCAGCGACACGTGGGGCTCGGGTTTTCCGAAGGTCTGAGGGGAGATGCGCGCGATGGTAAACTTGACCGCGCGCCCGTCTTTCCGGGCCCACGACGACTGCGGTGAAACGATGAGCAAAGGTACGAGCGAGACAGAGACACAGGGTCGCCGGCATGGCGGACGGTACATCTACGAAGAGTTGCGAAAGCAGATCCTGACGCTGCAGCTCAAGCCGGGTGCGCCGCTGGACGAAGTGTCGCTGGCCGCGCAGTTCGGCCTGTCGCGTTCACCCGTGCGCGATGCGCTCGCCAGGCTGATCAGCGAAGGTCTCGTGACCATCCTCCCCAACCGGACGACACTCGTCACACCGTTCGAAATCGAAGAATTCCCGAAGTACATCTCCGCGCTGGACCTGATCCAGCGCGCGGTAACCCGGCTTGCCGCTCAGCACCGCACGGACGCGGACCTTGCACGCATCCAGAAGGCCGACGACGTCTACATGCAGGCGGTCGATAGCGGCGACTTCCAGGCGATGTCGGAAACAAACAAGGCATTGCACATGGCCATCGCGCATGCCGCGAACAATCCGTACTTCGTGGGCTATTACGAGCGTCTGCTCGGCGAGGGGCAACGGCTGCTGCATCTGCATTTCGACTACACGGTAACGTCACAGACCGCGACGAAGCTCGGGCGTGATCACGCGGAATTGATCGGCGCGATTGCACGCAAGGACGCTGAGGCGGCGGAACGGCTTGCGCACGAGCACACGATGTTGTTCCAGAAGCGCTTCCTCGACTACATGCGTCAGAACATGACGGAATCGATCGCGCTGTTGTAATCGGCGCGAGATGCGCAGGGCGCTTGAGGTTGTTTTTCGACGATCGGCTATCGGTATGTCCGGGTACGCGTCAGAGCGGGAAGCGGGGATGTGCTGCTGCTCGGCAGCGATATGCAGAAGGATTCCGGTGCTGTGCGCTGACATGCGAGTCCACCGTCTTTGGAAGGAAGGGCAGTTGAATCAAAAACTTCATGGTCAATATGTTCTCGTCACAGGCGCTTCGGGCGCACGCGCCGGGTCGCGGAATGCCTCATCCTCGACGGTGGGCACGTACACGGCTGAAAGATCTCCGGCGCGCAATGATCGCACGAGCTTGATGGCGTCACGTCGATCGGTCTTCACGCGCTCACCGGGCTTGCGCGGAATGAGTGACGGCGCGCATACCATGCAGTCGAACCCCTTTTGTACAAGCTGGCGGTACAGCCCATCGCCGCACGGTCCGGCTTCGTAGACGAGGCGTATATCGCGTGCTTTGGACTGCAGGCGCTTGCACAGGCGATTGAATCGGCCTTCGTCGCGCCGACCTTGCCGAGCACCTCAACTTCACCTGCGCCCAGTGCATAGGCAACCGTGATCGAGTCCTTATGAACGTCCAGACCTACGTACAAAATGCTATCGTGTTCCATGCTGGCCTCCGTCTCAGGCATTGCCGGGTGTGGCCCAGTCCACATCGTGCGGCTCTGGCAGAGATGCTAACTCGCGTCTGATTCCTCACGAGGGGCCAGCCCCTGCCTCGCGGAGTCATACTGTCTAATGGGTGTTACTACCGCCCGGCGCGGCCGGTCGATCAACGTGATTACCCTGTTTAGGCTATCCCGCGGCTACGCCGTGTCTGGTCCGCCACCGCGCGCGCACAACGATAGCCGCCGGCCGCCAGTTTCCCGGCTTCGCTCCACCAACCGCGACGGGCCTTCGCGCAGTGGATGAACAGCCGATAGTCGGCTGCGAGGGTCGTGGACATCGGGCTGGCTCTGACAACTGGCGCCAAAGCGGGGTAGGGGAGTGCGTTACCACCAATGTGCGGGCATCTCGTCGCGCAGCGCCGCAGTCCCGCGATGGCGGCAGCCGGCGTCGCGGCGCAGACCTGCAGGCGGGCGTTTTCCCAGCGGGCAACAAACTGACCATCGACGCCTTGATAGAGCCAGCACCACGGCCGCCCACCGCTCAGTCCCAACAGGCGTCGGTGGTGCACATTTCGATTCGCAGGAATGTGCGCATCAACGACGTGCCGGCCGCCCATTTCCGATCACGTCAGGCAAGCGCCTCGAGCTACACTGGACTGGAAAAGTGGAACCTTCACTTACAGAACCGATGTGGGGCTCGCGATCTGCCGCCGCATCAAGTCGGGGGAATTATTCCTCTGTTGTCGCTATACTGGGTCGCAGGTGCATTCATACCGGGCGGCAGATTGTTGGTGCCTTGTTGAACTAGAGCAATCGCCCGTGCATGCTTAAATCGGCTAGCAACGCTCCCTAACGCTAACAATGTCGCGATTACCAAACCGTCCGCGATGAGCCGCATCGGCCAGAACGTGTGCCAGTGCCTCGTGTTCAATTCTGCAACATGAAGGCTAACGTCTGCCGATATCGATAATATCGTACCGCCTACGAAGCAGACCAATCCTTGCCTACCCACGGTAACTACGCATGACATACGTTCGGCGAGTGCCCGAACCCATCCTAAGCGTACCGCCTGCGCGCAGAGCCAAGCAATTGAGAGAAAGCTGACGATGCGGACACTCGACAAGTTCTGCTTCATATAGCCCGGCGTCGGATGCACATCGCCACAGAGCCTTACCAACGCTATCGTTAGTCCGACCGCGAGGGCGGCACTGGTCAACTGCTTGCCCCGGTCCGAGATATGAACATCGCACGGAATCGGACGCAGGCGGCACAACGTACCGAAGGTGAACATCAATTGCCAGGCAAAGGGATTGAAGGGCCAGCCTTCTCCGCTTGCACTGGGCATTGTCGTCCCCAGCCATGGCGCTGCAAGCCAGACTACGAAACTTATGACAAGCGCTGTCGACTGCGAGCGTCGTGCCAGGGGCACGGTTAGCGGGACACAGAGCGCGAAGACCACATACATCGGCAGAACGGCTGAGAGAAACGGTTGTTGACGGAAGAGTGCGATGTCAAACAGCGTTCGCATTGGGTGCAATAAGAAGCTTGGCCAACTGGCGCCAGCAACAATGTATGGAACCGGCATGAGCGTGAGAACCGCACTACAGGCAAGCATCAATACGGCGGTTAGCAGGTAAGCGTGGTATATCTCGAAGGCGCGCTTCAGGAAGCGCAGCCGCGCCGCGGCTTCTCCCTTGTTTGACGCAACACTGAGATAGGCGGAAGCCGATGCATAGCCACCAAAAAAGACAAAAACTTCGGCGGCATCGCAATAGGCATAGGTGTGCAGCATTACGTGCTGAAGAAGGCCGCTAAGATTGTGGTCGAGCGCAATGATTATCAGAACGACTCCTCTTAGAAAATCCAACTCAACCGAGCGTTTTACCGACGAACTCATTAATCCACCTTTCAATCTGTGTCGCTACGTTTGTCCGTGAAACCCGACGGCTACGTTGGGAAGCAAGGCGGACGTTATTGGTACGCGGTTGTCTTGGTAATTCGCTCAATTTGGGTGCTCCGACCCTGTCCGTATAAGCACCACGTGCAAAAATGCTCGCGGTTATTTGTGAAGAGCCGATAGCGGTTTTCGCCAATGCGCAAATAAGCACGTCGGACCACTTCATCGCCCCGGCAGGGCGCATCGTCGGGAAGTTCAATCCAGATTGCGTTCCCATTCCAGAACGCTTCGATTGACGACTCGCAAACGGGGGCCCCTGCGAAGCGACGTCCAGAGACCGGCGTAGTGGACCACCTTGCCTTCGCCCACGTAGATTCCGTGATGCGTGTAGCCGCGGCGACGCGTGACCGGATGCAAGCCAACTACCAGTTGAATATCGCTTTCCCAGCAATTCTGTCGCATTAAATAGCACATTTCGATTACCGTGTTTCAGTGTTACCCGCTCGACTATCTGCAGAGAGCATGCCAACTTTCTTTTGAGTATCTCTGCACTCACCGGCACCGCTGTGTCGGGCTATTCGCTACGTTGCTTGAGGAAAGCATTGAGCCTGGCAGTGAGAAATCTCAGAGGTGAGACGCCAGAATTGAGAGATGGGCCGGCATCTCGGCCTACCCTGAGATGAATGCCCCGTCTTCGGGACGGCAGCCGGCGTAAGATGCTTAAGCCTGTTCTGGTTCAGCTATCGAGATTGTGGTTGCGGGACGATTCGCGTGGGTGACTCACCGGCACTGAAAGCAGAGCGCGCGCGGCTCCGTGAAACGCGACATAGATGGACGAAGGCAAGCGAACCGATGATGACGTCGCTAGAAGCGATGGCGGGGGCAAGCGCCCAGCCATGTACTGACGCAGAGGAAGCAGGGAGTTTTGTTCTCCAGTACGCAAAAGGCAGGCAAATGCAAGGAAAAGCCGGGGTTGGGCCTCACGAACGCTGCGTGAAGCCCCAACGTTCAGATATTGCAGCGGCGATTCCCAGCACATGCTGAGCGACGATGGACGCTCGAGCGTCATCAATCCTGTCCGCAGGTGCGAAGATTCCAACAGATGCCTTGGCCTCGCCGAGACCGTCGAAGACGGCAGCGGCAATTTCCCCGATTGCAGGGCGCCACCCTCCCATACAGACGAATGCGCCTGACCACGGCGACATTGCGGTTTCCGGCGTGCCGCCTGGTCGGTAGCAGTCGCGACTTTCAGGCGTTCGAGGTCCGCCAGCCTTTGCCTCCAAGATGACCAAACCTGCCGCGGTCGAGTCGGCCGGCGCCGAGGTCCCAATGCTCAGGGATGCAGAGACACGGTCACGCGCGCTAACGCTATCGACACAACAAATCGAGTCTCCTTGAAGAAGCGCAAGGAACGCAGTCTCCCCAGTAAGGTGCGAAAGCTCAGCCAGGAGTGGCGCGGCGAGGCGTCGTATGTCGATATCAACAATCCCGCGACCGCCCATCGAGAGGACCTTGAATCCAGTGAAATAGCGGCCCGTCGCTTCCTCGCGGGAGATGAAGTCGGCGTGAACGAGGGTCCGCAAGGTTCGATGCACATTGCACAGCGAGAGGCCAGTCAACTCAGCAATCTCACGGGCGGTCCGACCTCGTCCATTCGTATCTGCTACTGCTTCAAGGACGTGCAGTCCCTTGAGTAACGTCTTGTCCATGCGAACTTGTAGAGCGGCGCTTATTTTGAGTCTGGAACGCTACAGGCGTCTCGGAAGGCAGACATGTAGGTCTTCGCTTTGCGCGGCGCGTTTCTCGTCAGCAAAAAAGAGCGTGTGGTGGTCCACACGCTCGTTCTGCATTACGACTTCATGTGACTCAGCGCCACCTCTTGCAACTCAACCTCGCGCTGGCACTGTTCGACCGCCCCAACTCCGACGGGGGGCCCGCGAAAGCGGCGGCGCTCAAGTCCGAACCAGCCAACGATGAGCAGGGCGAAGAGGCCGATGAAGTACTGACGAAGGATTTCGGTCGGCGGTTGCAATCCAACCCAGACGATAAAGACGCCACCTACAACGGCGACGATTCCGCATGGCTTCGACCAGACACCGAGGCGGAACGGACCATATTTGCGATTCTTCGCGAACAGCGCCGCGAGAATCGCCATACCGTAGCAAATCTGATAAAAGAGCGCCGTGCCAGCTGTCAGGGCCGCAAATGCCGACGAATAGAGCGTCACGGCCACCCCGGCAATCGCGCCAAACCAGATTGCCGAGGCCGGCGTACGAAAGCTGGGCGAGACCTTGGCAAAGCCTTTGGGGAGTCCGCCGTCGCGAGCAAACGAATACAGTGCCCGCGAGAAGCCGGTCATGCAGCTTGCACCGCACATGTACACAGAAATCGTGATGGAAGCCGCGACGAAGTGCTTTAGCCATTGCGGTGCCACAACTTCTTGGTAGAGCTTCAGGAATCCATCGGGCCCCTTCTTCGCAATCTCAGCGGGGTCGTGCATTGCGAGGCCAAAAATCACAAACAGCGCGAGTCCGAGGATGACGGAGAACAGCACCGAGTTCTTCATCGCACGAGGAACGGCGCGAGTAGCGTCCACAGTTTCTTCGGAAACGTGCGCAGATGCGTCGTAACTGGTAACCAGCCACATCGGGAGCAGCAAAGCGTATCCGCAGATGAGCAGGGGATTCGTTGTACGCGGAACGACATCGCCGCCGGCTGCACCCGTGTTGTTGACGAAGTCGAACAGGTGCGTGAGGTTCGCGGGGTGAATGTTATAAAGCATCATCCCGCACAGCGCAGTCGCTCCGACGAAGGTGATGTAGGCACCAATCTCCACGAGCCGGGACAGCGTCTTCACGCCTACGTGGTTGAAAATCGCCCAGGTCACCATCAGCACTGACACGCCGAGCAACTGTTCCCAGTAGCCCCAGTGCGACGTATCAATCTGGAAAATCTCATTGAGAATCATCTGGTTGAAGACCAGATACGTGGCGACGGCCGTACCGCCCATCGAGAAGACGTAGGCAAGCAGATTTATCCACGACGTCGCCCATCCCCAGCCGCGACCACCGAGAACAGATGACCAGTGATAGAGGCCGCCTGCCGTGGGGATGGCCGAGCTGATTTCACCTAGCGAAAGGGCCGTCGCGAGTGCAATAACACCGCCCACCAGCCACATCACGGTCAGCCCGAACATCCCGGCCGTGCCGAGTCCTTGTTGCATGTTCACCGAGACGCCGAAGAACACGCCGATAACCATAAACGAAACGGCGAAATTCCCGAACGCGGACATACGCCGCGACAACTCCTGAGCATAGCCGAAGCGGTGCAGCGTCTCTGCGTCTTCACGCAGGATATCTTCTGTACGACGCTCGCTCACAATATCTCCTGACGACATTCCAGCATCTCCTGATAGTGTAGGGCCACGGCCTGACAAAAAAGAATTCGACCGCGACACAGAAAGGGAAGACGTTTTCGTTACGCCTTTTTTATGCGTCTCTACTGCAACGTCCATGCCAATCTGCTTTTGATGCGTCCCTAAATCCTTCTCTGCTTGTGCCTGCCCGCTCCGCGGGGCTTCGCGAGAGTTCGGGGCAAATTGTCGGAGTCTTACGAAATCATCTTTGAGACGCCCGTCGCTGCCTGACTCGTCTCATGCCTGAGAAATCTCACGGTGAGCCTCGAACGGGACATTCAATGAAACTCGCCGGCCCCTAGCCGGCGAAGCCCAAGGGCTCTCACACATCACCATTCCGCATCTCCTCGCGAAATCGGCATAAAGCTTGCAGAAATCCTCACGCCAACCGCGAGGTTCGAGTCCTCCTCGAATGCTTCCGGTTGCGGCCTTCAGGAGATTGCAATGACTACCGCCTCAACTTCGCTTCACGGGCAAATCGAAAAATGGTTTGGCGGTGCTCAGCGGACCTCGATTCGTATCTCACGCGGCGCCACTAACCAGAAGAGGAGCGTCACCGTGTCACGCATCGACAGTCCGTACGCCATCATTTTCTTCAGACACGGTGACGGCTCCTGGCAGGTTTATCCGCAGCGTGGCGGCCGTCCGGCCTTTCTGGCCATCGAACGTGCGGCTTGACGTGCATGTACCGGCCCGATGCCGGAGCTTCGTTGAGCCGGGGCATTGCTCGCCTTCGCGCGTAGGACTGACGTCGATTTCGAACCCGTCTAGGTTTGAGAACCGTCGGTTCATCCGGCACAGACACACAACGATCTAATCAGCCGGTTGCTCACGTGCAGCCGCTCTTGTTGAATAGCCCCTCTCATTCATGTATGCAAACAAAAATGATGTGATAGTCGTGGGCGCCGGAATCGTTGGCCTCGCTATCGCGCACGAACTGGCAAAGCGCAACCTGGCTGTAACGGTCGTGGACAAAGGAGAGCCCGCCGGTGAATGTTCGGGCGGCAACGCAGGCGCGCTTTCGTATCATTCCTTTGCGCCGCTCGCCCTTCCCGGAGTTCTGTCGGGTGCCATCAAGATGATGTGCAACCCGAAGGGGCCGCTGTATGTCCCACCGCTCTATTTCCCGTTCGCTGCGTCATGGTTGTTCCAGTTCGTAAAGTCGGCCGAGCCAGCTCGCGTGTACAAAACTGCCGAGTCACTGGAATGGCTGCTTCACCATGCGCCACGCGACCACAAAGAGCTGGCAACCGATGTCGGCTTTGCGCAGCAGATGCGCCAGACTGGGCAGTTGCATCTCTACCCCTCAGAAGTATCGCTAGCAAAAGACGCGTTTGCCTGGGCGCTAAAGTCCCAGCTTGGGATGCGTATGCAGAAGCTCGACCGAAAGTCGATTCGAGAAATTGAGCGTGATGTGTCGCCAGACTACGTTGTCGGCCTCCTCCTTCCGGACGACCACTGGCTTCGCGACCCGCTCGCCTATGCGCGCGCAATCGCAGACGCGGCCCGTCTGCGTGGTGTCGCGTTTGAACGGGCCAGCGTCACGACGCTTGAATCGAACGCGCTGAACTGGGTGGTTCGCGCGGGCGACCGCGTGTTCAGCGCCACGCACGTGGTTCTCGCGTCGGGCGCGTGGTCGAACGTACTACTGCGCTCTGTCGGCCTTTCAGTGCCGCTGGAAACTCAGCGCGGGTACCACCTGCATGTCCCCCAATCGGATACGCATCTCTCGCGCACAATCGTGCTTGCTGACAGGAAGGTCTTTATCACGCCGATGGAAAGCGGTCTGCGTATTGCAGGCACAGTCGAATTTGGCGGCACTCAGCGCCCGGGTAATGAGCGGCGAGCAACCCTTCTCGAACACCATGCCCGGGCAGGACTGCCATCGTTGAATACGACGCGTGGCGCGACCACGTGGATGGGACACCGTCCCTGCATGCCCGATTCAATGCCCGTTCTGGGTCAGGCACCTGACCGAAAAAATCTCTGGCTTGCCTTCGGACACGGCCACCTTGGGCTGACTGGTTCAGCTCCCACAGCCAAGATTATCGCGGACTGCGTGACAGGCCGGCCGCCGCAGAGGGACCAACTTGGGCGATTCTCTGCAGCGCGCTTCGGCAAACCCGCCGTCCAGGAAGCCTGATTCGGGGGCGCGCTCATCCGCGTACTGCTGCGTCACAGGGTCGTCATCATGACCTGCTTGCCGCCGGCTTGTCCGGTGTACGGTTCCGTGTCAAGCGGGTGGCCTGTTTTCTTCGGAATCTGGTATTACTCGCCGTCCTGATTTTGCGAGTCGTAGTTCGTACTGGCCTCCACCGCTATGGAGCCAGCGGCGCGATTCCAGTAGGGCAGGTACCGTCCGGTAGTATTAGTCCCGGGTGTGCCGACGTACATCTGGTCTTTGCCATCGAACGCATTCGGCTCCGGCGATGCCCAGGAATGACTTGTGGGATTCGAGTGCCGACCGGAGCATGTCATCCGCCACATGGCGGTCAGCAATGCCCCGGGTTCGCATTGCCACCAACGAATCAGCCAGGTTGGCTGCGATATCCATCGTCGCGTCGAGTTCCCCGGCGACCTGAACGGCGTTGGTGCGAGCAAGCTCCTGTGCGTACCGAACAGCCGCATCTTTCTGGGAGGCACCTACACGGATACTGATGCTCGCGATGCAAACAAAGAATCCGGCTGTTACGGCAAGCGCGACGGCCGCGAGCATTTTGGCCTTGAGCGTCACCTTTTTTTTGTTATACATAGGTCACCTCGCGCGTTTTGCGCGTCGTCTGTTCTGGCCGCTGGCGACTGAGCGGCGTTCGACGGGACGCGGTCCCGTAGTCTTTGGATTGAGTTCAGATACGCGAGCGCCACCCGCGTGACCGCGTCAAAAGACAAGGTCAGGCGAGTGGCGATACGTCGGGCAAGGTCAGGCGCTTACGGCCGCACGCACTGAGCGGAGGTGGGAGGACTCAACGCTGTCTGCCAGCAACTCCGCTGTTGCGCACGAGAGCGTCCAGCCGAGGTGTCCGTGTCCGGTGTTGTAGAACACGCCGTCCTGTTTGCCAGGACCAACCTTGGGAAGCATGTTGGGCATCATCGGGCGCAGCCCCGCCCATGGAATAACGCGTGCGGTCGAGCAGTCGGGGAAATAGCGCCGTACCCAGTCGGTGAGGGGCGCGACGCGGTCAGCCCGGATATCCTTGTTGAAGCCGTTGATCTCCGCGGTGCCTGCGACCCGGAAGCGGTCGACACCCAATCGGCTCGTCACGATTTTGGCCGCATCATCGAGCAGGCTTACCCAAGGGGCTGCCTGTTGACTCTTTTCGTCATCGAGGTTGACCGTAATCGAATATCCCTTCACAGGATAGATGTTCACGTGGTCCCCGAACATGGCTGCAAATCGGCGGCTGTGAACCCCTGCACATACAACCACCCCGTCGACCACATCGTTTCGTCGGCGGTCGCCACCAGCAGTCGAGTGGATCCGTAAGCCGTCGGTTTCGCGGGCGATTGAGGTGATGTCAGTGTCGTAGTGGAAATGGACGCCCTTGCGACGACAAGCTTCGGCCAAACCCCGCGTGAATTTGTGGATGTCACCGGTGGAATCCGAGGGTGTGAAGAAGCCGCCGTAGAACTCGCCCCGGAGGGTCGGCTCAATCTGCTTCATTTCCCGTGGGGTGACCGACCTGCGGTCGAGGCCACCCTCACGCAGCAGGACGTTGACCGCAGACGCAGCCTCGAAACCGGCGCGGTCCGCGTAAATGTGCAGAATGCCCCGCTTCTCGAGGTTGAAGTCAAAGCCTTCCTGCTCGGCGATTGCGTACAGATGCTCGCGCGCCATGATGGCGAGGCGCACTGTATCGACCGTGTTGGACTTGTAATTCGGAATCTGGCGCAAGAATTCGCCCATCCACGAGTACTTGTGCCAGGAAGGCGCAGGGTTGAGTAAGAGCGGAGCGTCCGCTGTCGTCATCCATTTGAGTCCTTTGAGTACGGTGGCCGTACTATTCCAGACTTCCGCGTTACTCGCCGAAAGTTGCCCACCATTCGCGAACGACGTTTCCATGGCCGCATAGCGATTCTTTTCGTACACGGTCACGTCGAGACCGCGTTTCGCGAGTGCGTAAGCGGTGGTCACCCCGGTGATGCCGGCGCCGATAACTGCAACTTTTTTCATTTGCACACGTCCAGTCAAAGCTAATGCGGCGTAATCCGCATGCCCCATCTGTCCATGTACCTGAGAGTTTCCTTCTCCGGGGTTTCAACCAGAGAATCTCCTTCGGTGGGCGCCTGATGCGCCGCTCTCCAGATGTTGATGCGACACGGTCCTTTGGCCTGAGAGTTTCCGGGGCGGTTGCTCCGTCGGCGCCGCTGTTGAATCAGCGGTCTCTCCCGTGTTCGCAATGAGATATCAGTGCTGCACCGCAGGCGAAACCCCTGAACGCATCCGGTCCGAGCGTCACGGTTTTTCGCCTTCGGCTTTCAATTCAGGAAGGCATCTTGGCGCGTCGGAATCGTTCCAGGTCGACGCTCGGCATCTCGGTCGTTTCCGACACCGCCGATGTCGCGCCCCGTTTGATGAAGTCGGCGAGTCGTTCGGCGAGCATAATCGTCGGAGCAGTCGTGTTCCCCGAGACGAGTGCTGGCAAGACCGACGTGTCGGTTACACGGAGGCCTTCCAGCCCGTGAACACGGAACGTCGTATCCACAACCGACATGTCGTCCGTGCCCATCCGGCAGGCGCCTGACGGGTGAAGTGCGCCTTGCCCCGTCTCGCGGACGAAACGGATTCGCTCTTCCTTTGTGCGAAGAATACCGCCAGGACGATACGGTGCCCTCACGTACTTGCTCATGGCTTTCTGTGCAAGCGTCTCCTGACCAATCCGGACGCCTTCCGCCAGCACTTCGGCATCGTACGGGTCCGACAGGTAGTTCGGGTCGACGAGAGGCGGCACTGCAGGGTCGGCGCTGGCGATGCGTATCGTGCCGCGTGAGCGCGGACGTGTCTGGTACACGTTCAGCGTCAGACCGTTGCCGCTCGGTGTCTCGTCTGCACCTTCTTCGACGCCAGCGCCCGGCAGAAAGTGATACTGCAGATTAGGAAGAGGGTCATCCTCGGCGCCGTACCAGACGAGTCCGCCTTCGCAGATGTTGGAACTCACCGGGCCGCTACGGAACAGCGCGTATTCGAGACCCGCGCTGACCTGGTTGCGGAATTTCTTGTAGCGGTCGTAACTGTGCTCACCGGTCAGGTCGTAAATGAGGAACATATCCATGTGGTCCTGGAAGTTCTCGCCCACGCCCGGGAGGTCATGTACCACCGACACGCCGGCCTTGCGAAGTTGTTCAGCCGGACCGATGCCGGAAAGCATCAACAGATGGGGGGAGCCGATTGCGCCAGCGGAGATGATGACTTCGCGCTCCGCGCGGACAATCTTCCGTTGACCATTTTCGACGTGCTCCACGCCAACCGCCCGTCCGTTCTCGACGACGATGCGCACCACGCGGGAATCGGTCTTGATGGTCAGGTTCTTCCGGTTGCGCGCCGGATTGAGATACGCGACCGCGGCGCTGCATCGCTTTCCATCCCGCGTCATCGTCTGGTAGAGACCGCAACCCGCCTGCTTTCCGGAGTTAAAGTCCTGGTTGTAGTTGATGCCCATTTCCTGACACGCTCGCAACCAGGCTTTGGTCAGATAGTGGGTGTAGCGCTGGTCAGAAACTCCCAGCGGGCCGCCCGTACCATGCTCTGGGCCGGCGAAGCGCTCGTTGTCCTCTGCCTTTCGGAAATAAGGCAAAACATCGGCATAGCTCCAGCCATCGAGGCCCATCGAAGCCCAGCCGTCGTAGTCTTCCGGGCATCCGCGCATGTAGACCATCGCGTTGACGGAGCTTCCACCGCCAAGCACGCGGCCTTGCACCATCTCTGGTGTGACCATGTTCTGTTGTCGCTGCGGCTGCAGGCGGTAACGGGTCAGCAGATTGCCCTTGGCTGTCTTGAAATACGTTGCCGGCATGTGAATGTAGGGATTGACGTCGCGCGGCCCCTGCTCAAACAACAGGACGGAGACATTCGAATCCTCGGTCAAGCGACCGGCGGTTGCGCAACCAGCTGGGCCGCCTCCGACAACAATGTAATCAACCACAAAACCCTCCTAAGAAAAGCATCGGCCGCCTCGTGCATTAGCGCTGGCAGTCGTCTCCGCGCACTCCGTAAGCGCTGCTGGGAGCGCTACACTGTCTTCTACTTTATACATACAAGCATCGTGCCAAGCGGCGCGTCTCCCTGCAAGTCTTTGATTCTATGGGTGCAGCTGGCATCACTTCTCGGAACTCATGCGTTTGTCTCAATTTTGCGACTTCGCCGCAGCAGCATTGAGACGGAGCCTTTGCCCCGTCTCACAATGCATTGAGACTCGTCAGAACGTATGCATCAAGGCTACGCGATAGACCATCTGATTGCCTGTGGAAGAGAGGTCTGATGAGCCGATGATATGCGCCGAGTCCAGGTCTGTACCGGTTTTTCCGTTCGTGTGCTGATAAGCACCCTGCACATACACGGACGTCCGCTTGCTGAGCAAATAGTTCAGCATCAGCGACACCTGATGCCAGTTCTGACTCGAGCCGCCGCCTGTGTCGTTCAGATTCCCGTGCGTATAGGTATACGCGCCGGCGAGGAACAACGCGGGGTTCAAGAAATATGTCCCGTTGACCTCCACGTTATCGAATTTCCAGGAGGTCCATGTCTGCGTGCCGATGTTCGGCGCGTACCCGTTGGCCGTCGGGTTGTAGACGTCGACGTGCGAGTAAGCCAGCGCGACGTTCGACCCGTCGCTAAACGTCCACTTGACGCCGGCGTCGATGTTCTGCTGATGCGAACCGGTAAAGACGCCGTCGCCTGCTACCGCACCTGTGGTGGTGAGGTTGCTGCCATTCTGGCGTATGTATGCCACCGCGGCGGAGAACGGCCCCGTTGCGTAGGTGACCCCTGCGCTGTATGCCCGGTTGTCAGCAAAGTTCGTCGAGTTGCTGAAGCCGTACACGCCTTCGAACTGGAAGCCCGCAATCGTTGGACTGAGGTACTTGACCGAATTGTTCAAGCGATAGTCGTAGTCGGCGTTGTCGTTATCGAATGGGTGAGCGGCAAGGTCGCCGATAGCGTTGCCTGCCCCCGTAAACGAACTCCACATGTCAACGGTTGCGTCGTACTGCCGCCCCATCGTAAATGTGCCATAGCTCGCCGAGTTCAAACCGACAAAGGCTTGACGCCCGAAAAGGCGGCCGCCCTCATTCAATTGGCCGTTGTTCAAATTCGTGCCATTTTCCAGAGTGAAAATAGCACTCAGCCCGCCACCCAGGTCTTCGGTTCCCTTCAGACCAAAGCGCGTCTCCGACACATCGCCGCTGACCATTGCCCACGCATGGTGGCCGCCCGCATTCGATGTGAAATTGATACCTGTGTCGAGGACACCGTATAAGGTGACGCTGCTCTGTGCATGAGCGGAACTTCCCGCGAAGAAGGCGACGATTGCGGCAGGAAGTAAAAGGCTTTTCATTTGCGTGGAATCCTCTAATTAGAGAACGAGTTTTGCCGTGCGGAGTCCTAATTGGATGTCCGCAGACGACGTTCGGAACGATTAGAAAAGACTACGGCAGCACTGTCGGCTCGTTGGCGAGATAAAGCGCCCATAAGCGCCAATGCGCCACCTTTATTGCAATGGCGGCGCTAATAGAGCATTAACCATGCCAACGCGACGGATTCGTTAAGAATGCTGCAGGACGGCCTTTCCATGCCGCCCGCCCACGTAAATGCGCAGGCTCCAACGCTTAGAGACGGAATCAAAAAGACCCACTGGGGGCTGTTAACCTTCTCGGCAAGCTGTTAACCTTGGCCACCTGAACAACTGGAACCAAGGATGGGCGCGCCGATTGTTGATGACGGACTGTGGACAC
>NZ_JBFPKN010000032.1:0-57478 GCF_040948805.1 Paraburkholderia sp. BR13439 | reverse complement strand
CATGATCCTCAGAAAGCTGCGGCGTTTTTACGTCCTTGTACTTGTCGCATTGCTCAACCGCTCCGCGGCTTCCGCTTCGACACCATGAACGGCGTCGTCGCCGAAAACGAATTATTCAGACCCGACTATGTAGTGCGTGGACCCCGCCTAGCGCGATGAACGTGACATGCGTACATCGAATCGCCGGTTATCATTGCGGTGCCGGATGACCGTGGCGCGGCAACAGTCCGAAGAAGTCTGATCGCGGCAGTGCTACAACTTGGACACAATAGTCTGGCGAGTCGCGCATTGTCCCGCGATCAGAGCATCCGACTCAAGATCTGCCTCCTTCCGCGAACAAATATCTCGAAACCTGCTCCCTGGTATCTTCTATTTCAATGACGTCGGTAATCAGTCCACTGGCCTTCAACAGTTCGGGATTTTCGATTTCGTCGGTCAGCCTCTGTATTATGTCTCTTGTCGTTTCATCAAGTTCTGACATGACTTTTGTCATTGTATCGGGACTGAAAACACCAATGTGAGCCTGCGGATAAGCCAAGACTGCTACTGGGTTAAAGCCAGGGCCGCACATAGCATACACGCCTCCCGTGTACGCTTTTCTTGCAATGAGCAGCAACTTAGGTACTTTGCTTCGAACGTGTGCCCTGAACAAATCTGCCGCTGCAGAAAAAATCCCACTATTTTCGGCCTCTCGGCCTATCATAAATCCAGGGATGTCAGCAATAAAAATGATCGGTATCCTGACTTTCTCAGCCACACCAACCATTTTGACTATTTTGGTAGCGGATTGCCTGTGAATGGCACCGCCCTTATAGCGGGGATTGTTGGCAATGATAGCGATCGCGCTTCCTTTAATGGTCGCGTAGCCTGTCAACACTTCCTTTGCGTATTCCGGGCTAATTTCGGTGAAGCTGTCCTTGTCGACGAAAGAATGCAGCAACTGATGCATGTCATAGGGCGTACGATGATCCGATGGAATCAAGCTCTTGAAATCAGCTGCTTCGGGTTCTACATATCCCAGACCACGGTTCGCTCCGCGGTTGGCGCTGACGTGAAGCAACTGCCTTACACATCCGAATAGGTCTTCTTCATCTTCGAATACCAATTGAACTGAACCTGAGTGCTTGCTGTGAACGTCTGTTCCACCTAGCGAATAGAGATCTGAATCCTGAGCCAGCATGGCCTTCACCATATCGGGGCGACCCATGCACAAGGCGCCCTTTTTGGTCATCAACACCAAGTCAGCCAGCATCAGTGGTAAGGCCAAGGGGCCTGAGGTCGGGCCGAGTATGGCGGAAATTAGCAAATTCTTCTCGGCCAACTCCGCGAGGGATGCACTGACTCTGCCCATTCCAGTTGGTGACAAAAGCAGTTTCGACATGTCCGACGAAAGAACTTTTGTGGTATCGAAACTATCTGTCCCTCCGGGACGGTCCTGAACGTAAATCAATGGGGCGCAACTGTCCCGGGCCATCGTTACGGTCTTTATAATCTGCGTGGCGGTACCCCACTGTCCGCTTCCTCGGAATTCACAGTCTCTTCCCCGATTCATGACCAGAAACGTTCTTACGGAATTTATAGACCCTTCGCCGCAGATGAAATGACTTCTCTCGACAGGGTGATGGTCGACAAAACTACCGGCGTCAAAGAGAGTGTTTATTCTTTGCAATGAAATCTGCATTGGCTACCGCCTCCGAAACGGTGTGCGAATCGTTTGCTGCTGCCTGCGCATGAAACCTTTCGCAGTGAAGATGGCAGTCGTGTTACGACGAATTCAGAACGTCTTCTACAGACGTTGCCATAGTCAAGAGGCGGCGGTCCTGACCTCGTGGTGCGTCAAGGCTCAAACCAACGGGCAATGCGCCATGCGGAGCAACAGGAAGCGTAATCGAGGGCATCGCGGCATTGCTGGCCAAGTCGGTATTACGTATCACCTCCGAGAAAAGTTCGGGCCGCCCGGCATCGCTACAGTGGGGAACGCTGCGCGGAACCGTCGGGTATGCGAGAAAATCGATACCTTGGGTGGTGAACAGGTTTTTCATTTGTTGACGCAAAAGGCCCACATTCTGAATCGCAAAAGAATAATCCGCCGCAGAGATCATCTGCGCACTGAGGTTGCTGTGGACGATGTTGCGGACAGCTTCATCACGGATGTTATCGAATATCGTATTTATCCTGTTGGCCCAACCGAAGGAAAGCAATGTGCGTGGAAAGTCCATGAAGAATTCGTAAACGGGAATGGTGAAGGTTCCAATCCTATTTAAGTCAGCAACAGCAGAGTCGTCCAGATCAACGCACTCGAACCCCGCGCGGATGAGACGCGTGATCGCATGCCAACAATGCTTTCGGACATCTTCATTGATGTCACTCCACATGGACGCCGGAAGTCCTATGCGGCAAGGAGTACTCATCTGTTTTGCCGGAGGGCGAGTACCGGTTGACAGCAGCTCATATATCATCAACGCGTCCTTCGCCGTGCGCGTCAAAAGCCCAGGTGAATCTTTAGTGCGAGAAACTGGAACGATTCCAGCTGAAGACCAGTGACCGCTTGTAGGCCTGAAGCCGACAATGCCACAGAAGGCGGCCGGTATCCGCACTGAGCCGCCAGTGTCAGTTCCGATCGCCATCGGAACGATCCCGGCAGCCACCGCGGCCGCGCAACCGCCACTGCTTCCGCCCGCCAGATATCCCGGAGCCGTCGGGTTGCCCACCGTTCCCCACCTCGGATTGACCGATGTGATGCCAAAACTAAGTTCATGCATATTGTTCTTACCGGCGACGATTGCACCCAAGGATTTCAGTTTTCGGACGATAATGGCATCGCGTGTCGCTATGCATCCTTCCATCCCTGGCGTACCGGCAGTTACTGGAAGCCCGTTAGCACAAATATTGTCTTTCAATGAGAAGGGGATGCCATAGAGTGGTGCACCTTTCAGCACATCATTCGGCCTTGCGAAATGCGCATCGAGGTCGCGACTACCAATGAAACAATTCAGCTTCGACTGATTAGCATTGGCGCTAATTGCGTGCTTCCGCATGTCATCCGCAGAGATTTCACCATCGCGTATACCATCACAAAGCGATTGCAGAGTGTCTTCCGAATACATAAATAGTTCCAAAATAGCGTGTCGTCAGTGCATGCGATATTAGTAGTGATAGGCACTGCGTATTTCGTCGAGAGGATTGCCCCGTACAAGGTCTCCGCCTGTACTGCGTATAACGGCGCAGGCGCTATTGATAGCTGTCTGGACCGCCCCCTCGATCCAACCACCGGTGAATGAACAACCACATCCAGCCAAATATAGGCCAGTATCCGTTGCAAGGTCGTTTGCCGTCTGAAATTGAAAAAAAAGCCGCTGTGAGTACACATCTTCACCGGGATAGTTGAGTTTAAACGCACCGGAAGAATGGGGGTCAGTCAACCAGTCATGGTGAAGGATGGCATGCTCGTAGTCGTCATCCACGGGAGTCAGGTGCCGCGCAAGTTCAGGGTTGAATGTAGCAAGGGCGTCGACAAAACGCTCGCAGCGCTGCTTTTTGTCGGGGACACTTAGTAGCTTGTGCGCGTCGTCCTCCCACGTGTAGCTAAGCAAAACTACACCTGGACCGTCTGGCTTATCGGGCTCGTAGTCAAGGCAATATACCCCGCGCGCAAAACTGTCAGATTGAATTGTGACTGGCAAATCGTTACCGAGCCAAAATTTACCATGTGTAAGCATGAATAGTTTTGATGACCCGGTGAGATGCGTTTCTCTAACGGCTCGTGAGACGTCTCGACTGAGAAACGTCTCGTCGTCGGTCAGGCCGTGAACCATCTGCATTGTCCTTGTGTTGCTGGTAACGATAACTCGGTCAAAGGTCATGATTTCGCCCGCGTCAGTTATCAGCCTTATCTTTCCGTCTTCTTTGTAGATACGGCCCACGCCATTGAAGCGAACCCGGTCAGCAACGGTGCATTCTCCGATCTTCTCTGCTGCGAGGCACTCAGCTAGTGTAGAAATTCCGCAAGAGACCAAGCGCTGATCGTCCATGTAGCCATTGATGACGAGCCGCAGTATTTCGGTGAATGCCGCCTGATAAACAGGAAGGAAGCCTCCAGAGCCTATGCCCAAAGAACCGAATAGTTCAAAGTCGTCAGGCCGTTCCCAGCGGATGTCTCCGGGCGGGCGAGATCCAGTGAAGATGGCCACGATGGCTGCGTAGAAAGAACTGTCACGAAACACGTCGAGCCACGTTTGCCATTCCGCTCGGGCTTTCTCAAACCGGCCTGACCTCAACATTGCGGTGATTTTTGCGGGAGCAACTAGAGACGTACCGTTGATCACGCATCCTTCCTGCAAAAAGGTTCTCCAGCCTTGGTAGACGACTCTGAATAATGGGGGCGGCGGTTCTCCCGCGCGCCAGATATGGCGAGTACCGCGATAGTGCAATTCGGTATCGACCATTCCCGGATCCGGGAAAGAGGCTGTCGTCGAAATGCCGTATCTGTCAAGGTAATGAAAAAGACCGGTCGCACTCGGAGGAAATCTCATTGCACCCATTTCAGCGATGAGATGCGGGTACCGTGGATCAAAAGGTTGTGACCATACTCTACCTCCGATGCGATCGCGGGCTTCAAACACGGTGACATCGGTGACACCTGCTCGCATCAATTCTGCCGCGGCCAGAAGCCCGCTAATGCCGGCCCCCACGATTGCAACCCGCGGCGTCTGTACACTGGGTGAAAACGAACCAATTGCTCCTTCTGATTTGCAAATCTCGAGGAAAGGAGCGTAGTCGTACAATAGGTCAATAGTCGGTGATGCAATTTGTGAAGATGCGGCGCAGTTTTTCATGAATTATCTCCCTTTTGAGTGCCTCTACCCGTCCAAAAGACGATCGCTGAGATTAACGCTACGATTTAGATAAGACAGGTAAAGATTGCTTATTTCGTTGCCAATAACTCCGTTGTCTGTCAGGACAAACCGCTATTTATCTTTAATACCCGTGAATGCCACGATAGCAAATCGTCTGCCTCAGGATCAAACAAATAAAATTGATGCTTGTGAAAAGATATCGTGAGGTCACAACCGGTCGTCTATTTTTTGTCGCCGCCGAGTTGCCTAAACATCGCTTGCGAAGACGTGAAGGCAATGTCGCAACGAGGCGAGCGTCGGGATGTCGACTGCAAAAGATTACCTCGTGCTCGATATCGACTAACTTGACGACGAGACACCATGGGCATATAGCTTTCGGACTGGACTCAATTGCGGGTTGGGGGCCTGGAGTGGAGTTGCCCTGTAACCCCGGGGAAAACGCACATCGTCTTCAAGAACGAGTGAGCCATACCATTGCTGTGGGCCAGTGTACGTGCGTGGTCAGCGGATGCGGGGGGGGGGCTATGTCGTTCGTCAAGCGTTAGGGGCGGATTTTGGTTGATAGAAGTGCCGTCGCGCAGCATTGCGAACAACACGTCGCAGCGTCGTCTGGCAAGGGCAATGAGCGCATGATTGTGGCGATTGCCCTGCTAGACCTTACGAGCGTAATAGTCCCTCGAGACTGGATCTCGCAAGGCGGCAAAGGCCGAGAGGAAGAGCGCTCTCTTGAGCACCTTGTTGCCCCGCCTGGATGGATGCTCGCCACGGATGGACGAACCTGAGCGTCGTGTGACCGGGGCGAGGCCGGCGTAGGCGGCGAGATGCGCGGCTGAAGCAAAGGCTTTGTGAGCGACTTCAGTGAGGAGTCTGGCGGCGGTCCTGACGCCGACTCCGGGCATACTGGTCAGGACCGGCCAAAGAGGGTGTGCATGTACCAGGCGTTCTACTTCGCTGGCGACCTCGTCGCGTTGCTTGCGCAAGGACGCGAGTTGCTGGGCCAGACGTGGCATGACGATTGTTGCGGCCTGCGTGCCGGGCACGGTCACCGCCTGTTCGCCGCGTGAAGGCAGTCCTTGCAGTCATCGCAAGCTGCTTGCTCCAGCCACACCGCGGCGCGAGGAGTGCGCGAAAAATTGCACAGTTGATGGCGGTCACGTCATTGCTGTTGTCTTCTCGTGATGTTCTGCACCTAACAACATGTACATCGACGGGACAACGAACAGTGTGAACAGAGTGCCGATCGACAGTCCTGTGAATATTACCAGTCCGATCGCGTTGCGCCCTGCCGCGCCGGCGCCGGACGCAATCACTAGCGGCAGAACACCAAGCACCATGGCGGCTGTAGTCATGACGATCGGGCGCAGGCGCCCGCCTGCCGCTTCTTCAAGAGCTTCGCGCTTGCTGCGGCCTGAACGCTGTAACTCATTCGCGAACTGCACGATGAGAATGCCATGCTTGCTGATAAGCCCCATGAGTGTGACCAGTCCGACTTGCGTGTAGATGTTGAGCGTGGAAACGCCGATGTTAATGAAGATCAGCGCACCGAACAACGCCAACGGCACTGATACCAGAATGACGATGGGATCGCGGAAGCTTTCAAACTGCGCCGCGAGTGCAAGGAACACAATGACCGCTGCGAACATCAGAGTGATTAGGAAGCCGCCGGACTCGTGCATGAATTGGCGCGAAAGTCCGGAATAGTCCATGTTGTATCCTGAGGGAGCGACGCGGGTTGTGGCGTTGCGCAGGAACTCGAGTACTTCGCCCTGCGAAACGCGGGGTGCGGCTACGGCCGAGATCGTTGCCGAATTCATTTGCTGAAAATGGTTGATGGATTCGGGCACAACCGTCGACTTCAGATGCGAGACAGTCGAAGCAGGAATCATACTGCCGTCGGAAGTGCGCAGGTTGTAGTCTAATAGCTGCGATGGGTTCATTCGGTCGACCTGCTGAAGCTGCGGAATCACCTTGTACGAACGGCCGGCGACCGAGAAATAGTTCGCGTAGTTACCACCGAGCGCAGCTCCGAGCGCCTGTCCCATGTCGCTTTGCGTAAGGCCGAGCGAGGCGACCTTGTCGCGGTCGACCATCAGAACGGTCTCGGGCTTGTCGATCTTTAGGTCACTGTCGACAAAGAGGAACATGCCGCTTTCGCGCGCCTGTTGCAAAACCGCTTGGGTCACTTCGTTGAGGTTATCGAAAGGCTCCGTCGTGTTGATCACGAACTGCACCGGGAAGCCTTGCGCACCGGGCAGGGGTGGAAGCTGGAAAGCAGCAACTCGCGCGCCGGCGATGCCATTCCACTTCTGTTGAAGCTCCTGTTGCAACTCGGAGGCACCTCTCTTTCGCCTGTCCCATGTCGTGAAGAGCACGCCGCCGAAGCCCTGATTCAATGTCGGCGCGCCTGTCAACTGAAACATCTGCGCATACTCGGGCAATTGCTTAGATATCTGGAAAACCTGGTCGGCATACATCTGCATCTGTTGAATCGTCGCATTGGGTGGTCCCTGGATCAGCGACAGTACGATGCCTTGGTCCTCCTGGGGGGCGAGTTCGGACTGTGACGTCGCAAATAAATAGATGGTCCCGCATAACAGTATTGCACCCATCACGACGAATACGGTCCATGTGTCCAGTATCGAGCGCAGGAGCCGCATATAACCCCGGTGCACTTTCTCAAACTGCTGATGGACGAGACGGTTGAAGCGTCCGGGTTGCTGCTCGTGGTGAAAGAGTCGCGAGCACATCATTGGCGATAGGCTTAGCGCGACCACGCCCGACATAGTGACCGCGGTTGCCAGTGTAAATGCGAACTCCGTGAACAGTGCGCCCGTCAGTCCGCCTTGGAAGCCAATGGGGAGATAGACGGCAATCAACACAACAGTCATTGCGAGTATCGGGCCACTGAGTTCACGCGCGGCGATGAGCGCGGCATCGAAGGGACGCTTGCCCCCGGTCGTCAGGTGTCGGTCGAAATTCTCAACCACGATGATCGCGTCATCGACCACGAGTCCGACCGCGAGCACCAGCGCGAGCAGCGTCAGTAGATTAATGGAGTAGCCGAGCAACTGCATCGTAAAGAATGTGCCGATCAGAGACAGCGGCATCGCGAACAAGGGCACTATCACCGCGCGGAAGCTGCCGAAGAACAGGTAAATCACTAGCGTTACGATCAGTAGTGCCTCGACGAGCGTCTTCATCACTTCGTCGATGGCAGTCTCGATAAAGTCCGTGGCATCATAGACGATGTCGCTCGACACACCCGTGGGGAGGTGCTTCTGCAGATCAGGGAACACAGCTTTGACGCGTTTCGCTACTTCGAGCAGGTTCGCGTCGGGCGCTACCTTGATCCCAATGAACACCGAGCGTTTTCCACTAAAAGCGACATCGGAGTCGTAGTTGTCCGCACCCAACACAACATTGGCGACATCCTCTAGGCGTACGATCGCGCCGTTCTTCTGCTTGATAACCAGCTTCCTGAAGTCTTCGACGGAATGCAGATCGGTACCGGCGTTTAGACTGACGCTGGTCATCTGGCCTTTGGTTGCTCCGAGCGTCGCCAGATAGTTGTTGTTGCCGAGTGCGGTGTAGACGTCAGAAGCCGTCACGTTGTGCGCTGCGAGCTTGGTGGAATCAAGCCACGCGCGCAACGCGAACTGACGGCCGCCGAGAACCTCTGCGGTTTGCACGCCCTGAATTGAATCGAGCTTCGGCTTGACAACGCGCAGCAGATAGTCCGTGACGTTGTTGCTTGGCAGGACATCGCTGTAGAAGCCCATATATATCGTGTCAGTAGTCTGGCCGACCTGAATCGTCAACACTGGCTGTTGCGCTTGGGGTGGCAACTGGTTCCGCATAGACGTGATTTGGGTGTTGATCTCTGTTAGCGCGCGGTTCGGATCGTAGTTCAGGCGGAGAGTCGCGGTGATACTTGAGACACCCGTGCTACTCTTCGACGACATGTAATCGATGCCTTGCACCTGTGCGATCGCGGCTTCGAGCGGCTGAGTAACGAAGCCGGCCATCGTCTCGGCGCTAGCGCCATAGTACGAGGTGGTGATGGTAACGACGCCAGTGCCAG
Organism: Paraburkholderia sp. BR13439; assembly: GCF_040948805.1. Classification (NCBI taxonomy): domain Bacteria; kingdom Pseudomonadati; phylum Pseudomonadota; class Betaproteobacteria; order Burkholderiales; family Burkholderiaceae; genus Paraburkholderia; species Paraburkholderia sp. BR13439. The sequence continues at coordinate 48,541 of NZ_JBFPKN010000032.1, read as the reverse complement.
TCTGGGGATATTCGCTAACCTTGAGTGTCGACAGGGAACGTAAGCCCAGCACGAGGATGAACAGGCTCACCACGGACGCGAGGACCGGCCGTTTGATAAAGATATCGGTGAAATCCATCTGAGGAACTCTTATTGTTCTTGGGGCGTCGGAGCAGGACTGTCTGCCGGCAACACGCGATTGTCGATCACGAGCGGTGTGCCGTTCTTCAGCTTGAGCTGGCCGCTCGTTACCACTAGTGCGCCTTCGTCTAAGCCCTTCAGGATCGCAACCTGATCGCCGCGCGTGGGTCCTGGCGTTACGAAGATTTGTTGCGCAACGGGCATCGTTTTGCCGCGTGCGTCCTTATGCTCGCCCGGTTTGATGACGAAAACTGTTGCCCCGTAGGGATTGTAAGTGATTGCCGTTTGCGGCAGTGTCAGGTAGCGCTGCTCGTGACCAACATCGACTTTTACGCTAGCGTACATCCCCGGCAACAGTTTGCGCTCGCGGTTGTCGAGGGCCGCTTCGACCTCCACGTTGCGCGTCGTGCTGTCGAGGCGCGGGTTGATAGCGCGGATCTTACCCACGAAGCCGTGGCTCACGAATGCACTTGCATTTACGGCGACGCTCTGTCCCACCTGCAGTTGACCGAGTTCCTGCTGGGGCAGGTGAAAGTCGACGTAGATGGGATCGATAGCTTGCAATGTAACGATGGCGTCGCCCGGATTGATATACTGGCCCGGATTGACTGTCGTGATGCCCACGCGTCCCGCGAAGGGGGCGCGAACCGTTTTTTTCTCGACCAGTGCGGCCTGCTGTTCGACTTGTGCTCGTTTGCTTCTCAGGTCGGCGGCATCAGTATCGACTTGCGCCCTGGCAATCGCCTGAATGTCGTACTGTGCTGTGTCGCGGTTATAGACGGTTTGCGATAGGTCGGCGGCAGCTCTTAGCGAGGCGAGCTGCGCGCGGTCCGAGCGGTCGTTCAGACGCACGAGCACCTGTCCGGCCTTGACTTCCTCGCCGGACTTGAATGCGATCTCGCGAACTAGTCCAGCCACTTCACTCGTCACGTCGACACCGCGCACGGCACGCAGGCTGCCCACAGCGGCAAGCTGTGGCTGCCATGTCTGATAGCTCACGACGGCGGACGTGACGGTAGCAGCCGGCACCGCGTTGTGCGCCATGAATTTCCGGATCATATGCGCCTTGTACAGGTTGAAACCGATCAGCGCGCCAAGCAGAGCGCCCATGCAGATCAGCATGGTGATCATCCGTTTTGCTGTTGGTTTATTTGTCGTCATCGTCGTGTCCTTGCACGGCAAACTGATATGGAACAGATCCCGTTGGACGCGCAGCATTGGAAACCATGCGGGGCGCGGCAAGCAGAAAGAGAGTTCACTGCGGGTTGATATCGGAGTCCGCCTGTCCTGTCTGGATCCTCGCAGTGTCGCTCCACCAGCCGCCACCCAGTGCTTCGAACAATGCCGCCGTGTCTGCGTAGCGTGCAGCGCGCGCTTGGGTGAGATTGACGATGGTCTGCTGGTATTGACGCTGCGCATCGAGCAGAGCTAGATAACTGACACCGCCGGCACGAAACTGGCCACGCGTCAGCTCGAGCGAGCTGCTGGCTGCACGCCACGCTTCGGTTTGCGCGGCGAGTGCGGTTGCATCGTGATCGAGTGCGCGGAGCGTGTCCGCGACATCTTCGAATGCAAGCAGTATCGTTTGCCTGTATTGCCCGTTGGCCTCATCGAAGGCGGATTCCGCCGCGCGCCTTTTAGCGCTCAGTTGGCCTCCGTTAAAGATCGGCTGAGTGAGTCCCGCGCCGATGTTCCAGATCATGTCCGCGTACTTCAGCATGCCCGCTGGCGTTAACGATTGCGGGCCGTAGTTTGCGGACAGCGTAAGCTGCGGATACATGTTCGCGGTTGCGACGCCGACCTGGGCGCTCGCCTGACGCAGCAGGGCTTCCGCAGCCAGGATGTCCGGACGTTGACGGACGAGCGACGAAGGGAGGGCGACGGGTAAGCTCTGCGGTAGGGTGAACATCGACAGCCTGAACTCGGGAACGCTGTTATCGCTAGGCGGTTTACCCGCGAGCACGGCAAGCTGATGTCGCGCCCGATCGAGAGACTGCCGCAGTGGCGGCAGGGTAGCGCGCGTTTGTGCGAGCAACGTTTCCTGCGAGAGCACGGCCACGCGACCCACCCCGCCGAACTCAAGCTGCTTACGCAATACACCGAGCTGAGTCTCCTCATCCGTGGCGATACGCTCGGTCGCGTCAATCTGCTCGCGGAGGGAAGCTTCCCTGACCGCAGCGGTGACGATGTTCGCTGACAGCGCCAGGTATGTGCCCTGTAGCTGCAAACTCTGGAAGTCGACCTGCGCGCCCAGCGCCTCGAGTTCGTGCCGTGCAGCCCCGAAGAGATCCAGGTTGTAGGAAACGTTCACTGATGCGTTGTACAGACTTAGTATTCTGTTCAGGCTGGGCTGGCCTAGGGTCGTGCCATTGAGCTTTTCGCGAGTAGCATTGAGCTTGACATCGATGGCGGGATATAGATCGATCCCTGTTTGCGCGCGCAGATTTTCGCTCGCGTGGCGCAGCGCCGCGCGGGCTGCAGCGATATTCGGGCTATTTGAGAGGGCCTCGCGTATCAGCGCGTCGAGGGGCTCGCAACGGTAAAGGGTCCACCATTGTGCAGGCAGCTCGCCGCCAGCCTTGAACTGCTGCGCAAGACCCGTCGAACCGGGCGACGAAACCGTGTGTTCGGGTAGGGCCGTCGGTGTATAGCTGTCGGTCGCGGGCGGCGCGGGAGTGCGATATTCGGGGCCGACTGTGCAGCCGGAAAGTGAATAGACTAGTGAAAGCAGGGCAGTGATTGATGCGGCACGGCCGAAAGACCGATTTGCTGCCGGAAGCAACGCTGCGTCGCGCAACCGCGACCGCGATCGTCCGCGATAGCAATTGAGATTGCCGTAATCAATCATCTGTCTACCTTGGTCCGCGTGAGCACAGTGCAATCAGATGGGTGGCTGAAGAAACTCACGTCCCTGGCACCGGGTTCGCTGGAAGGAGGGTATGCAAAGTGCGAGTGTCGACGTTTCGCCCGCTCCGGCAACTGGCGTCGATCGAGCCGCTCGCCATGAACATCGGGTTATCGAATCCAGTTCTGCGGCGTGCCCACACTCGTCTCGCTCCAACTAGCGGCTATTGAGCCAGTTCACCACAAGGTCCGCGCCTTCATCGATGGACTTCGAACATGTGTCGATGAATACGTCCGGGACCGTCGGCTGTTCATACGGCGAGTCGATGCCGGTGAAATGCTGTATGGCGCCAGTTCTCGCAAGCCGATACAGTCCCTTGGGATCGCGAGCTTCGGCTACGGCCAAACTAGCGTGAACGTGGATTTCGGCGAAACGGTGCCTACCCGCGGTGGATCTGGCGAGTTCCCGATCGCGACGGAACGGCGAAATGAGGCACACTAGCACTACGAGTCCCGCGTCAGCCATCAATTTTGCAACTTCGGCCACGCGCCGCACGTTCTCGTGGCGATCCGCATCCGCAAAGCCGAGATCCTTGCATAGACCGAGCCTGATAGAGTCTCCATCGAGAATGTAGGTGAGTTGGCCGGACGCATGCAGTAGTGCCTCGACCTTGTCGGCAATCGCCGACTTTCCAGCTGCCGACAGCCCTGTGAACCACAGGATGGCGGGCGTTTGCCGGAGCAATCGTCCTCTCGACTCCGGCTGAATCCGGAAGCCGTGCACATGACGATCTGAAACGGAGGTCTTCTTCATACTTGCCTACGATAGGGGGTGAAACCGCTGTTGGAAGCAAAGGCGTCCGCTCTGCATCGCGGCGTCGGAGCAGTGTGGTGGGCATCGGTATGGCAATATAGAAAATCTTGGCATTGAGGGATGCTGCCGCTGTCTGTGCGGTTCGTCCGTGAAAGAAAGTCCCTGACGCACTCACTCAAGTCACGCCCCGAGCGGTGCGGCTACGGCCCGCTCAAACCGGCCGTCAGAACCTGGTTCGTCGATTGACGATGGCAGGCCAGTGCTACATGCCTTGCTCAATAAAAGACCGTCGCACCATACATGTTCGACACCTCCCCACTCGCAGGCTGAAGCAGCGTCCGGAAAGAAGCCACGTCCATGATAGTTGGCACTGGTGTTACATAGCAAAGGAACGCCAGTGAGTCTTTCGTATTCAATTAGGAGTTGCGCCACGGGATGCGCGGAAGTTCTTGCAATGGTTTGCAACCGCGCCGATCCGTCGAGATGCACTACGGCGGGGATCCTCTCCCGCCATTCCTCGCGCGTCTGATGATCGAACAGCATGTAGGGGTCTGGAGTACCGGGACAAAAGACGGCAATCGCCTGATCTTCAAGACATATTGGTGCTACCGGACGAAAATGCTCCCGATGCTTCACCGCGTTGAGGAAGTCCTTCATCGCAGGGGACGTCGCAGCAGCGAGAATGCTTCGAGCACCCAACGCTCGGGGTCCCAGCTCTGCCCTGCCGGCTAGGAAGACGACGGGTTGATTTTCAGCGAGTACGCCGGCGAGTTGTGCAATGGAGCAAGGGGACGCTGTCCATCCGGGCGGCACGTCACCAGTTTTCACTGCTGGCCCGCTATAGATCGACCATTCCAACGGCAGGAAGCCTTTGTTCGCTGCCATCGAGCAGCAAGCGGCGCCAATCGCAGACCCACTATCGTTCGGAAAAGGCGGAATCCAGATTGCGTCAAAAAGACGACTCTCACGTAGTGCGCTGTTCCATTTGATGTTAAGACCGCATCCGCCAGAGATGCACAAGTTCCGCGGCTCGAAAATCGGATGGCGTGAGAGCGCTGCCTCCATTCCTTGAACCAGAAGACGCTCGAGGAATACGTGAAAGGAAGCAAGTATGTCTTCTTGAGGCTTGGCCTCCAATTGTGGAACGCATTCTTGGAAAAAGTCGCGTATAGCTGCGAGAGATCTTTCTGGTATGCGGACATTCTCGCGGTAGTCTTGCGCAAGTTCGGTGTCGCCGGCAAAGCGTTGCTCATAAAGCTCCCGAAAGACTGCAATGATGCCTTCGTCGATCGACCCGAGCGCGATGTATGCCATAAGCTTGCCGGCGACGCCCAGGTCCCAGTCAGCGCCGCTCGCCTTCTTATAGGGCCCGAAATGATGTCCAGCCGCCGCGTACATTTGGCCGATAACTGGGAACAGGCAATTGACGAGGCGTGCTTCGTCCGGTCGCACATAGTACAGTCTTGGGACCATGCCGCCATCCCAGACTAGGCAGTATGCAGGCTCCCCGCCTATCGCGAACGGACTGGTGCAGTACGCGGACGCGACATGGCCCGAAACATGAGGGTAGCTCTGATACGAATACGATTGTTCGGCGATTAACAGGCCGGTGCGTTCGAGCGGATGGAGGAGATCGTCGGCCCTGCGTTCGATATAGGGAGCACCTTTCAAGATCACAGGCGTACGGCCGCTGAGAGTGCGAAATTCCGACTCTATCTCGCCGTCCCAGCCATCAATTACAAACTGATCGATGTCATCGACACGCAGCCCGTGTTCGCTCAGCACTGTTGCAACTACGTCGAGATTCCCGATTTCCTGATATCGCGGGTTATTGTGCCGCTTCTCCTGTTCGATGCAAAAAAGGAGCTTTCCATCCTCCACAACAGCGATGGCTCCATCGTGTGTCAGTTTGATGCCGCAGATGCGCATAGTATCTCCCGCTCTAACGGAGGAAATTCGGTTGATTTGTAAAATCCATCGGGCTCCGGAAGCGCGCGAGCATGCAATCCTCATTGGACGACCGCCCGATGCACTGCACGCGCTTGACTTCGGTCAGCTCTTCCCGTAGCATTTCGAGCACCGTTTCCGCCCCGGCGATGTGGCCCCACCGCCGGCAATTGGCGTCAACAGCCGATCCGAATACCAACTGCCCGTTGGGCGCAAGCATGCGCGCCAAGCTCTGCACAGTGGCCCGTACCTCGGCGATGCTTCCGAGGTAATAAAGAACCTCCGCGACAACTATCAGATCGAACTTATCCGGAGCCGAAAAGCGCTGGATGTCTGATACGATCCAAGTGATATTGGCCGATTCCATTAGCCGTGCGCGTGTTCGCGCAATCGCTTCTGGAACTACATCGATGACGGTGAGCCGTCGACAGTGAGGCGCCAGCTTTTCCGTGAACGCCCCGCTCGCACATCCGACTTCGAGTGCATTTGTGACGATGCCCTCGGCAAGTGCCAATCGAAGCATTTGCCTGTGGCGCTCGAATTCGAACGGGTTACTGTCCAGCCGCCACGGATCGTTGGAGTTCAATTCGCGAAGCAGCAAGTCGAAATTCGCTACATGTGTCAAGTTCACATACCTCGATAGCGGTTTACTATAAGGACAATTGCATGGGGGCGTCGGCTCCACCGCCTTCTGTGGTGAAGCGCCAGCCTTCATAGCTCCGGACCATTGCGCTCGATTGCACTCCCCTCTGGCCACTGGCTCATCGGGCTACCAATCGGCATGATTACCGCAAGGACGTCTTCAGTGCGTGTCGGGGGCAAATCTAGACGAACGTCGGCCAGAGTTGACCGCACCCGCACGCCCGAGACGACCGTTCCCAATCCATGCCGACACAACCTCGCGATATGGTTCTTCAACTCATGGCGCACCGTGCCGAATGCGAATGGAACCCGAAGGCCCTGCAGTGCCGGATACATCGCGCGGATCGAATGGCTGATGCCGAGTCCTTCGAGATCCGGACGAACTCCGTAAAGTCCCAGTTCGGCTACAAGAACATCGACCGTGCCAACCTTGATGAACCGGCGCAGCGAGCCCATGTGAGCCGCCACCCCTTGCGAATCGTAGGCAATCGCACGGAGTTCGGGCCGCGCACCAGCCCAACTCCGGCTGCCCTCGAAAGGTCTTGCGTTAAAAGATCCAGTTGGTCCATACGTTGCCCGAAAGAACTCGGACAATTCTATGTGGTCCGAGAGCCCTAGCTCATTTTCCCAATACAGTCTCCATTGCACAGTTGAGGCCATTTGAAGTTACCCTATAACAATATGTTCATACGCCACTCGCTGAACACTGAACCGGAACAGTGGGCCATACACATCGGAGTTCATCTGCTGCTCGGAACGCAAGAATTAGTTTAGCTAGGCTGCGGACCGCGAAACCCCAGTTTGCGAGTCGATAAAGCCAATGCTCTTCAAAAGCTAGACAATTGAAAGCTATCGGGGCAATCTTGATGTTTGGCGGGCCGATCAGCCCCCTTGAGCTTCGAAAAAGCTATCGTATCGACTGCCCTCGAAGTGACGCCTCAACTCTTCGAAGTTAAGTACCGTCTGCCGCAGCGATCGAACTTCCTGACGTCTAAGAGATGTGTTTTCAGAGCAAGGGTGATTCGAGATGCCGAGAAAGGCTGAGACCGCCTTCAGACTTGGGGCCGGATCGTCCCGAAGAGTTTCATAGTTGATAGTGAGCACGCTCGACGGTGAAAACGAGCTCAGAATTAAGTGGTGGAAATCGTCCGCGGCCTTAAAGTAAGCCTCACAGTCTTCGATTTTCAATATGACTTGCGGAGGCGGACGTGAGTCGTCGTTGTCCGGACCGTATTTTAGCCACTGACCGCTTTGTCTTGCTTGCACCAAAGAACGGAACGATTCCAACGTGTTTCGTCGAATCACGAGCAGTACCTTCAAACGTGGCCACGCGGCCAGCGTCTCGAAAAACCCGGGACGTTCGTTAAACTGAGGCTGGTTGATCTTGCAACCGACGTGTGTCAAATGCGGATTCCCGGTCATGGTCGGATGGTGCAGATAGGCTAGCTCGAGCAGTTCGCGATCGCTACGCAAAAGCCGGGCGCGACCGGGCCAGATTGGGTCATACGGATTGAGCAACTCACCATTACTTGACACGTTCGGATGCGCATTCAGCAATTCTTCCAAGTAGTGAGTGCCGGTCCTCGGCATCCCCACGATCACAAATGGCTCAGTTGTCTGCATGGGGTATGTCATGGCGTTAATCTAACGGGTTGAAAGAGGGTGTGAGCGCTGCGCAGATAGTCCGTTGCGAAGTTCGTGGGCTCGGATTGATTGCCAAAATCGTCACGACATTAGGCGGCGGCGAAGTAGAACCGCCGATAAAAAGAACGGCAGTACTGCGTAGACGCAAAGCGCAGCCACATGAAGGCTGATACTAGCGACAGGCCGTGCCAGCATCGCTGGGCGGATCAGCTCAACGGAATGTGTCAGCGGAAGGAATCTCGCAATTTGCCGAAGAGCACCGGGGAGATGACCGATCGGGAAGACGACGCCGCTCAGGAACAACATGGGCGTCAGAACAAGGGTTTGGTAAAAAATGAAATAGTCGTAACTGGGCGCGATGGCGACGAGCACCATAGCCACACTCGCGAAGGCGAGTCCAGTGAGAACGACGACGGGCATGACATAGATGATACTCGACAGCGCCGCATAGCCTAGGATCGCAGCAACCACCATCACCGCAGCGCCGGCAAGAAGGGCTTTTGTGGCCGCCCATGAAAGTTCACCTAGAACGACGTCGCCAATCGTGAGTTGAGTGCATAACACCGCTTCCCACATGCGCTGAGTATGCATTCGCGAGAAGGCCGCATAAATCGTCTCAAAGGTGGCAGAAGTCATTGCGCTCGTCGCAACCATTCCAGCGGCCAAGAACGCGATGTATGACGTGCCGTCGACGCGGCCTATCATTATTCCCACACCTAGGCCAAGACCAAACAGGTACATCATCGGATCCGCAAGGTTCCCGAGGAGCGACACAAGCGCAGATTTCCTCCATGCAAGGTAGTTGCGGTGCCATACTGTGTGCCAGTTCAGCGCGTTGCCGGGCAGAGTTATCATGAATACATCACGCATCACTAATCCTTCATTTCGCGGCCGGTTAGCCGCAAAAACACGTCTTCCAGGTTGGCGGGGCGTTGGAGAATGCGCAGACCCGCATGCCCCCGCAACTGCAAACGCACCTGCTCGGGATCAGCGGCATAGCAAAACAATGCTTCGCCGCTCACTTCGGTTCGCTGTGTGTAGGGTTCGAGTAACGGCCGCAGTTCATGTGAATTGCCGCCATATATCTCAATCACTTGGCTCCCAATCTGCTCTTCGATCAGCGCACTAGGAGTACCTTCGGCAATGCTGCGCCCTTCGTCAATCACACAGAGACGGTTGCACAGTCGCTCCGCTTCTTCCATGAAATGAGTGGTGAGAAGAATTGTTTTGCCGCGCGCGAGTAGCAAGCGCAGGCGTTCCCAGATGAGGTGGCGCGCATGCGGATCAAGGCCCGTCGCGGGCTCGTCCATTACAAGTAGTTGGGGGTCGTTGATGAGCGCGCGAGCGAGCGTCAGACGCCGTTTCATGCCGCCTGATAATTCGATAACGCGCGCATCAGCCTTGCTTTCCAGACGCGCGAATTCGAGCAAAGAGGGAATCACAATCGAGATCTCACCTGCGCTCATGCCAAAGTAGCTCCCGAATATCTCTAGGTTCTCACGCACTGTGAACCCGGGTTCAAGATTATCGAATTGCGGAACGACGCCAATTCGTGCACGTGCCCGTCGCGCGCGTCCAGGCACTGGCTCTCCGAGGACTGTGATCGTACCCGCGTCAGGTAGCGCCATCCCGAGGACCATCCGCGCGGTCGTGCTCTTGCCTGCGCCGTTGGGCCCCAAAAGGCCGAAACATTCGCCCGGCTCTACGTGGAAGGACAGTCCATTGACAGCGAGCTTCCCGCCGTAGGACTTGTTGACACCTGTAAACGTGATTGCTGCGGTTGGCATTGACATGGAAATCCAAATGGTTGTTCTCTTCAGGAAGATCTCGTGACGAACACGATCATTTGTTTCGGAAAACGTCATCAGATTCCGTGAATGCCTGCTCATCCCAGTGTCGACGGGGCTTGTCACGCTGAGCCCCGCCATTTGTGGATATAGTGGTGCCCGTTTCAGTGTCGTGCCCCGGCGGGTCGACGTGTGCGCTACAACCGCCGGCGGCCACGCCGCGGGACAGCCAGTTGCTGTTGCTGAGTGTACACAAGGCGTACGCCTTAACAGGTAGTAGGAACAGTAGGTTGACCAGCGTGTGCGCGGAAAACCCAAGAAATCGAAGCTCACAAGAGCGCACGGCTGCTACGGAGCAGCGGAGCATGCTCATTGACGCAATCAAGAAGCACGCCTTCCATGGGGCCGTCTCTGTCAATACGATCTGTAAAAAGCCGGAGAGCATTGCGATCGCGAGCAATAGGGAGCCTGCATTCTGCGCAATGACGTCCAGCGTAAGATACCGATCTAGGCGGGGTAAAAGCCGTAGCGCCAACAGCGTGTCGCGATACGTGCTTCGCGCCCAGCGCAATTGTTGGCGAAGATACGGCCCCAGTCTGTCTGGAACCACGGTCGAAGCGATCGCATTTGGAGCGTACTCTGTTCGGTAGCCCGCGGCCAGCATGAGAATTGTTAGATGACGATCTTCCCCAAAATCGCTTCGCTTTCCCCGGAACATCTGTGTCTCGTACTGGTCAAGCAGCAAGAGAAGCGCGGAGCGGCGATATATCGCGCACGGTCCGCAGCAGCACATCACGGCGCCGAACCGGGCCTGAGCTGCGCGCTCCTCGTTACACGCGAGCCAGTATTCCATATCAATCAGACGGGTCAACCACGTATCGTTGCGATTGCTGGCGGTCAATTGACCCATGGCGGCGCCGACCTCTGCATCGCTCATTGTCAGTATGAGTTGGCTTATAACGTCAGGCGCCAAGGTCGTGTCGGAATCGACGTTGAGTATGAGTTCTGCGGATGAAGCCCGTATTGCGGCGATCTGGGCCTTGCGTTTTCCCACGTTTTGGGGGAGAAGAACAAAATTGAATCTTGGATCGTGCTCGTAGTCGCGATAAACGGGTTCCAACGCATCGCGGTTGGCGGATCCGTCATCGACCACGTGGATTTTTAAAGCTCCTGAGTATTCCTGCGTTGCGATAGAGGCGAGACACGCGCGCAGAGTATCGGGGTTTTCGTTGAAGCACGGAACGATGACGTCGACGTCGGGAAGAAAATTCGTGGCAGATTGGTTGCTATGCTCAGCTGGAGCGGGTAGGGAATGTAGAACCTGTGCTGTCTTATAAACGGCAGAAAGAAGTGCGTACAATAAAACGGAGGTCGTATTGATGACGGCAGGAATGTTCATCGAGGTCAGTTTGCTAAGTGGTGTCAAAAAATGATCTGATTACAGGCCTGCTAGGATCCGTCAATACGCCTGCTTGGCGCGATCACATCGACGACAGACCCTGCGTGAAACTGCGATACCGTAGAAAGAGTTGACTGCGTGCTGTCGTGTACCGTCGTTTGTTGATGCAATCGTATTAATCTGTCGCTTTCGGCCGACTAATAACCTCCTTCAATGCGTTCCATGGTATCGAGGTAAGCAACAACACCTCCATCGGCGCACACGGAAAGTTATATCAGTGGATCCTTTTTTCGGGGGTCAGTTTTTCCTGACATCTTCATTTGATTGTGCGCCAGAATCGTGCACGATCTCTCGATGTGACTATTGGGAACCGTTTGCAATGAGTGGGCCAGCCAATAGTCCAAGCAGGCTAGTGGTTACAGATGTGCGCTCATTCGCCCAGTGTTTGGGATCGACGATCAGGAAGTCGACTAATCACGAACCTGCGCGCCTTCAACGCAGGAATTAGACGCGAGAGAGCCTCGGCCGTCTGTCTGCGGGATGTCGTGTGAACATCGGAGTTCGACTCTCCGGGGGGGCTTCCATCATGCAACAGCACAATCGAGCCTGGCCGGACTGATGCCATCACCGCATCAACAATCGCATTGACACCCGGTTGAGACCAATCCCGCGGGTCTACTGACCAGTGAAGCGCGATCAGTCCAGCCTTCCCCGTTTCCCCGATTGCGTCTTTCGTCCAGATTCCGTATGGCGCGCGGATATACGTCACTTTCGCCGCAGGACACGTCTCCTTGATAAGCGCATCCGCCTCCCATATTTCACGGCGAACTAGGTCCGGCTCACATTTCGAAAGGTCTGGATGTGTCATGGTGTGGTTAGCGAGTTCATGACCTTCTGCGGCGATCCGTTTGATCAGTTCTGGATACTCCGCTGCGTACGCGCCAATGACACAGAAAGTTGCCGCCGCTTGCTCATATGCCAATATGTCAAGTATTTTCGGCGTCCATACTGGATGAGGTCCGTCATCAAATGTAAGGTAAATCTTAGGGCGAAGATCGGCACAATCACTGCCGCTGCGCACTTCTGTCAAATAGTCTGGGTGGTTCATAGCCTTTCCATCGCGTCCGACGCATGCCTTGTATCGTTTGATCTGCCGATAGGTTCGATCGCCAACTGCGGATCACTATGCGGGATTTTGCGGATCAATCAGCACTACGACAGACGGGCTTCGACGTTCCCTATTCAATTTGAATTGTCGCAACTTTGCGTTATCGCAAATAATTTGTACAATCGATTGTTTCGATATGTCTCATCCATAAGGCGGATACCGGAACATGCGATTCAAAGGCCTTGATCTGAATCTTCTCGTCGCGCTGGATGCGCTGATGACGCAGCGCAACTTGACGGCTGCGGCGCAAAGCGTCAATCTGAGCCAGCCTGCCATGAGCGCCGCCGTCGCTCGACTACGCGATTATTTCGGCGACGACCTGTTTGTATTGAGAGGTCGTGAGTTCGTCCCCACTGCGCGAGCGACGGAGCTCGCTGGACCTGTTCGGGAAGCCTTATCGCACATCCAGCTTTCGATCATCTCGCGGGACGTGTTTCGACCGGACAAGTCGAATCGCCGCTTCAGGGTGTGCCTGTCCGACTTTATGACGCTGGTCTATTTTCAGAATGTCATTGAGCGTGTAGCGCGCGAGGCTCCTTCGGTTGGTTTCGAATTGCTTTTCCCTGATGACGACCCGGGTGAGCTGCTTCGGCGTGGGGACGCCGATTTTTTGATCCTGCCGGAGCTGTTGTTGGCTGATGCTCATCCTAAAGCACCGCTCTTTGAGGAGAAGCTCGTGTGTGTAGGCTGTCCGACGAACAAACAGTTGTCCCGCCGCCTGCCACTCGAGAAGTATATGTCGATGGGACACGTAACAGTGAGGTTTGGGCGTGCACGGAGACCTTCGATCGAGGAGTTCTTCTTACTCGATCTAGGTCTCAAGAGGCGCGAAGAGGTTATCGTGCCTACCTTCGACTTGATCCCGCGAGTCCTGCTTCATACTAACCGTATCGCTACGATTCCTCTGAGGTTGGCAAAGTATTTCGCAGAAGTCGCCCCGCTGCGGATCGTCGACGTCCCGTTGCCACTTTCCTGTTTCACTGAAGCGATCCAATGGCCTTCCCTGCATAACGGTGATCCTGCGAGCATCTGGATGCGTGAGCTCCTGCTGGAGGAGGCGCGAAACTACGTCTAGCAAGGCAGAAGCGGCGGGGAATGCCTTCCGGGATGAACCATTGGAGCCGCTGGCTCCGCAGTGAAGGGGGGCGCGGCAATCTCGGCGAGCGTGTATTGGAAATTGTCTAATGTCGTGTGAATTGCTGTGGCGATTTCGTGCTCCGATGCAGCGCGGTAGCGGAAGCGCGCGAGGAGGGTGGCGTAGCCGCCGGTGCCGTCGAAGAAATGATGTGGCTTGGGGAAAACCGCATCGTAAAGCGCGGGGATCTCTCGTAGCAATTTTGCATCGACGAATACTTTGCCCACTGGCTCCGGCAACATGAGGAATCCACCGCGGGCGGACGATGCCGACGCGTCTAGCGCTGCTTGCACCTGAGTGGCTAACCGCGCCCTGTCACCTGACTGCTGCGCGGCCCAGAGGGCGAACAGGTCAACACCGTACAGATCGTGAAAGAGGAATGGGATTTCTCCTTCGCCGACGCGGGCACCAACCTTAAGGAAATACAATCCATCGCAGCCCCGGACTATCTCAAGATGGAATGGCCCATTTCTGAAATCCAGGGCGCGCAGACATTTTACGGAGAATGCGGTCAGCGCCTCATTTAGAGGACCTGGGTCGAGCATCACCGAGCCGAGGGGTTTACCTTGAGCGAACTGGACATAAGTGTTGATGTAGCGAGACGCGCGCGCGATAACCAATGTGCCATTCAGAAGGAAGCCGTCAACGTGATAAACCGGACCGTCGATGTACTCCTCGCAATCGTACTCGGCAAGCGGTAGTGTCGGCCACAGTGCATCGAACTCAGGACGGGTCTCGATGCGCCGTGACCCTATGTTCGCCGTACCTGATCGCGGTTTCACGATTATCGGAAAACGCACCACAGTGGTAGTCGCCGCCTTGGCAACGACCAGATCTTCCAGGGCTGCAAACCGCGGTACACGCAGGCCAGCTGCGGCGATAGTATTCTTCGTAACGGCCCTATTTCGAAAGCGCACGACTGTCTCGGGAAGGTCGCCGGGGATATTGAACGAATTGCGCAGTCGCGCGGCCGCTAAAAGGTCGAATTCGGATAAGGCGACTAGCCTGTCGATGCCGCCGAGCGCTGAACTACAGGCGCGCACGGCCGCATGCAGCGCTTCTTCATCGAGGATGTCAGATAGCTGTTCGACGTGTGCAATGCGAGAGGTGTCAAGCGCGGCGACACTGTTGGGCGTGCAGACGTATGCGATCTTGTTCGCCGCATGATCAATGTAGCGCTGATAGGCGGCGAAACCGTCGGACCACCGGTTAAGCACGACTATGCGGTTACCCTTAGCAGGATGATTGGCTTTCATGTGGAAGCAACTTGTTCAGATATTTTTTCGGCTTGATCAAATTTGAGCGCACAGAGCGTTTTGGCGATGTCCGGGCCCGGCGTCGGGGCGATCTGCGGCGGTGAGCCGGACATGTCTGGTAGGGGTTTAAGAGAGCAGTCAGTCTCGCGATAGTGGAGGGCGGGTGGGCGTGGGAGCTTCGTCTCCTTTGAGACCGGATTGTGGCGCACACTCGCCACTTCGGCGCCGCCGGCGAAGTCCGCTGATATGGATTTGACGAACCGTACGATGGTTAGGCACGTCGCATCGCCACGTTCGCATTGCCGGAGCTGCGTGGGTTTGGATTGCAAATATGGCCGCGTATCATCAGTTTCGACAACAAGATCGACTTGTTCAGTTTAACCAGTGGGTATATGTGTCCATTACGCTGCTGCCCGGCAATCTCCGCGAGCGCTGAACTGTCCACGGTGACTCGCCTGTGCATGGGAAGACGCCGAGCGCAGCGCCCACCACCGCGAAGGACGCAACAGACGCTCGCAGTCGAAGGGTCGCGGCACGCGCAAATGCAAGGGCGGCGATACCTTGACGAGCTGTGGCGGCGAAAACTGCGGTACCGGATGACGCAGGCGCAACCAAGACGACGGCGGTCATGTGGCTGCTTCCCGCGACGTTATGCTTTCCGTCCGGGGCACGGTCGTCACACGCAACTCATCGAAATATTCATGGATCAGGCCGACGAAGTTGCGGAGATACATTTCCGCGCTCTCAATGCTGCCCCAGCCGCCTATTGCCCGCTGAAGGGCAATCCAAATGATGTCATAGTGCTTGTGCGATTCTGCGTACTGAATGTGGTCGAGCGAACCTTTAACGTGATCGTGGCCGAACGCCCGCTTGGCGGCTTCTGTAATGCTCTTGCTGTAGCGATTGGTATACCATTCGAGCAGCCAGTTCCAGACCATCGTCGGCAGCGGACCGTTGCGACCAATGCTCAGATAGAGGTAGCCGATCAGTTTGTCGGTGCTGTGGAGGGGGGCAATCCGGTCGACTTCATTGGCAGATACGCCGAATTTCTTAAGGTCGTGGAGGAATTTCCCCTCATGCCCGTATCCTTCTGCCAAG
This sequence comes from Paraburkholderia sp. BR13439, assembly GCF_040948805.1. Lineage (NCBI taxonomy): Bacteria > Pseudomonadati > Pseudomonadota > Betaproteobacteria > Burkholderiales > Burkholderiaceae > Paraburkholderia > Paraburkholderia sp. BR13439. Next base: position 32,687 of record NZ_JBFPKN010000032.1, on the reverse strand, counting down.
TATTGCGCGAGGATCTGTGCGAGCGTGTTGTCCTTGGAGCCGATTTTGTAGAGTGCGAACGCGTCGACCTCGTTATTGAGTCGGATTCGCAATACAGTTTCTACGAGGTGGCGGCGATAGTACTCACTGTCGATCCAATCGCCACGGTGGAACGCTGCGGTTTCGGGCGAAGTTGCGAACATCTGCTCCACAGCTTGTTGAGCGACTTGCTCAAAATAAATGCGATCGTTGGCTGTACTCATGTGACCTCCGGTTAGAAATTGAAAAAGGCAAAGAAACGAGCGAACCGGGCTGCTATAAACGCGTCGAGGAGATCAGCCGGGCACCTTGACGCGTTCTTGCGGGAAACTTCGATGCGTACATCAGGCTCGCGGGAGTCCCGCGAGCTTCTAGACTCGAACCGCGACTGCGGTGGTCGTGCGATGAGAGGGCAGCACTGTCAAACATTCTTGGGCATTTTTTTCGGCTGGCATAGCGAGAGAGGGTTCGTGCAACTTGCTGAACGCAATGCTTCAACCTATTGTTTGCTAATTGCAGTTAAGTGGACGTATCCGGGCTCAGATAGGCCGGCGTGCCTAGAACTCCTCATCGAGGAGCGCCATGACGTGGGCACGAGGTGACTGGAGGCCACAACGTCAAGCTGTGCTTTTCTGCGGTATCGCTCCTTCACTGGAAGGAGCATTGGCCAGTTCGGTGGCGGCTGTTCGATCAGGTACACGGCGAAGCTCGAAGGGCCGGGTGCGCCAGCGACTCGGGTATTCCCCGCAGTGCGTATTCGGCGTGTTTTTCGTGCAACTTTCTTCGCATCCATGTTCCCTGACTCGTGACGGTAGGATATTAACCGCAGGGGTATGCGTGGTATAAGCTGATAATCTTTATGTCTGCATGAGGGAAATTGATGATTCGCGATCTCGACAGCACGCTGCTGCGTACATTCGTGACGGTTGTAGAAGCCGGCAGCGTGAGCAATGCTGCGATGGCTCTCCATCGGACACAGGCTGCTGTCAGCATGGCCCTTCGGCGGCTCGAAGATGAGGTTGGCCAACGCTTGCTCGAACGTTCACCGCGCGGCGTAAAGCCGACCACCGCGGGCAACGTGCTACTGCCATATGCGCACAAGCTCCTCGACATTGGCCTCGCGGCTCGCTCCGCCCTGACTGAGGGCGACGTTTCTGGCACAGTGAGGGTCGGCATTCCGGAAGACATCGCAATGAGCCACCTTCGCCATGCATTGCGGCAGTTCTCGGCTCTCTATCCGGACGTAGCGCTGGAGATTGTTGTCGATGCGAGCCCGGCGTTATCGCAGCGGCTCGCAAGCAACACACTAGATTTCGCGATCGGCGACCCTGCGCTGATTCACTCGGAGCCGATAGTTACATGGCGGCATCCGCTTCGCTGGGCAGCCGCACGTACCCGGAACACGGACCTTGGCGAGGGCCCGCTTCCGATTGTTGCATTCGGCGGCGCATGCCGGTGGCAGGAGATTTTTTTCGCGACGTTACTCGACGCCGGCATCGCGTGGCGTGTTGCGTGTACGAGCACAAGCCTGTCGGCGGTGCAGTCGGCCGTTGAGGCAGGACTCGGTATTGCAGTGCTGCTCGACTGGCACGTGCGCCGCGACACCATGCACGCGATCGATCCGCAAGCTGTCGGGTTGCCGATGCCGCCAGTGGCGGAATTCGGTCTGTTCACTCAAGAGAACTGGAACGACCGAACATCCGCAGCTACCGCACTTCAACGGTTCCTCTTTCGCTCGCTGCAGCTGAGCTCGGCAGAGCACGGAATATTCACGGCAGAGCAGCCGGCGATGCCAACGCGTGGTCAGGTTTAGGTGACGTCGCGCCGTGGTCGCGTCGAAGAGATGATATTTCGGCGCGTCAAAACGGTTGCTGCCGGGTATTTTCGATGGACAGCCCCGACGCTGACGCGGGCAGGCAGCGTTGCTTTGGGAATTCAGGAGCCCACTGAGTGACGTTTGACTTATGTCATCGAGAAACATCGGGCCTCGATGCGAAATGACATAGGTGTCGACCGGTTGCAGGCGTGTAACGTTGCATTGGATCGCGCGCTAAAAAAGAAACGACGAACAACTGGGCGGATGCACTCGAGCAAGCTGCTGAACAGCTCTCACAGCATTTTGGAAGGACTCGCGCGGAGTTGCGTCTGTGTCGTGCAATGCAACCTGAGCTGCCATTTGAGGCCTATGGCACTTACGATTTGAATTTCATATAACGAAACCGCTTCTGCCTTCCTTCAACGCTGGCAGCGTTCGACCGAGACTAGGAACCTCGACTGGCTGTGCGGGTTGCCGTTGACCCGAATTTGTCGTGAAACCTACGTCTTTTTTGGTTAGTATGCTAGCCGCGAACGGAGGGGCCTCGTTGCCTCTGTTTGCAGCTTCCCGACGCCATTGCTGCGATTTTGTCATTTTTGTCGAGTTTGGCGATGCCTGAGCACAGCGGCATCCCGAATTCGGCTGCCACCAACGCGACTATGGCTCTGCCGTTGTGCCGAGCCGTCTCGTCACTGCGTTGGCGAGTTGTCGCTGGAGCCCGAATCTATGTCGCATTCTCTTATCAACGAGAGCCCTCCCGATTTCGATGTAGTGGCCGAAGTGCTAAAAACGCTGGCCTCATCCCGTAATGCGGAGCACGCGTTGAAGAAGTCGCTGTGGTTTCTGTCGCGTGCGAGAGGCTGGCGGTCCGCGTTCATCGCCGTCGAGCAGCCGGATGGAAAGCTTGGCGGCCTGTGTAGCACGGGACTGTCAGACGACTGGCGAGAAGGTATGCGTTTTCCCTCCGGTGAAGGGATCGTAGGGCAGATACAGGAAAGCGAGTCCGCCGTGGTTGTGTCTGAGTTGGATGGTGACCCAATGTTCGACGACCGCACGGGGGCTGTTCGTGTTTCCAATGCCGAGCGTGTCGCTCTACTTGGGACACCGATCCGGCACGAAGGACGGCCGCTCGGGGTGCTCGTAGCACTTTGTGAGAATCCGGGCGGGAAGCGTGCTTTCGCAGACGATCTCCAACTTTTGGAAGTTGTTGCTGCGCCAATGGGCAGGGCACTTCTGCTTGAGCGTGAGGCGAATCCGAACCGCAAAAGCGTGCAGGAGGAGATTAGTCGCCGACGGAACGCGGCCCCTCCTATTCAAGTCGATTGGGCAATCGGCCGATCTGCGGCGATGCAGCACGTATTCTCGCAGGTCCATCAGGTCGCACCTGCGAGAACGACGGTGCTCTTGCGCGGCGAGAGCGGCACCGGCAAGGAGTTGATCGCGCGTGCAATCTATCGTTTGTCCCCGCGCAAGGACCAGCCATTCGTCTCGGTGAATTGTGCGGCGCTCACGGAAACACTGCTGGAAAGCGAGCTGTTTGGCCACGAGAAGGGGGCGTTCACGGGCGCGCAAACTCAGCGAAAGGGGCGCTTCGAATTGGCGCACGGCGGAACACTTTTCCTCGACGAGATAGGTGATATATCGCCGTCGTTCCAAGCGAAACTCCTGCGCGTTCTGCAGGAGCGGGAGTTCGAGCGGGTAGGAGGGACAACGCCCGTGAGAGTTGACGTGAGGCTCATCGTTGCAACTAATCGCAGTCTGGAACAAATGGTGAGAGAGGGCGAATTCCGAGCGGATCTTTACTACCGCATCAACGTGGTGAGCATCGTGTTGCCGCCGCTGCGCGAGCGCCGGGAAGACATCCCCGAGATGGCGCAATACTTCCTTAACCGCTTTAATCGTGAGAACGGTCGCGCTCTGCATTTCAACGAGGAAGCGTTGCGGGTGCTGTCGAGTTGTTACTGGCCCGGAAATGTGCGCGAGCTCGAAAACTGCATTGAGCGGACTGCGACAATGGCGCATCATGACACGATTGGTCGTTCTTCGTTTCTCTGCGAGATCGACCGGTGCCTCACGAAGGTGTTGCATCATGTGGAGCGAGAAGACGCAGTACGTCCGGCACGCTCGTCGGACGTTACAGTCAGTAACGCGCTGAACGTTCCCGCGAAATTCGGCGCCCCGGAGCGCGATGCCCGCGGTCTCGGCATGCACTCTGGTGAGCACATCCCTGAGGACGAGCGTGAGCGGCTGCTCTGGGCCATGGAGCGCTGCGGTTGGGTGCAGGCAAAGGCGGCACGCCTGCTCGGCATTACGGCGCGGCAGATCGGCTATGCACTGCGCAAGCACGGAATCAAACTGCGGCGCTTCTAAGAAAGCGAAGCTTGAGGTCACGCCCTGGACGGCTCCGATATTTCGTCTGCTCGGTATGCAAAGCGACGCGCGTGGAACACAGCACGCGCATGGTCTGAAAGAAGGTCGATAAGTATGTTGTGTCGCAATCCGTTCAACTCCGACAAAGCACTGGTTTAAGTCGACGCTGTTACTACAGTGCCCGATACCCCACGCTGCGGATGCCTGCGGCTTCGCGCGATGGTATGGAACTTGCAATTAGTTGTGGACCTCATATTGTCAGGATTCTCCAATGTGGTTCAAGGCTAGGACTGCAGATATTTTCGACGAACCCGGTTGCGCGAAGAATAGGGCGAAAAGTGAGACGGAGCGCAGACAAGGCTGCGCCAAGCAACTTCCGCCAGGAGCGACTGCTGGCGGTTGTGCATTCGATGGAGCTCGGATTGCACTTCAGCCCGTGGTTGACGTAGCGCACCTTGTGCACGGGCCGATTGCGTGCGAGGGCAACTCGTGGGATAACCGTCCTGCGGCATCCTCCGGGTCGATGCTCTATCGGTCCGCGTTCACGACTGATCTAGGTGAGATCGATGTAATCTATGGCGGCGAGAGACGGCTGTTCAGAAGTATTCGCGAGATTATCCAAAAATATGATCCCCCTGCCGTGTTTGTCTATCAGACGTGCGTCACCGCGCTGATCGGTGACAACATAGAGGCAGTGTGTAAGCAAGCGTCAAAGAAATTCGGCAAACCTGTGATACCGGTCAACGCGCCCGGTTTCGCCGGGTCGAAAAACTTCGGCAATAAACTCGGTGGGGAGGCGATTTTCGATCATGTAATCGGCTCGCGTGAGCCCGCTCACACAACGCCGTTCGACATCAATATCATCGGCGAATACAACCTCTCGGGGGAGTTGTGGCAGACGAAGCCGCTCTTCGACGCGCTGGGTATCCGTATCTTGGCTTGCATCTCTGGTGATGCTCGCTACAGTGACATCGCGAGCGCTCACCGCGCGAAGGTAAATATGGTGGTGTGCTCAAAGTCGATGATTAACATTGCCACAAAGATGCAGCGGCAATACGACATTCCCTATTTCGAGGGCTCTTTCTACGGAATCGGCGATGTGAGCGATGCGTTGCGCCAAGTCGCCAAGCTGCTGGTGCAAAGGGGTGCGCCCGACGATCTGATCAAACGCGCCGATCGCTTGATTGAAGCAGAAGAGGAGCGCGCGTGGGCGCGCATTGCGCCATACCGGGCGCGCCTCGATGGAAAGCGCGTGCTGCTGATTACAGGCGGTGTGAAATCCTGGTCGCTTGTTGCGGCGTTGCAAGAGGTGGGGCTCAAGATCGTTGGCACCAGTGTGAAGAAAAGCACCGAGAAAGACAAGGAAAGGATCAAGGAGATCATGGGCGATGACGCGCGCATAGTCGACAATATGACGGCAAGCGAAATGTACGGCATGCTCCGCGAGTCGCAGGCCGACATCATGCTGTCCGGCGGGCGCTCGCAGTTTGTCGCGCTAAAGGCGCGGGTGCCTTGGCTTGATGTCAATCAGGAACGCCATCATCCATATGCCGGGTATGAGGGAATCGTCGAGCTGGTGCACGAGATTGACCGCGCAATCAGCAACCCGGTCTGGCAGCAGGTGCGCATTCCAGCTCCGTGGGACGACAAAGGCGAAGGGCTCTGTGGCGAGCGAATGGAGTTCACAGAGCGCATGACAGAACAGTCGCCGCGTGCAAGCGCGCGGGATTGGCCGAAGGGCCTTCGACCCAGCGTCGCGGCCTGAGCATAGCGGAGTGCAGACACAATGGCAAACGTCGTCGAACTAGGGAAAGCCTGTACGGTCAACCCGCTAAAAATGAGCCAGCCGCTTGGCGCGAGTTATGCCGCCATGGGACTCGATGCGTGCATGCCGGTGATGCACGGTTCGCAGGGCTGCACGTCGTTCGGCCTCGTCCTCTTGGTGCGCCATTTCAAGGAGGCCATCCCGTTGCAGACCACTGCAATGAATGAGGTCACTACCATTCTGGGCGGATTTGAAAACGTCGAAACGGCGCTACTGAACATCTGCAAGCGCGCGGCGCCGAAAATCATCGTGCTTTGCTCGACAGGGCTGACTGAGGCCAACGGGGAAGATGTCGCCGGTCATCTCGCGATGGTGCGCAAACGCAAGCCAGAGTTGAGCAATACCGAACTCGTGTACGTATCGACGCCAGACTACATTGGCGCATTCGAGGACGGCTACAGGCGCGCCATCGTTGCAATCGTGAAGGCGCTTGTCAAGCCACTGCCAACCGTGCAGCGACAGGTCAACGTGCTGCCCGGCAGTCATCTGTCACCCAGCGATATCGACGAGTTGCGAGAGATCATTGAGGCATTCGGGTTAGTTCCGATCATATTGCCAGACGTCTCCGGTTCGCTCGATGGCCACATTGCTCCCGACTGGCGCGGGACCACGCTGGGCGGAACTTCTCTCGACCAGATACGCGCCGCAGGTGCGTCGACATTCACCATCGGCGTGGGCGAGCAAACGCGCGACGGTGCGCAGGCACTGGAGACTATCGCAGGCATCCCGTTCGAAATTTTTGAGCGGCTCACAGGGCTCGAACCGAACGACCGGCTCTTGCATCGCATTGCGCGATTGTCAGACCGGGAGGTCCCGATCAAATACCAGAGGCAGCGCAGCCAACTGCTGGATGCAATGCTCGACAGCCATTTTTACATAGGTGGCGTTAAGGTGGCCTTGGGCGCAGAACCGGATTTGCTGCTTGCAATCGGTTCGCTGTTGCACGAAATCGGCGCCGAGTTGCCAGTCTGCGTCAGCACGACTACATCGGCGTCGCATGCGCTACTGCCGACGAGCGAGGTCGTGCTCGGTGACCTTGAGGACATGGAACGAGGCGCGGCGGATTGCGACCTGCTTATTACGCATTCGCACGGCCGGCAGATGGCCGCGCGTCTCGGCAAGCCTCTGTTGCGCATAGGCTTCCCCGTATTCGACCGGGTCGGCAATGCCCATCGATGCCAGGTCGGCTATCGCGGAACGATGAACCTCGTCTTCGAACTCGCGAATCTATTAATCGATCGAGTTACGCACCACCGCCCGGCCGACTGGGCTCTGCCGCAGTCGTCGCTCGACCTCGCTGCGCCAGTCGCTAACGCGGAGTAAGGAATTCCGGTCGTCGCGACCATTGCATGCAAATCATGAGGGAACCATTACATGAAAATCGCATTTGCCACGCAGGACAAACTGCATGTCGACGCGCACTTTGGCTGGGCGAAAAGCATTGTTATCTTCGATGTGACGGCGGAGGGGTACGCGTTCGTGGAAGCCTTCGATTTTGGCGGCAAGTTAGAGGAGGACGGCGACGAAGATAAGCTTGCACCGAAGCTGGACGCGATCCGCGGTTGCGCGATCCTGTACGTTGCCGCAATCGGTGGTTCAGGAGCGGCGCGCGTCGTAGCGCTGAAGGTGCATCCAGTCAAGGTGCCACAGCTGGAGCCAATTGAGGACATCCTTATCAAGCTTAGGGATGTCCTGAAAGGTACGCCACCGCCGTGGTTGCGCAAGGCGCTAACCAGAAATGTGCGCTCATTCGACTTTGCCGAGGATGACGAGGTATCTCATGGCTAAAGCCACTGTTGACAAGACCGCCACTTTGCGGACAGCGACAACTGAGGCGCGTCCTTTTACCACGGGAGGGGGCATGAGTGACCCGAATGAACTGAAGGTGCGCCTGAAGACACTCAATACACGGGCCATTCAGGCCAAGATGGATCTCCACGACCTTTCGGAGGATCTTCCGACTAGGTGGGAAGAGATATTGACGGTTGCGCAGCTCTGTCACGAAGCTCACGCCGCGCTGATGGACGCGCGCAAGGCCGCGGCTGCGGCTCTCGACGAAGCGCCTGGGAGCCGGAGATGAGCGAGATTTTTTGCGTAAAACTACCTAGCGGGGAGATGTGGACGCCTACCTTTGTCTCCGCCCTTGATGATGAGAAGTGTATCGGCTGCGGACGATGCTTCCGGTCGTGTTCTCGTGGGGTCCTGCAGCTCGTCGGTGTAGACGAGGGGGGCGACCTTACCCCGGTAGGCGAGGATGACGACGACGAGTACGAAAAGAAGGTTATGACTATTGCGCGCCGGGAGTTGTGTATCGGTTGCACGGCATGCGCGAGGATATGCCCAAAAAAGTGCTACACGCACGCGGTGGCCATGGTCTGAGCCACAAAGGACGGTGATGGACTTCTACACGACGTTGATGCGTCACGCTGTGGACAGCAACGATTCCACGGTTCTTGCCCTCGCAGGGGTACTCTCGGCGGCGTTCGGCCAAGCCGGCGTGCACACACTGCCCATCCGCGGGTTGAATCTGGATGAAACCCACTGGCTGCTTGCGCATTGGTTTCCCGGCGTCGACAGCGCCCTTTTCTTGCAACTGGCCGCCTCGCCTGCAGCGTGGCGCCAGCGATCGTGCGACGACGAGGTCGGAGACCTCGCAAACCTGTTGAAGGCACATGCTGATCCGCTCGCAGGCACAACGATTGAAATCCATTGCGTTTCGCATGCGCTCGCCTGCGCCTGTGCGGGGCACAAACACCTGTGGCAGGAGCTGCGCCTTCGCTCGCGTAGCGAATTGCCGGTGCTGTTGGGCTATTGGTTTCCGCGGCTGGCGCAAAAAAACGTTCACGGTATGAAGTGGAAGAAATTCCTCTACAAGCAACTGTGCGAGCGTGAGGCGTTGCTTGTCTGCAAGTCTTCAAACTGCGCGGAGTGTGGCGATTTCGCGGATTGCTTCGGACCAGATTGATGGTCTGGCTACCGACGATACGTGGCCATGCGGGGCCTTGGCATATTCGCCGTGACGGTGAGCTACAAATGCTCAGGAGATACTTTAACGATTGCCAGCTGATTGCGTTCAGCGCGGATCAAGGTGTTAAGCGTGGATGTCATCATGTCTTCCTATGCGTTCGCCTCCGGGTTTCTCGTCGCACACGACTGTACCGAGGCTGCAAACAACCTGAAATCCTCGGTGCATCTCGCACCCGAGGATTTCCTGCTCGGCTCCCCGGCGCCCGCGGTGACCCGTACTTGGCTCGGTGGCATCGCTGCGCTGGCGCATTGCTACTCGTATAGCCTTGCGATTGTGGGATGCCCTTGCCGTTTGTAGCGCTGACCATTGCGCGGACTGGGGCGGATAAACAAGTAATTGCGAGGCATAGTCTGACGATTAGACCGTGGCCAGAGTTAGACGTGACGGTGTTGTTCCGATTTGCAGTCCGTCTGAGCGGTTCGCAAAGTACCTTTGGTTCAACTGGTCTATAGTCCAAGTGTGGGAACTGCTGAAGCCCAGTGTAACCAGCATTTGAGCCAACTCAGCCGGATCGAACGCGCTTTTCCACGGCTCGCCGCCCTCGGCGAATTGCGCCATCAACTGTTCGACGAAGACACGCATCATCGGCGGCAAGCTGGACACTGGCAATGCGTATTCCAGCAGCACGGCGCTGCCTCTGGCGCAGCGCGCGATGAACCGCAAAGTATCAACGACCGCAGCCTCGTCGAGGTACATGGTTACTCCGAGCCAGCTGAAGAAGGCCGGTGCGAGTGGATCGAATCCGGCACGCGTCAAGCCCTCGGCAAGGCTGATGCGCTCGAAGTCGACCGGTACGAACCGCAACGATTGCGGCAAGCGGATGCCCGCCTCATTCAGGTGCGCTCGTTTCCATTCCTGCGTGGCCGGCAAGTCAACCTCGAAGATGCTCCCGGGCGTGTCGTGCTGCCGGTAGGCGGTGGTGTCGAGTCCTGCCCCAAGCACGACGTATTGTCGCACCCCCCGCTCGGCGGCCTCGGTCCAAATGTCGTCAGCTAGCCTACTGCGTACGACCAGCGCGCTGCGCCTACACATCGACATCGGGTGGCGGAACCGATCGAGGCCATTGCGTAGGTCCTGTGCCTCGGCTTTGCCTAGCACGGCCAATGCGAGCGGATCATCAAGCGCCAGCGGGCGATCCAGTAGTTGGTGCGCCGCCCGTTGTCTAGCCACGATCAAGGCGCTAGGCTTGGGCCCGGCGTCGGTTGGCGTCACATCGTGCCCAACGATGTGTGCCTTATGCAGATAGGCCAACAATGCCTCGTCGAGCCCCACCCCAAGTTGCAGGTCCGGCTCTTGGTTCAAGGCGTCTCGAACATGCACTTCCAAGACCACGTCATCGCCACAGAAGCTTTCACGGAAAAGCTGTTGCCAGCGCTCGACGAGAGCCTGTACCGGCGCAGCGTCGGCCGCGACGCCGGCCTGCATGTGTGCCCGCAACTCAAGCGCCAACGTTGGCCATTCGCGCCTGTTCTTTTCGTTAAGCTGGCGGCGTCGAACTTCGTCCATTTGCGCCGGGTTCAAGTGTTTGGCGAGAAGTGTGCAGCGCGCGTGCGCAAACGATTCGTCTATCCAAACCAGCATCTCCGCCGTAATGCCGACAATCTGCTGTGCGCGTGGCTCCGCGGTTTGAATCTTCATCAACTTGTAAGCGAGCGCCGGGTCGTTGTTCGTCATGCGGGTCATGAGCCGAACCCAGCGCCAAGCCAACTCTTGGGCAACACTGCTTTCACTAGACAGCCCTTCCCGCATGGCGCTATGAACCTCAACGATGAGCTCGTCCCATATTGGATCCATCGGCGCAATCGCGTCCGGGCCCGTTGCAAACAGCGTGTCGAGTTCGTCTTCGTTCAAGTGCTTTTGATACATACTCATCAACTCCAAGGTGTTAAGCCAATCAATCGCGAGCGTTTCGCTGCCGGCGGCCAGCATCTTGGCGAGGCGTCGCAGGTGGCGACTGAGCCGCTGCGCCCGCGAAGCCCGCGCGTCCAGTTCGGCGATCTGGCGATGAAGAATATTTATCGGGGCACTGGCCGGTTGGTCGTCAAGGCTGACTTTGATATCGGGAAGCGAATAACCGAACCGTTTCAGTGCCTCGATACGATGCAGCCGGATCAGGTCGCCACGCCCGTACAGGCGTGCTCCCCCCTCAGTGCGTTGCGACGGAGACAGCAAGCCGATCGCGTCGTAGTGATGTAAAGCACGAACGCTCAGCCCCGCTCTTTTTGCCAGTTCACCGATCTTTAACTGCATTGCGTCTCCGGTGCGTACATCAACGCTAAAGCCTGACGTAGCGTTAGGTGCAAGGTGAATTGATGTGCCGGTGCTGCGCCGCATTTTCAAGCTAGATGAATATCAGGTGTCGCGCTGATCGGCATCTGGCCTGATCTTGAACGCATTGTCAATAGCTTGCCTGTGCTACCAAGGAAACGCCAAGCGCTGCGATGTTGTGATGTCTGGAAGGACGATACAACGCAGCCCCGATTGAATTCTGAATCACTTTGGATGCGATAGAACTCTTTGTCTGGTTTGCGCGCCGCGCAAATCAAACAGTCAAGTGGTGGTCCGCGCGGTCGCCAAAAATGTAGCTCCTGCCACTTGTTGATAGTCGCTGCTCCGATTCTTTGCGCAGCTGCAACCCGGCCTCGCCGTCATAGATTAGATCTGATCCCGGCTATTCCACCTGGGCGGCTTTGCTGCACTCCAGGCCTCCATGGCTCGTCAGTGGTACGCTCACGGCGCACAAGCGTCTCATCCGTCTCGCAATGTCATCGAGCATGCGCGGTTGGACGATTGTCAGCCGTTGTCCCAACGAATCGCCGCAGGAATGTGGTGCTCTGGCATGTGGTGCTCTGGCATGTGGTGCTCTGGCACGGTTTGCGTGGCCCCATCTGTGTCGGATTCCGATATCGGCTCGCACGCGAAGGATATGCCTCGTTGAAAGCGGTCGATAAAAATTTGCGGCTAGTAGCATAAGAAATGTTGAATGCCAATTTGTTCTATAGTCTGCTAGCCTTCGCTACTCTAGCTAAAACGTGGCAGAGTTCGAGCGCGTTCAGCGTTGAGGTGGGCGGCGGGCACCCATGACGTTAGTTTCGTTATCGTGGCAGAAGTGCTATGAACCGCGGGTTCGATGGCCATCTGCTATTCTGATAAGGAGTTTCCATGCCTAAAATCAAGAGGGTCATGTTTGGATGGGGCTGGCCGCAGTACTAGCCGGAATAGCGCCGCTGGTCGCCTGCTGAGTACGCGGCGGCCTGTCAGTCTCGCAAAATCCTTCCTGGACTTACCGCTGCGCAACGTTTGACGGAGGGTCAGTGGGCGTTGCTTTTAACCGGTGACGAGCATGATTGTTGCTATACTGATCAACGGCACAGGTACGAAACGGACAAAGCAGCAAAACTCGTTGATATGAGGCACATGCTCGTCCAGGTGACTTCGCGTTTGACAACCTTTCGGAGAATGGCCGTCGGTCGGGCGCGGGCTATATGTATCGTCGGCCTAACTTCTAAAGATTGCGGTGTGGCGAACTCGTTTATGGGGTGCCGTCGCCCGTCGTCCTCCGCCTCAAGCGTCCCGCTGGCACTCATGAAGCACTAGAATTCGGTTGCTCTTTTGACGACTGGAAAGCGTTAAGTCGCGCAGAGCAAGCTTTTTGAACTGGCCTCTTACTTTCGCGGCTCTTGTGTAGTCGCTGTGCGCGGCATGGCGGGGCAGTGACATCTCACTTTAGCCGTCATTGTTGGTTGATCATCAAATGGGCCCTTTCGAAACCTTGGAGAACATCGTGGCAACACTTGTAAACATTACCAGCGGTACTCCCGACGCCGTGCAAATTTGGGGATTCCATGATCTGTGTTGCGTGGACGACGTCGCGGCCGCTCTCAAGACGATCGCAGCGGGGCTGAGCGGTGATGGTAATACGATTCATGTGATGTCAGGTACTCACGGATACTGCAGCGGACGGGTTGGTGCAGTAGCGACGCGGGAACAGAGGTTCGCGGAAGAAGATCGAGTTCTCGCTCACCCAATGACGAAGGACAACAACGCCGTTGCCGTGGTTGTCCACGACTTCAATACCGACAAGCTGCCGGCCCCCGACTACGTGTCTGCGGCGATGGCGAAGCTCAACGCGGATATCCGCTCAATCGTCAGGACCGACACCGGAAACCATGTATTCCTCCTCGCCTACTGCTGTAGTGCCGGTACGGAGTAGATTCGCAAACCGGGACAAGAGAACAGGTGGACTTGACCCCCGAGCATGTGCTTATGGCGCAGCGCGAGCCGGGTAGACACGCTTGTCCGTTCTGCAACCTTTGCAAGGTCCCGCATGCGCCAATCGGGCTTGGCGCTGAACCGCGAGGCCACGCTGCTGCGTCGCTTCGGCGGTGAACTGCGTTGCAAGCCATACAGAAATTGCTCATATACGTACCGAAGAAACGGGGCGCTCAAACTACGAGCGAAGTGGCTGGTGGCAATGCTCGCACGTATTAGAACGCAGAAATGCAGCCATTTAATCAGTGTGCGCCTTTATTTTTAGTTGATATGCTGTTCACGATGCATAAAAGCCAGATTCATAAACTTCTCGACCTTGCTCACGAAGAAGCCTACGCTTTCGTTGAGGAGAATCCAGCAAGAGCTTTCAAAGAATCGGAAGAGCTCTTTGATGAAATGTTCTTTCATTCGCTTTCGCGTCACATTGGTGAAATGACAATCGCAGAAGTATCCACGCGTATTCGCGAAGGAGAATGAGAATGGAACCTAATCTATCAGTTGGGCTATGAGCAGTCAGAGAGTCACTGTGACATTGCTGAATTGACCGAGTACGATCGCGTGCTTAGGATGCGAGATCGCCGTGACCCACAGTCATCGCTTCCCAGCGGCGGTCATCAGTTGCGCGATGTCCTATGCTTCAGGTTTCGGTTCAGTCTGTGTGATATCAAAGCGCTGCTGTTCAAGTAAGAGTATCGTTAGTTGCGAACCGGTGCGACTTACGGACCTGATGGCTGGAAATGACAAAGGACAAACACCATGACGAAAAACTCCGATGCCGCAACGAGGGGAAGCCGTCCGTAGTGGTGTGGAAGCCCTTGCGATGAGGCTGACGTGAACGGGGCGTTATCCCGTTGACGATGGTCGTCAACCTGCCAGCTAGGGATGAGTGACATGACCTTAACAAAAACCGCATTGCGAAGAGCACGGTGTGAAGCGTATCAGCTTGTACCGATTGCCCGGCAGGTTCTGTCCGAATGTGGCGATGCAACCAGTCCGACTGGTTGGCTCGATTGAATCGAGCGTGGACGATCGTGTAGCCCGTTCGAATGTTTCCGCCTCGCCGACAAATGTCGTGCGTGGGTTGGGGTGGTCGGATCTGCGTAATAAACCGACGCCCGCACGACGGTTGGCGTCTTGACGCCCTCCGCCACTTCGGCAGGTTGCACGACGCGCAGGCATCCAGTCGGGCTTGCCGTCCTGACGGTGTCCACGCGTCTGCATCACGCTTTGCCTCAATGGCGCGCGCATCGCTTTATCCCGGGCATGACGGCCCGAGCGTCAACGACGACATAATCTGTAGCTGTCGGGTCGACCGGTTTGCACTACCCACGCGTGGCCACCCGAGCGCGTCTACTTTGCGCCCACTTCGGTCGTCGACGTCGGGGGTGGCCGCGATGGTGCGGTCGATGGAGTAACGGTACCGGGCGGTGTAGACTGGCCGAATGCGAATGGTTGACTTGCCTCCTTGTCAGTAAGCGGCGGTGCCACATCGTCTCCATTGCATCCGGCCAACTGGAATGCTACTGATACGAGCAGAACAGCCGCCCCCAACATCGCACGAAAGGATGCTCAACTCCGCTGGCGGCCCGTTGTACTCATGCTTTTCGAACTAGAATTGCATTAGCTGTTCGGGGATTGCGACGCCGTCAGCGGCGAGGTCCGGAACTCGCTCGCAACCTTCGGCACGGATTGATGTGCACCCCTGCATGAAGGTAGACGCGACATTGACGATACCGGGATTGCCTTCCGCACCGAACGCACGAAGTCATGGTCTGCATGTTGTTGAGAAGGTGCTATGCACCGTGCCGGAAGGATTGAGCATCACAAAGCTGACCGCGCATTTCGATTGGGCAGCGGAAAAGCTCCAATGAATCGTGGGAGTTCCCCTTCTAGTGACGAATTGCTGTCTGTCAATTCGTCAGTTTGCGATTGCCGTGTTCTGACTGCGCGAGTAAGGCTTCGACGACCTCGAAACCGATGCAATCAATCGGGTCCAGCCAGCGTAGTTTGGCAATCAGCTTCAGTGCAAGGGCCCGTTCGCCACGCCGTACGCTGATGAACGCAAGCGCCTTCAGCGTAAAGAGCCAAAAGCGCGGCGGCCCGGGAATGGAGAAGTCCGCGTCGCCCGGCTGCACCGCGCACCAATCACTGCTGATCGACGCTTCCCAGGCAGCGACCGCCAAAGCCCTCGTTGCAACTCTATGCGCCTCGCCAAGTTCTCCCCGGTTTGCATGGAACTTATATAGCAGATAGTAGGGTGGCAGGCAGCGCGGATAGGACAGGATGGCGGTCCACAACGCGGCGACCACATCGTCATCGCTGCCGCGGCGGGTTCTCTCGATCAGCTGTAGTACGCCGGCCGGGACTTCACCGCCGAACAGATCCGTCGACTCGATACCAGTAATGAGATTCATCAAAGTTTCTCCGGATGTGATAAGGCGCTCAGCCGCGGAGCGATACTGAGCTTGTTCGTTTAGCCGAATTTGAACTGTATGCCATATCCCCCGCGCGGATAGGCCCATTCAACATTATGGTGTTCGGTGCACAAAATGCGGCAACTACCGCATTCGAGGCAGCCGTCGGTGACCAACGTGACTGAGCCGTCGTTCTCGTTCCGATAGCAGGAGGCGGGACACACGAATGTACAGCTCTTTTCTGTGCAATCGTTTGTGCAAATGTCCACGTCTTTTATGCGGACGTGCGGCCGCCCGACGTCCACTCGGTAGCGATTTTGAAACAGCTTTTCGTCGATGTTGGCAGTGGTCGTATTATTCATCGGAAAGCCCTCCAGAATTTGTATGCGTCGCCGATCAGCCCTGTCACCGAGCGACTTTTACGGAAGCTGGTTATGACCTCGCGCTTCTTGGTCTTCTTGTCGATGCCATCGACCGTCATCATAGTGCGGGCCGCTTTCGCGACGAGATCAGGGTATGTGGTAAAGAACTGGGGATTATGGTGTAAGACCTTCGGCATATCGCGGTACTTGTGCAAGTCCTTCATCACGAAACTCTTGTCTAGCGCGGCCTTATACGCTGACAGCGTGCTGGCACGGTAGCCGTGGCGGCCGGCCGCTTTGGCGGCTATTGCTGTCTCGGCAGCGAGGCGCCCCGTCGTCATTGCGAGATTCGAGCCTTCTCGGTGCGCGGCGTTGACGAAGCCGCCCGAGTCACCGACGATCATCCAGCCGTTACCGTATACTTGCGGGATCGCATTAAACCCTCCTTCGGGAATGAGATGCGCGCAGTACTCCTTCATCTCGCCACCCGCGATAAGGGGAGCGATGGACGGGTGACGCTTCATTTTCTCGAGAAGCAGATACGGGGTTGTGCGATTAGAGTTTTTCTTGAAGTCGCTCAGCATACAGCCGACGCCGATCGTCAGCGACTCCTTGTTCGTGTAAAGAAACCCAGTTCCTGCCATGCCATCTGTGATTCGTCCAACCATCTCTATTACAACGCCTTCTTGATCGGCAACGTTAAACCTCTCGCGAATTGTCTCCTCGGGCATGAAGAGGATCTCTTTCACAGCTAGTGCGACGTTGCGCGCTTCGATCTCACCATGAAAGCCCGCTTTGCGGGCCAAAGTTGAGTT
Source organism: Paraburkholderia sp. BR13439 (assembly GCF_040948805.1). Classification (NCBI taxonomy): domain Bacteria; kingdom Pseudomonadati; phylum Pseudomonadota; class Betaproteobacteria; order Burkholderiales; family Burkholderiaceae; genus Paraburkholderia; species Paraburkholderia sp. BR13439. The sequence continues at coordinate 15,767 of NZ_JBFPKN010000032.1, read as the reverse complement.
GACGCCGTCCGCGAGAATCACGACATCCGCATAAACTTCGCCGTGTTCGCGGTCGCACTGGACGCCGACAACTTGGTCTCCGTCCAGAATCAGGTCATTCACCGTGGTCTCGCAGATCAGTAAGGCACCGGCCTCACGGACCTTCGACGAAAACCACTTGTCGAATTGCGCCCGTATGATCGTGTAGCGGTTATACGGGGGCTTGTTATAGTCGTCGCTACGCGCGTGTGTGCCTACAAACGAAGTATCGTCGAGCATCCACATGCGCTGTTCAATGATGTGGCGCTCAAGTGGCGCGTCGTCACGGAAGTCTGGGATGATTTCTTGAAGTGCACTGGCGTAAAGAATCGCGCCTTGAACGTTCTTGCTACCGGGATATTCGCCGCGCTCGATTTGAAGTACTTTCAGTCCACCCTTAGCCATAACATAGGCCGCAGCGTTGCCCGACGGTCCGGCACCCACGACGATCGCGTCGAATTGCGACGATTCTCTCATCTAACTCTCCTGGTGTCTCGCATTTGCCGAAGTGCCAAGTGTTCCTTGCAGGCGTGCGTTAGCGCGGGCAGCAACTGCAGTGCGTCCCCGACGATGCCGTAATGCGCGTATTCGAAAATAGGTGCGTTCGGATCGGTGTTGATTGCGACAATCACGTCCGAGCTTTCCATGCCGACGCGATGCTGGATTGCCCCCGAGATGCCGGCTGCGATATAAAGTTTCGGCCGCACGGTTTTGCCAGTTTGCCCGACCTGTCGATCCGCCGCGACCCAACCTGCCTGCACGCACGGGCGCGTAGCGCCGACTTCGCCACGGAGTACGCGCGCCAGATCAAACGCGAGTTGAAAATTCTCCGGAGTTTTGAGACCCTTGCCGCCGCTGACGATCACATCCGCATACGGAAGGTTGATCTGAGAGCTCGTCGCATCAGCGACAAAGTCGAGCAATTTGGTGACAATGTCGGCTTCGACGAGCCCCAGTGTTTCCTGCACGATCTCGCCGACGCGGCCTTCTTGCGCTGAGGGCATCGCCATGACCCGTGGGCGTACCGTCGCCATCTGCGGTCGATATGCAAGCGTCATGATCGTGCAGAGCAGCGAGCCGCCAAACGTCGGACGAGTGGCCGCCAGTGCCCGGGAGGTCGGATCGATGTTCAGTTCGGTGCAGTCGGCGGTGAGCCCGGTGAGCAGGGTTGTCGCAACGGAGCCGGCGAGATCCCGGCCCATCGAGGTCGCGCCGAGCAGTAAAATTTCAGGGCGGTACTTGTTGACCAGATCGGTCAGCCCCTTCGTGAATGGCTCATTGCGATAGCCACGCAACACTGGGTCGTGAATGACATAGGCTTTGTCTGCTCCAAGGCTGAACGCCTCAGTTGAAAACTTTTCGAGGGGCTCATCCGTGCCGCCGAGCACCGCCACGCAGACGTTGCTGCCAAGTTTGTCTGCAAGCTTGCGGGCCTCGCCGAGCAGCTCCCACGACACGTTATGCACGTGGCCGCGGTCGTGCTCAAGGAAGACCCAGACACCGGTGTAGTTTTTTAGATGTTCGGGTAGCTCCAGGTTGCGGCCTCTGGCATTCAAGGCCGGCTGCTTTTTCGCGGCAACCGTCGAGTTCATAAGGTCCTCTTCATTAGCACATCTGCCTCCAAAGTCGGATGGCGAGCGAACATCCTATGCACCAGATCCAACGAGACGCCGCGCAGGCTCGCCATATCCAGTGTGAGCATCTCGGCTTTTTGCTCGCGCGGTGTTGGGCCGAACACTTTGCTCACTACGGTATGTGAGCCTTTCAGCCCAATTTTGCTAACGTCCTCGATGCCGGCCTGCTCGCGATTCCATTTCCGTACCGGAAAAGCTGCCGCGTGGATCATTCTGGGCAGCGTCGCGAAGCGAAGTTCGTTGGTGTTCTCAAGCATCGTCACCAAGCATGGCAATCGAGTTTTGAGTACGTGTACGCCGCCTTCTGCGCGACGCTCGACGACGATCGAGCGTGCGGCGAGGTCGATTTCCACGATCCTGGACACGTAAGTGAGCAACTGGAAGCCCATGCGTGTAGCGATGCCGGGGCCGACCTGGGCAGTGTCGCCGTCGATAGTCTGCTTGCCAGTAAAGATCATATCGACCGGCTGTTCCTTGGCGATTTGTCGGATCGCGGCAGCCAGCGCATATGACGTTGCCAGCGTGTCGGCGCCAGCGAAAGCGCGATCGGTGACGAGTACAGCCTCGTCGGCCCCATAGCTGACGCATTTGCGAAGTGCGTCTTCAGCCTGCGGCGGCCCCATGCAGAGTGTGGTTACAGTACCGCCAAAGCGGTCCTTTAGCCTCAGCGCTTCCTCCAGCGAGAACAGATCGTACGGGTTGACGATGGCTGGGACGCCTTGACGCATGATGGTGTTGGTGACAGGGTGAACGCGGATCTGTGCCGAGTCCGGTACCTGCTTGATGCAAACGACAATATGCATTGGGTACTCCGGGTCAGGCGTCGCCGCGTGCTGGCAGCGACGCGCGCAGCTGGTCAATTGAGACGACCCGCCGTCCATCCGCTTCCTGAAAGACTCTGAAAACCTTTTGCTCTGCGGGCGTGGACACGACGAAGTCGTTGTAGGCCTTATTCAGTAAACATCGATAGATAGAGAACACAGCCGCCGCGTTGTTACGCGGTAGCCCCTTCTGTTGCTCGATGTACTGAAAAAAACGCTTGAGAATGTGCAGGCGGCTGACGTTCACTACCTTCTCGTCGAATGAAATGTCAAAGAATCGCAGGAAGTCTTCCGTGGACGACAGGCGATGCAGTTGTTCGATAACCTCTTGCACGTCGTTTCTCCTATTGGACCAATGCGCACCCGATGACGGCCTCAAGACACCTTAACTCGGGTGCCACGTGCTTGCGTCAGGAAGCGATGCAGATCGGCTGTCCCCGGCGCCTGTTTGTACTGTGTGGCAAATGACCGGATACGTGCAAGCAACTGAGGCACAAGCCGCTCGGACACTGTGACGCCAAGAGCGTCGTAGACGTCACGTACACTTTGAGCATCCAGAATGCTTGCCGAGTATCGTCGACCGTTGCTGGCCTAGTTCTGTGGGATCGAATCCCTCGTGGGTCGTGGGGAGCTTCGAAAGGCCGTCGGTAGGAATGCCTGACTCGTACATAAAGACGTCCTTACCAACAATGCTCTTGTTGGAGGAAATAGCGCGGCCAGACGCCCGTTCGACCAGCGATGAGATGTCGCGTAACGCAGTTGCGTCAATGCCTGTGTCTCGTCGGAGCAGATGTCGCGTGCCCATGACGACCTCCTCAAGCGCTGCATTGCCGGCCCCCTCGCCCAGGCCGTTGACGGTAGTGCTGGCGTGGGTCGCCCCTGCTGAGAGGGCCGCCAGCGTGTTGGCGGTGGCGAGTCCGAGGTCGTCGTGCGAATGGATTTCGATCTCCAGGTCCACGGCGACGCGGATTGCTGCGATAGCGTGGAATGTCTTGAATGGGTCCAATATGCCCACGGTGTCCGCAAATCGTACGCGCTGAGCCCCATGCTGCTCTGCGCATCGCACAACTTCTAAGATGAACGAGGGGTCCGCCCGCGAGGCGTCTTCCATACCGAGGGAGATCTTGGGGTGGCTTTTCGCAGCCTTTCCAATGACGCGTGCGATCCGCGCTAACACCCAACTACGCGACTGCCGTAGCTTGTGTTGCAAGTGAATATCCGATACCGGGACCGAAAGATGAATCATGTCGGCATCGCAGCGTAATGCCGCGCTGAGGTCCTCGTCGGTGAGTCGCCCCCAAACGATCAGACGAGCGTCGAGGTTCATGTCGACAATCGCATCAATGCACGCCATTTCGTCTTCGCCCATGGCTGGAATGCCGATTTCGAGTACGGCGACGCCAGCCTGCGACAGTGCGGCGGCAATCGCGCACTTTTCCTCCGTGCGAAATGCGACGCCAGCGGTTTGCTCGCCGTCGCGGAGTGTCGTGTCATTGATGATTGGGTTGCTCATGTCGGATCCCTTCAGCTGTTGGCCATGTATCGCAAACGTTGTGCCAGGTGATGGTCTACAGGTCAAAGCAACGCTTCGCGGTACCCTGTCGGCGCCACACGAACGGCCGAAGCTTGCCCTTCAGGCGGAGAGGCATCGCGGATGCCCCACGCGCAATGCGGCAGTGCCGGGTGATAGAGAGCGGATAGTGGCCTACCAAAAGCAATTTGTGCTCACGACGAGTGCGTTATTTTTGTCGTGACAGCGACAGAATACGGCTTGGTTGTCGGCTTTTGGTCAAGACGCGTAGCAAGAAGATTGAGTTGGTTGGCCAACTCACGTACCGATACCAATGGAGTTCGAGTGAGTGGCATGGATTTCGCTGATAAAGCCGGCGAACCACTGGAGGCTTTGGAGAGAACATCCATGCAAGATTGCGCGAATGCCAGCACGCTGTCCTCGACTGCGCCTGTCGGTATCCAAAAGACACTAACCCTGAGGGTGACCGGACATGCGCTTGTTCAGATCGACGGCTGCGACACCCACGGCCGCGCAGACAAGTCGGGCTGCAGTTCGTCGGACGAGCCTGAGCGCGAGCCGGCAGAAGTATGGGAAAGGATAAACAAGCATCCTTGTTTTTCGGAAGAAGCGCATCGCCATTACGCGCGAATGCATGTGGCGGTGGCGCCCGCCTGCAACATCCAATGCAACTACTGCAATCGTAAATATGACTGTTCCAATGAGTCGCGACCCGGCGTCGTGTCGGAGAAGCTGACGCCGGAGCAGGCCGTGAATAAGGTTTTGGCCGTCGCGGCCAAGATTCCGCAGTTGACGGTGTTGGGCGTTGCGGGTCCCGGTGACTCGCTCGCCAATCCGAAGAGGACTTTTGACACTTTCCGTATGCTCCGCGAGCGCGCTCCGGACATCAAACTATGTCTGTCAACGAACGGACTAGCGTTGCCGGACTTTGTCGATGAGATTTGCAGCAACGCTGTTGAGCATGTGACGATCACCATCAATATGGTGGACCCCAACGTCGGTGAATTGATCTATCCGTGGATTTTTTGGGACCACCGGCGCGTCAGGGGCAAGGAGGCCTCGCAGATCCTTCATGAGCGGCAAATGCAAGGGCTCGAAATGCTCACGGCGCGCGGCGTGTTGACGAAGATCAACTCGGTGTTGATTCCGGGCATAAATGACGAACACCTGATCGAGGTGAACAGCGAAGTGAAGAAGCGCGGTGCTTTCCTGCACAATATCATGCCGCTCATCTCGGACGCTGAGCATGGCACGTATTTCGGACTGCACGGACAGCGTGGCCCTACTGCTAGCGAGTTAATGGTCGTGCAGGACCGTTGCAAGGGAGGCGCTACGTTAATGCGCCATTGCCGTCAGTGCCGTGCGGACGCAGTAGGTCTACTGAGTGAGGACCGCCGCGACGAGTTCAAGCTCGACGGGATCGACGACATGGAAACTAGGTCCGACGCTAATTACCGTCGGGAACTTCAGCGCCGAGTGGAAGTGCAACGCAATGCGCAGCGCGACGCGAAACAGACTGCAATGGCTTTGGTGAAGGCGAGCGAAGTGCCGGCCGACCTGAAGGTGCTGATCGCTGTCGCGACGAAGGGAGACGGCCGCGTGAACGCACATTTCGGGCATGTCTCCGAGTTCCAGATTTTCGAGGTCAGCGCTGGCGGAGCGATCTTTGTGGGACACCGCCGCGTGGAGTCGTATTGTCGGGGCGGCCATGATGATGAAGATCGCCTGCCACCGCTCATACACGCGATCAGCGATTGCCACGCTGTACTGGTTGCGAAGGTCGGTTTGTGTCCGCGCAAGGAGCTGTCGCAGGCGGGCATTGAGCCGGTGGACCAGTACGCGTACGAAACAATCGAAAAAGCCGCGCTGATATGGTTCATCGAATATTGCAGCCGCATCACGAAAGGCGTGACCGTGCACGTGGAGCGTGGCGCCCCCGGGATCCGGCAGAAGACGTCGATTACTGCGACGGCTGCTGCTGATTGAGCGGCACACGGACAAATGGATCGGCTGCCCGCGCGCTATACAAACCTTCTTACAAGGAGTGCCATTATGCCCCTGAAGATCATTGCCTCAACCTGTACCGGCTGCTCGGCCTGCGAGCCGCAGTGCCCGAATGTCGCCATAAGCGAGAAAGGTGGCGTATTCGCAATCGATCCGAAGAAATGTACCGTATGCGAAGGACAGTTTGATAGTCCGCAGTGCTTGGCGGTTTGTCCCGTGGACGGGTGCATTGTGGTGAGCTAGCATCGCTGGCCGCGGGCAGCACCTGGACGAATCGTCAAAGGATTACTAACTATTACCATGCCGACATCATGTTGACCAAATTTGCTGTTACCGCTGCCGCGGAAAAGTTTATGCGCCGTGTGGTGCGTTTTTCCGGCTTGCCATCAAGTGCTGGTTTTCGTCTTCTTGTCAGGACCGGCGGATGCTCTGGATATGACGCCGAATTCAGTGCCGAAGTAGAGGCTCGGACCGGCGACGAGACCATCGAGGTCCACGGACTGCGAATTTTCTTGCCGGCAGAAAGCCGCGTTTTGCTAGATGGTCTGAAGATCGACTTCATCGAAACGCCAGATCGGTCAGGTTTCGCATTTATTAAGGAAAACCAACGGTCGGTCGTCGCGGTCAGTGCCAATGTCGCTCGGATGGATGTTAGCGCGATCGGACGCGGGTGACCCCTTCCTCCACCGCAGTTGTCTTGAGCTAGCAGTTCGGTATGTCACGGAGGATAAGTATGACTGGAATTGACAGCGATGACCTCATTGAGCTCACATTTGCGCCTCGCTTCAGCATTGGTGAGTGCGTCGCTTCGCGCTTCTCCATCCGTAACGACGGCACCTACGCCGGTAAGGCTATGGGTGAATCGCTCGTCAGCAAAGGCGACGTGGGGTATGTGATCGGAATCGAAACCTTCCTGCAACGGTTCTACATCTATGCAGTTCACTTCGTCGAAATCGACCATCGCGTCGGCATGCGCGCCAAGGAGCTATGCACGCTTGACCACCTTCCCCATGACGTGCTCGCCCGTTTGGGCGAGCATGCGGCCGATCTAGGCTGGATAGGTCTTCGTAGCCCCGAGGGAACTGACCACAACGGACCCGTCGGACGCGGCTCGTGTAACGCGCATGGTGACGATGCACCGGACGGTTCGCAAGTCAACGGAGCCCGTCTAGTCGTCGGCAATCCGCGTCACGGGGTTGCGGGACCTTTGCAACGGTGACGTCTATTGAGGCCGGTGCGGAAGCGGCTTTCTGGTTAAGGCTTGGAGGCTTGCCGAAATGGCCATAAATACGTGGTGCCGGCGAGTCTTGCGATGCGCTCAATCAGTCAATTTTGACGGGCAGGCGGTCGCTGCACTGAGGGCGAGATCGCGCCCGACTGGACGGTCGTAAGGGAGGAAGGACGATATCGGCCTATCAGAGCTGGGAGGCACTCGTCGCAGTACAAGAGCCACCTACGACGAGCGCTGTGCTTCTCGGCCCGATCGTTAGATTTATTGGAATTACTTGTTGAAGTGCGAATCTTTTAACCGACCTTGGAACTCTCAACGTGAAACTAATGATCCGCATGGACAGGAAAGGCATACTCAGCGCCTACGTGCCAAAGAAGGATCTCGAGGAGCAGATCGTCTGCATCGATGGCAAGAAGATGTGGGGCGGGGTGATAACGCTTGCGAACGGCTGGCGATTCCAGCTGCCGGAGATGGTGGCCGATACAACGCTTCCTGTCACCGTAGAGGCGCGTCGCGTCGCGGGTGAGCGCGACTGACATGGCACTTACAGCAGATCAGATCAGTACTATCGCCGAATTAATTCTGAGCGAACCGACGCTGCCGCAGGCTGCCGCAACTTGGCGGAAGTCGTATCCCGATGTGCGAGTCATTCGGATTAGCGCGGTCGAGCTTGTCAATGAAAAACCCCTCCTCCAGTTTCGGGGCCGCCGCGTTTATCTCGCGACGTCAACAGGTGTCTGTGTCTCCGTGACAACAGACGCAAGTAAGGCCAATATGCTCATCCTTGCAGAAGACGGAGTCTACGATGGAAACTGAGAGAATTTCACTTACTGAGCCTGCGTGCGGGCCGCGGGAGATCGAGCTGGTTCACGCGGTCCTGCAATCGTCGTGCTGGAGCGACGGACCAATGCTTGATTCTTTTGAGACTGCATTCGCAGGCTGGAGCGGCCGTGTCCATGCGGTCGCAGTGGCGAGCGGGACGCTCGGCACTTGGATTGCGATGCGTGCGCTCGGCATCGGTCAAGGCCATGAAGTCATCTGCGCATCGCATACATGGCATCAGATCGCGCATGCGATCACCCTCGCCGGCGCGACACCGGTGTTTGCCGATATCGACTACTGGAGCGGTTGCCTCGACGCGATGAAGGCACAAGAGAAGATTGGAGATCGGACGCGTGCAATCCTTGCGGGAAATACGAACGGACATCCTGCCGCGTGGCAATCGTTGCGCGAGCTTGCCGATCTGAACGGTCTGAGCCTGATCGAGGATAGCACTGAGGCGCTCGGATCACGCTACCGTGGGCGCTGCGTGGGGTCGTTCGGTAAAGTGACGGTTTTTGACTTTTCGCCACCCTCCGCGTTGTGTGCGGGAGAGGGCGGAATGCTCGTCACGGACGACGACAGCTTGGCGCACGAACTGCGTTACTTAAGGCGACGTCTGAGCGCCGATCGAAAGTCGGTCTCCCTCGGTGCCCGGGTGCCGCTGCAGGCGGGTATGAGTGAAATCACCGCCGCGCTCGGCCTCGCACAACTGGCAGGGCTCGAGGAGCGGCTCGCCCAACGGAGGCGGGTCGAAGCCTGGTATCATGAAGCGATGGAGAGCTTCGAAGGCATCAAACCACCGTATCAGGCGGAGGACGTGGACGAAGTGAATTGGATGCTTTACGTCGTGCATCTGGGCAAGAGGTTTACTCAGAGCGCGCGTGCTCAAATGATCGACGACATGCTGGCTTGCGGGGTAGAAACGGCAGCCTACAGCCATCCGTTGCATGAGCAGTTTCATTACATGAAGGCCGCCGATGCTATTGGAGGTCGACGAGGCTGTCTGCCCGATACCGAGCGGATTGGCGATCGAGCACTCGCGTTGCCGCTGCACACTCAGCTTACTGTTCAGGATGTGAAGTACATCGTCAAAACTTTGAAGGACACGGCGACCAACGTCGGTGCGGGGGCCGCGATCTATCTCTAGGTAGAACGACGGAAAGAGAGAAGAAGGTAACATCGGCCATGTTGTCGCTGCGCCTTTATTAACCCTCACGCAACAGTTTGCTGCGGTCCGCCGTCGAGTAGTTGCTGAAATGTCCCTCGTGCGCCGCTTGACGGCGGGCCGCAGCGATGATTGCCCTGCTGCGCGCTGGGGCGGACGGCGCACTGACCTGCTTCTCCAGTTCGGTGCTCTGACAGCGGGGGCAGGCCACGGGCGAGTCCGTGCGCACGAGAGTTTCGAAGCGCAACCTGCAGTTGCGACATACATAGTCGTAGAGCGGCATGACGAGGGGCAGGTCAGCGGGAAACATTATCGGAGAAGACGCCGCGCGCGCTCCCCGGGCCATAATAAGGCGATTCGCCGGCTGAGACCAATTTGGGGCTCCTGCGTTCGTGTGCCGCGTGCAGTAACTGGAGTCCCAAATCGGCAGCCATGTCGAGGGCGTCACGGCCGTCTGGCGCAACGAGACTGTCATTCGCGCCGAGCGACAGCAACAGCCACATAACCTCAATTCGACCGGTGGCGGCCGCCTGCATCAGACACGTCATATCGTCCGCGTTTAGGTGATCAAGAGCGAGTCCTGCACCGACCAACCGAAGGATCGGTCCTGGTGCGCCGCCCAAACATGCATACCACAGCGCATGGTTTCCTTCGTCGTCGAGGGCGCTGATGCGTGCGCCTGATTCGAGTAGCGCAGCGACAATGTAGTCTTCGCCGTGCAGCGCCGCCAGCATTAAGGGCGTACTGCCGTCAATGCTGCGCGATTGAGTGTCCGGGAAGTCGTGAGCATCGAGCCATTTCGCAACCGCCACGCACGGAGGTGCATGAAGATCTGCGTCGGCGTTCGCGATATCCGTGTGCGTGTGGCTCGGGTTTTCGAGTAGGGGAGTCTCGAGTGACGCGGTTTGACGTGATGCGGTCTTGGTGCGCAGTGACATGCTTTAACTCCGGTGGAGGTGATTGGAACCGCCGTCACATTCTGAAACGAGAGGCAGCGATTACATGCGGGCGACCTGCCGTGACGCTGTCGTCAGACGGGCCTGTTTTCATTTGGATCGCGAATCGGTCCCATCAGTTTGAGGCCTTCCGCGTAACTTATCGTGTCAAAGGAAAAGCTAAATTGCATCGCCGCATCGACGATAGCATCGAGCTTCCCGGCAGTGTCTTTCCTCTTGAGTTCGCCCTTCTCCAGGTAAAGGAGTTCGAGCATCTCGTTGTAGACTGTCGATTCGAGTATCGGCAGAACATAAAACGTCGCTTCTTTGTACGGCACCTGAAAGCGACTGGACAGATCGATGTTGTCACAGAACAGGAAGTACTTGCCGTGGTGCGACAGGGCCTCGCCGAGTACTTCTCCGACATTCGTCAAGTGTTCAAAACTCAGTAACCAACCTGCGAAGAATTGGACGTGTGGGTCGCCAGCATTCGCGACAGCCATCACCTGCTCGCAAGAGAGCTCGGGCGGACGGGCCTCGTCGGCGAGGTGAGGCCCAAATCGTAGCGCCAGCTCGCCGCGAAAGCCGATCCTGTCAGCCGCATTTGTGCAGCCCTTAAAGACGGGGTTGAGGAGGCGCCCCTCGCGATCGAGGCGGGCAAATGGTGTCCCACTGAGTGCAGAAGAGGTTAGCGTATCAGGCATTTTGTAATCCTAATTGGAGAAATAGCTTGGCATCGTTAATCTGGTGCTGGATCGTGCCTTTTCAGCGGGCAGCAGGAAACTCGCAACATCCGTACCAATGCTGCATGCTGGCCAATACTGCGGTAAGCCGGGTCAAGCGGGCACCAACTCTGCACGTGGATGTCCATTTGGGGCAAAGCGGCGTGCGGTTTGTCAGGAAGACGACGTCGAAATTGTCGGTGGCCGAAATTTGAGAGTTTGCGGATGGCCTCGCTGAGCAAGCATTTGGCCGATTCAGGGGCTTGTGGCATGGACGTTGCAGGGACGAAGGGCGCGGACACACTCCGGCCGATGCGTGACTCTAGAAGAAGACCATATAGACGCAGCAGGCTGAGGACTTGGTCGTGGCTTTTCAGTGCTGATTCGCACCTATAGTTTTATCTTCTAATCTCAATGGAGTACAACAATGTCTCAACTTCGACAAATTGCCTTCTACGGAAAGGGCGGCATCGGTAAGTCGACCACGTCGCAGAATACGCTTGCAGCGCTTAGCGAGCTTGGACAAAAGATCTTGATCGTGGGGTGCGATCCCAAGGCCGACTCGACACGTCTTATATTGCACGCGAAAGCTCAGGACACCATCCTCTCTCTCGCGGCGGAAGCCGGTTCGGTCGAAGACCTCGAACTCGATGACGTTATGAAGATAGGCTACAAGAATATCCGCTGTGTCGAGTCGGGCGGGCCTGAGCCAGGCGTCGGCTGTGCGGGTCGGGGTGTCATCACATCGATCAACTTCCTTGAGGAGAATGGCGCCTACGACGGAGTCGATTACGTGTCATACGATGTGCTCGGCGACGTCGTTTGCGGTGGTTTCGCAATGCCTATTCGCGAGAACAAGGCACAGGAAATTTACATCGTGATGTCGGGAGAAATGATGGCGATGTACGCCGCTAATAACATCTCGAAGGGAATCTTGAAATATGCGAACAGTGGGGGGGTGCGTTTGGGCGGACTCATTTGCAACGAGCGCAAAACCGACAAGGAACTTGAACTGGCCGAATCACTCGCAGCGATGCTAGGCACCAAATTGATTCACTTCGTCCCGCGCGACAACATTGTGCAGCATGCGGAACTTCGTCGGATGACCGTGATTGAGTACGCGCCGGACAGCGAGCAGGCTGGGCAATATCGCGCGCTTGCGGAGAAGGTTCACCATAACGGCGGCAATGGCGTGATCCCAACCCCGATCACGATGGATCAGCTCGAAGACTTATTGATGGAAAAAGGAATTATGGTGCAAGTCGATGAGTCCCAAGTCGGCAAGACCGCCGCCGAGCTCACCGCCTGACGAGTGCTGGACGACGGTTGCCGTGCGGCGCGCGGCTACCGTTTCCGCCAATGACAGTCTTCACTTATAGGATATTCAATGACCGCGACGGTTGAAGAACGCAAAGCTGCTAATAAGGCCTTGATTGACGAAGTGCTGCGAGCTTACCCTGAAAAAATGGCTAAACGGCGGGCCAAGCATTTGGGTTCCTTCGAACAGGGCAAGCCTGACTGTGGTGTGAAGTCAAACATCAAGTCTTTGCCGGGGGTGATGACGATTCGGGGCTGCGCTTACGCGGGCTCGAAGGGCGTCGTCTGGGGGCCGATCAAGGACATGATTCACATCAGTCACGGACCTGTCGGATGCGGGCAGTACTCGTGGGGATCGCGCCGCAACTACTACGTCGGGACGACAGGAATCGATGCGTTTGTCACGATGCAATTCACGTCCGACTTCCAAGAGAAGGACATTGTGTTCGGCGGTGACAAGAAACTCGATAAGATCGTCGACGAGATTCAGGAGCTGTTTCCGCTGAACAGGGGCATATCCGTCCAAACCGAATGCCCAATCGGCCTCATCGGTGACGATATTGAGGCAGTATCTAAAAGGAAGAGCGCGCAGTACGGCGGGCACACGATCGTACCGGTGCGCTGTGAGGGCTTTCGAGGCGTATCGCAGTCACTCGGTCATCACCTCGCAAACGATGCGATTCGCGACTGCGTATTCGACCGCACCGAGCCGAGACAGCGATCCGCGCTGGAGTCCACACCGTACGATGTCGCGATCATTGGCGACTACAACATTGGCGGTGATGCGTGGTCGAGCCGCATTCTCCTCGAGGAAATGGGCCTGCGGGTCATCGCGCAGTGGTCAGGCGATGGCACTCTCGCAGAACTTGAGAATACGCCGCGATCTAAGCTCAACCTGCTTCACTGCTACCGTTCGATGAACTACATCAGCCGGCACATGGAGGAGAAGTATGGCACTCCGTGGGTCGAATACAATTTTTTCGGCCCGACAATGATCGAAAAAAGCTTGCGCGAGATTGCAAGCCGATTCGACGACACCATTATGGAAAATGCCGAGAAGGTGATCGCAAAATATCGTCCGTTGATGGATGCCGTCATAGCCAAATATAAGCCGCGGCTTCAGAGGAAAAAAGTGATGCTGTTTGTAGGTGGCCTTCGCCCACGCCACGTAATAGGCGCGTACGAGGATCTTGGGATGGAAGTTGTCGGTACCGGCTACGAGTTTGCTCACAATGACGACTACCAGCGCACAAGGCATCACATAAAAGAAGGCACTCTGATTTACGACGACGTGACTGGCTACGAATTCGAGAAGTTTGTCGAACATACGCGACCAGACCTCGTCGGCTCCGGCATCAAGGAAAAATACGTCTTTCAGAAGATGGGCGTCCCATTCCGCCAGATGCACAGCTGGGATTATTCTGGCCCATATCATGGCTACGACGGCTTCGCTATCTTCGCGCGGGACATGGACATGGCGATCTCGAGTCCTGTCTGGAGTCTGTCGAAAGCACCTTGGAAGAAGGCGGCGTGAGCGCTGTTAGCGGCATGGCCGCGCCGATTGCCGGTTGCATAGAACATCAATACAGGAGCGAATCATGCCCCAATCAAGCGACAAAATTCTCGATCACGAACTGCTGTTTCGCGAGCCGGAGTATCAAGAGCTCCTTCGCAATAAGAAAGATAACTTCGAGTTCAACCATTCCGACGAGGCGATAAAGCGGGTTGCCGAATGGACGAAGACAGAAGATTATAAACTGAAGAACTTCGCCCGTGACTCCCTGACCATAAATCCAGCCAAGGCGTGTCAGCCTCTTGGTGCCGTATTCGTCGCGAACGGATTCCATAAGACACTGCCTTTCGTGCATGGCTCGCAGGGCTGCGTGGCCTATTACCGTTCGCATTTTTCGCGACATTTTAAAGAGCCGACGTCGTGCGTCAGTTCGTCCATGACAGAGGACGCGGCCGTGTTCGGTGGTCTGAACAACATGATCGACGGTCTCGCGAATGCGTACAATCTCTACAAGCCCGACATGATCGCCGTATCCACGACCTGCATGGCGGAGGTGATTGGCGACGACCTCGACGCGTTCATCAAGAATAGCAAGCAGAAGGGCAGCGTGCCACAAGATTACGACGTGCCGTTCGCGCATACGCCCGCGTTTGTCGGCAGCCACGTGACCGGCTACGACAATGCGCTCCTGGGCATCCTGAAGTACTTTTGGGACGGCAAGGCGGGCACTACTGCACCACTTTTGCGAGTTCCTGACGAGAGCGTGAACTTTATCGGAGGGTTCGACGGCTTCGTGGTCGGAAACATGAAGGAGATTCGGCGTATCTTCGATTTATTTGGCGTAAGCGTGAATATTATTTGCGATCCATCGGGAACATGGAACACGCCGACTGATGGCGAATTTCGGATGTACGAGGGCGGGACTACGAAAGAGGAGGTCGAACGTGCGCTGAACGCCAAGGCAACGTTCGTCTTTCAGGAGTATTGTTGTGAGAAGACCAGCAAGTTCCTCGCCGATCATGGCCACGAAGTCGTGTCACTGAATGCGCCTGTCGGCGTTTCAGGTACAGATCATTTCCTCATGGAGATTTCGCGCGTGACGGGAAGACCAATCCCGGCTGAACTTGAAAATGAGCGTGGGCAACTAGTTGATGCGATGGCAGACAGTCAGGCGAGTCTGCACGGCAAGCGGTATGCGCTCTATGGCGATCCAGATCAGATGCTCGGTTACACGAACTTCCTGCTCGAGTTGGGCGCGGAGCCGGTGCACGTTCTCTCGACGAACGGTAACGAGGGGTGGGCGGAAAAGGTTAGGGCATTGCTGGACGCGTCGCCATATGGTGAAGGATGCAAGGTCTATCCAAAGCGCGATCTATGGCACTTGCGCTCGCTGCTATTTACGGAACCAGTGGATTTCCTGATCGGCAATACACACGGAAAGTACTTGGAGCGCGACACTGGTACGCCGCTCGTCCGACTCGTGTTTCCGATTTTCGACCGCCACCATTACCACCGCTATCCGACGTGGGGGTATGCGGGGGCATTACGCGTTCTATTAGCGCTGCTGGATGAATTCTTCGAGACACTCGATGCAAGCACGATTGGCATCTCGAAGACCGATTACAGCTATGACATCATCCGGTGAGGGGTGGAGCCGTTCGGGGCTGGGCTCTGTGTTGAGTGCTAAAAGGGGGGCAGTTCAACCCTCCGGAAAGCATGCGTATTGGGTCTCCCTAATTGCTCGACATCGCTGGCTTCGTCTGCGTTGCTGTTCCAATAACATCCTCAAGACCGAAGCGCGAAGGCAAGAATCGACATTAGGAGCGGCGCGACGATTGCGCCGGACCTTTCGCGAAGCGTCGGCGGTTAGTCGACCAGAAGATGACGATCGACTCCTCCGCGCTGCATTTTGCCATTCATAGCGCTACTTAGAGCGTGTTAGGAACTTCGATTGAGACCTGGTATCCTGGCGGGATGAAAACAACGGACCGCAAAGGGTATCCGACTGATGTGTCGGATGAGGAATGGAGTTTCGCGGCGCCGTATCTGACGCT
>NZ_JBFPKN010000031.1:0-60113 GCF_040948805.1 Paraburkholderia sp. BR13439 | reverse complement strand
GGGCGAAACTGGAAACTTGCAGCAGATAGGCCTTCTGGGTGTTGTCTGCAAGGTTGCGGATCTGCATGTCATGCAGCATGCGTTTGCGCAGCGGTGTCATGGCGAACCTCCTGAAACAGTGAATGGAATGCCCGATCGGGCACTTCCATACTGCTCCAGGCGGCTGGCCTGCCATGCCGGCGGTTCGGCAGTAGACCACCGTGCTGCCTGAACGTCAGGCATTGACGTCAGCCATTCCCCCCACTACCGCTTCAGCGGTTTAGTACAAACTTGACTATCTCCCGCGCCGAACTATGTCCCGGTGCGCAGAGCACCGTGGTACGGTAACGCACGGCCGAGCGCTAAGCGGGACATAGATCTGGTCACGAGTTTTTCAGAAACGCCAGCAATCGGTCATCTGGTCGATACCGTCCAGGCTTCCCGTTAGGCGGTGTAGTCCTGTCAAGAACCTCCTGTTTCAACGTCAGATTAGCGTCGAGATAGATTTGTGTAGTTTCCACCGATTCGTGACCAAGCCACAGTGCAATGACCGACGGGTCGACGCCTTCTTGCAGTAGGTCCATTGCAGTCGTGTGCCGCAACACGTGTGGGCTTACGCGCTTGTTTTTCAGCGATGGGCATTCTTTTGCGGCGGCTGCGACGTGCTTGTGGACGAGGTAATGTACGCCGTGTGCGCTAAGCTGACCGCCTCGCGCATTCGGGAACAGTGGCTGATTTTCGGCCCGCGATGGTTCACGAAGCCAGGCGGCCAGCACTGCGCGCGTGCTCTTGCTCAGTGGCGTACAACGCTCCTTGCGTCCCTTGCCAATTACTCGCACATGCGCGCCGATGCCGATATATAGATCTTCGCGTTGAAGGTTGGTTAGTTCCGACAGGCGTAACCCTGTCTGAACCGCCAGCAGCAACAGTGCGTGATCACGGCGACCTGACCAGGTATCTTGGCCAAGTGCGGCCAGCAAGGCATCGACCTCCTGCCGGCTCAGGAAGGGCACCAGGGTTCGGCTAAACCGTTTGGCCGGAATGGCCAGCACCCGTTGGATGTGCGCAGCGTGTGACGGCATCTCGAACGCCGCATATTTGAAGAACGAATGCACTGCCGTTAGGCGCAGATTACGCGTTCGGGCCGTCACCTTCCGGACCTTTTCCTGTTCATCAAGGAACGCCGAGATCAGCGACGCATCGACGTCTTCCAGGGCCAAGCTGGATGGCGCTTTATGCAAGTGCCGCTGGGCAAACTCAAGCAACAGCCGGAATGTGTCGCGGTACGATGCGATCGTGTGTACGCTTGCTTGACGCTGTTGAATCAGGCGCTGGATAAAAAACTTCTCCAGCAGGACGGCGAAACTGGGCTCGCGTGTCATGATGAGCCTCCCCAGCGCCGCTCGAACCGGGCCATCGCCAGCGCCATCAACTCGGGAGAGCCGCTCAGATACCAGTATGTGCCGACTACGTATACGTGCCCGAGGTAAGTCGACAGAAGCGGCAACAGGCGCCAGGCATCTTCCCCAGACCGATACCAACGTGTCAGAACTTCGACAGCGAAGCGGTGACGGAAGTCATGCAGACGCGGCCCTTTGCTGGCACCTTCCGCCCGCAAACCAGTTGCCCGCGATAGTGCGTAGAACACGCGATGAACGCGCCCCATGTCCAGCCGAGTTCCGCGGCCGCTAACAAAGACATAAGATGAGACGCGATGACCGAAGAACTGCTCGCGGCGCCTGAGGTACTCTGCCAGAGCGGCACAGGTAGTCGCATGAATGGGAACCAGGCGCGAACGACCTTGTTTTGCACCGCGAATCGTGAGAATAGCGTTATCAATGTCCACGTCATCCAGCTCAAGGCTCATTGCCTCCCCGATACGCATGCCCGTTACACTGAGTAAGCCGATAAGGCAGTAAAACACCCACGGCCGCAGCGGCGTCGACGGCCAGGTCACCGGCAATTTCAGTGCTGCGTCCATGAGGTTTATCACTTCTTGCTCCGTGTACAGATGTGGTCTCGCCCGAGTGGAACGGTGCGGCAACAGACTTACTGGAGGAATCTCAGTGCGGCTATCGGTGGCGCTGCGGTAGCGGGCAAAGCCGCGCACAAAGCAAAGCCGCCTGGCCCACTCGGCGGGTTGAACCGAAGGACGTTGCGACCATTCGACCGCCAGGCCATTGCAGATGTACTCTGCCTGCCGTGCTTCCATGAAGTCGATGAACTGGAGCAACAGCCGGCCGGCCTCGCGCATCTTGAAGCCAAGGCTGCGGCGCAGGTCAAGGTACTCTCTGAGTCCTTCTCGAAGCGAGTTCATCGCACACCTCCCGGCCAGGCCATCGCCAATGTCCGGAGTGTGTTGACATCCACCTTCGCGTAAATGCTGGTGGACTGCACGCTACGATGGCGTAGCACCCGGCCAATCTCAGGCAGCGAAGCGCCGAGCTGCAACATGCGTACGGCCAAAGCATGCCGGAATTGATGTGAGCCGCGATGAGGCGCGTCGACTCTCGCTCGTAGGATTGCGTGACGCACAATCGTGCCAATCCCGTCTGAACCTTCCATCAACCCGCGTACCGGCGCCACGGAACGAAGGAAGAGGTGCCGATCTGGACAGGAGGGCCGCCCGTGCTGGAGATAGGCGGCGATTGCTTCACCAACGTCGGCGGCCAATGGCAGGAGGCTCTCGCGCCCACCTTTTCCACGCACGCGCAATTGAGCGCGATCCCAATCGATGTCGTCCAGCGTCACCCTGACGATCTCGCAGGCACGCAGCCCCAGCCGCGCCAGAAGCAGCAGCACGGCGCGATCGCGTAACCCTACGGCACTCAGTCGGTTACAACTGTCGATTGCGCGCTGGGCGTGTTCCGCTGAGATGGCTCTCGGGATTGGGGGCGTGCTCGCCCAGGCGGCCACCGTTGGCACGCTTGCCGCAAGTCCTGCGGAGACTTCGCCACGGGACTGGGAGTAACGGAAGAACGACCTCAAAGCGTTGGCAATATTCTTCAGCGCGGCCGGCCTCATGCGCTTTGCTTCGCTCTGAATGAATGCTGCTGCGTCGGCCGCACAAACATCAGACAGGCAAATATCTCCGCGACCGAAACGCCACACCAGGAATCTGCGTACCCACCTCGCATAGTTCTCGACAGTCACTTCCGCTAACCCCTGCTCATGCCGCAGGCACAACGCAAACTTTTCGATAACGTTGTCAGCGGCCGCCGCGAGCGCTTGAGAGGCATGACACACGCCTCGACTACGCAAGTAGTTCATCAATAGTTGCAACGCGCGCAGTTCCCGGCGTCGGGTCTCGAGGCATCTCGATCGATGCCGCGATCGCAACCGCTGGTATCGTGCGATGTCGCTGTCGTTCAAGGCACACAATGAAAGCCGCCTATCGTTGCACCATCGCCCAAATGCAAGCGCCTGTCGGGCAACCAGAAATGCATAACTCTCCGAATATTGTTGCTCGACCAGCCACTCGACGAATGCGACAAGGTGCTCAGATATCAGGCCTCCAACGGTGCAGACCATCGTCTTGGCGCTCACATAGGAATGCTCCACGGTCTTCTCCTTTCAGGCGGAAAGTGCCCGAAAAGAAGCATGCCAATGTTGAGCGCCCACGCCGCATCTTCATGAACAACGAGGACCTTCAATCCAAGCGGGACATAGTTCGGCGCGGGAGATAGTCGAGCTTCGCATGGCCGAGCAGCACCTGGATCACGCGGATGTCCACCTTCTGTTCGAGCAGGTGCGTCGCGAAACTGTGGCGCAGCGTGTGCATGGACACACGCTTGTCGATGTGCGCGGCCTCGGCGGCGGCATGAATGGCGCGGTTCAGTTGCCGCGTGCTCAGCTGATCGAGTGGATCGAGCCCAGGAAACAGCCACCCACCCTCGGGCATCCTGCCCTGCGCACGGGCCACACGCCACCACACACGCAGACGCTCGAGCAGCACCGGCGAGAGCATGGCGTAGCGGTCACGGCGGCCCTTGCCCTGCTCGATACGCAATGTCATGCGTTCGCTGTCGACGTCAGAGACCTTCAGCGCGACCACTTCGCTGGCGCGTAGCCCCGCGCCATACGCGACCGACAGCGCGGTCTGGTGCTTCAGGTTGCCGGCGGCCTCGATGAGCCGCCGCACTTCATCGGGGCTGAGCACGACGGGCAATACGCGGGGCACGCGTACCGGTTGCATCCTGACCATCAGCTCGGGCCGGTCGAGCGTGACGGTGAAGAAGAACTTCAGGCCGGTGATCGCGTGGTTCAGCGACACGGCCGATGTGCCGTGGTCGACCAGATGGAGCTGGTAGCGCCGCAGGTCCTCGACGGTGGCCGTGTCAGGTGAGCGCCCGAGAAACCGGGCGAACTCACGCACGATGTGCAGATAGATGTCCTGCGTCTTGGGGGCAAGCTGGCGCATGCGGATGTCGTCGATCATGCGCTGGCGCAGCGGACTGACGTTTGACTGCGAGGAGGTCATGATGGGGCTCCTGCTGGAGAACGAGGCGGATTGCCTCATTCGCCAACATACGGAACCGCGATGCCGGCCTCTCCATGACCACCGGCGTCTGACCGTAGCCCCTACCGCGCGAGCGGTTTAGTCCAACGGCCAGTTTCAGTCATTCAAGTTTGATTTGCGAACGTCGGCTTGCTGGCTAGCATGAGACACTGCTCGTGCATGACAGTCGGCAACTGTATTCAATGGAATAGCTTCGATAATGATCGGGTCGGCGCCGCGCACTGCAACCGTACGCGAGGCCATCAGCTTGTGCTCAACCAGCATCGCCTCGCTTTGAAAGAAGCGAGTCTCGAGATTTTTAGTCGCATCGGACATCATCCCAGCCCGGTCCCTGTACAAGTTGCGCCAGTTCGCTGCGCAGTAAAACTCCACTCCCGCATTCATATAGTTGGCACGAACCAGCCCATCGTCGCGAGAGTCGCTTCAAGCGTCAGTCCTCGTGCTTCGCGACGTCGGGCAGGACCGCGTTGCCGCGCGGATCTCTAACGGCGAGACCGCGATTTCTTGCGCTCAATGAGAGATGTCGTCGAGCGTGCGATTATTCGTGCGCGGACCGAAGAAGCCGATCGCGCCCATGATCACCACCATCGCACCGCCTATCAACCCGAATACGCCCTCAACACCAAAGTGCCGCAACGCGAAGGCGATCATGAACCCAGAAAACATTGCGGAGAGGCGCGACATCGAATAGACGAAGCCGACCGCCGTGGCACGGATGCGTGTTGGGAAAAGCTCGGTCTGGTAAGCGTGATAGCCGACCGAGAGCAGTGTGCCGCACAGGGTGATGAGCACCCCTAGCATCATCAGAATCGCGGGCGACGATTGTGTTGCGAACAGGCTGCCGAAGACGGCTATGCCGAGCGCGGAAAGCACGATCAGCGTCTTTCGTTCAATACGATCGGCGAATGTCATGGCGATCAAAGGCCCGAACGGATTCGACGCCGCGATGACGAACGAATACATCAGGCTATGCGTGACGGTCACGCCTTTGGAGACGAGCAGCGTGGGTACCCACGACGCGAAGCCGTAGAAGCCGATCGCCTGGAAAAGGTTGAAGACAAGCATTGTGATGGCGCGGCGGCGATACGGGGGCTGCCAGATCTCCCCGAAACGCGCCTTGCCGACGGTGACCGCGCGCTCGACGCGTTCCACTGGCGTGGGCAGCGCTTTCCCGTATTGCTCCATCACCTTTGCCTCGAGCGCGTGCGTCACGCTTTCCGCTTCTTCGAGACGGCCTTGCTGCGCGAGCCAGCGCGGGCTCTCCGGCACGCGGCGGCGGATCGCCCACACGACAAACGCGCCCAGCGAGCCGATGACTACCACCCAGCGCCATCCGTCGATGCCCCACGGTGTGCGCGGCACGAGCCACCATGCGAACAGTGCGACGGCAGGCACGGCGGCGTACTGCACAAGATGCACGAACGCGAAAGCGCGGCCGCGCAGATGCATCGGCACGAGTTCGCTGACGTATGTATCAATCGTCACCAACTCAACGCCCACGCCGATGCCCGCGATCAGACGCCACAGATTGATTGCGGACGCGCTGTCTTGCCAAGCCATCACAAAGGTCGCTACCGAATACCAAAGCAGCGAGACGGTGAAGGTCGTCTTGCGTCCGAAGCGGTCGGCAAGGCGTGACAAACAGAACGTGCCGATGAAAAGACCCGCGAACGATGCCGCGACGAACGCGCCAAGCCCCGAGAAGCCGAAGAACGACGCCGTCGTCGTCGAATACAGGCCGCTTTTGACGAGGCCCGGTCCGACATACGCGGTCAAGAATAGATCGTAGAACTCAAACCAGCCGCCGACAGCCAGCACGAAGACCAGCATCCATATCGAGCGCGTCGCGGGCAAGCGGTCGATACGCGCGTTGATTCGCTCTGCCTCCCCAACGATAGGTGAACCGGACGAGAGCTTTGTCCCATTAACGGGAAGACTGGCCATCTGCATATCTCCTGGCTGTTTTACTGAAGTTCTGTTAGATAGAACGTAGTTCTGTGTAACAGTATTCCTATGGTAGCCGTGCAGGTAGTGAAGGAGCGACTAGGGATAACCAGCGCCGACCCGTGCCTTGCATGCCGGGCAAGCGCATCTTTCAGCACGTACGGAGTGGGATCGGCTCAACAATGAATAACGACGCCTTTCAGCCAGCCGGGAAAGCTGGGCGCTGCGCGCTTTGGTCGCTGTAAGCGAGGATGTGATCGTTGCCGCAGCAAGGCGATTCGCGCTTTGCGCGGCATTCAGATGGCATGCCGGGGTTCACATGCCTAATGCAAAGGGCGCATGCTCAAAGGCCGCGTGCCTGGGTCAGGCATTTCCGTATCGACATCCGCTTTTTCCGATTTGGCAGCGTCTTCGTCGACGAATCTGGCGATGCTTGCATCGTATCTCGCACCAATGCCCCCCAAGTCGACCGTTGCTCGCTTCGCGCTGAGAAGCAATGCTTTGAGAGCAACGTTGATGGTGGCTGGGGCGTCGAATCTGCCTTTCGGCCCGGAGAGGGTCAGAGCGCCCAACAGCTGACCGGTTGAATCGAACACCGGCACTGATGCTGACGTTGTTTCGGGATCTCGTTCACCGTATGAGACCGCGCAGAATCGTTCCCGCACCTCATTCCAGCGCGGATCCGATGATTCACTGAATGCGAGCAGCACTTTGCCGGAGGCGCCTTTGTCGATCTCGAATTCCTCGCCAATCCGGATCGCTACTCTCACGCTTCTCGAGGGCTCCACGCGATACAGGACCAGGCGCTTGTCACCTTGCCGGACGTAAAAAGAGGCCGTCTCGCCCAGGTCGCGACTCAACTGCTGAAGGATGGGTTCCACAACGGGGCCGACTTGAAAAGACCGCTGGTAAAGCGTTGCGAGGCGAAGCGGTTGATGTCCGACAGCGTACTGACCGTCATTCAGCTTCCGTATAAATCCGCCGTGCTCCAAAGCACCGAGCAACCGCAAGACCGTGCTTTTATACAAGCCGGTGCGGCGCGATAGCTCGGTGAGCGTCAACCGGTCGTCGGTCTGGCCGAAAGCGTTGAGAATCGCGAAAGCCCGATCCAGAACGGCGACTCCACTGCTTGTGTCCGATGCGTCGAGCGACCGCTCTGCATTCCCGGGCCCACTGATAGTCATCTCTTCTCCTCCCTGGTTATGCCGTCACTCTAATGTTTCGCGTGACAGAACTCAAGTTCTGTTTTTCGCGATTTCGGGGTTTACCCGTCTTCACCAAGTCGCAAAGCGCACCTATAGTTCTATCCCATAGAACGCAGGTCTGCGTGTTAGAACCAAGGAGTCAGTCGTGAATACGCCCAATCCCAAGGTGTTGATCAGCGAGGTCGGTCCGCGTGACGGATTGCAGAGCATCAAAACTGTCATGCCCACGGCAGCGAAGCTGCGATGGATCTCGGCGCTCGCCGCTGCAGGCCTGAAGGAAATTGAAGTAGGCTCATTCGTGCCGGCGAAACTGCTGCCTCAGATGGCTGACATCCGCGAGGTCGTCGCGCATGCGCTCTCCCTTCCCGGTTTGCACGTCGCGGTTCTAGCGCCGAATCTTCGTGGCAGCCAGAGCGCTTTCGAAGCAGGCGTGCACAAGGTGACGCTGCCCGTTTCGGTGACCAACGAACATTCGCTGGCCAATATCCGCAAGACCAATGCGCAGATGATTGAAGAAGTGCGCAATATCGTCGCGCTTCGTGACGAGCGGTTTCCCGGCGTGCAGATCGAGGCCGGTGTTTCGGTCGCCTTCGGCTGCACGATCGCGGGCACTGTGACCGACGATCAGACCATGCGCATGTGCGTGGCAATGGCCGAATGCGGCGTCGATGAAATCGGCCTGTCCGATACGAGCGGCTACGCGAATCCGACCCAGGTTCGCCGGCTGTTCCGCCGTCTGCAAACGGAACTCGGCGCAAAGGCCGGCGGGGCCCACTTCCATAACACGCGCGGACAGGGGCTGGCCAACGTCGTTGCAGCGCTCGAAGTCGGCGTGACGACGATCGATTCCAGCCAGGCGGGTCTCGGCGGCTGCCCGTATGCACCGGGCGCGACCGGCAACATCGTGACAGAAGACCTCGCCTTCCTGCTCGAAGCCATGGGCTATGACACCGGTGTGGACATCGACAGGCTGATCGCCGCCCGTGCAATTCTCGCCGAGGCGCTGCCCGGCGAAGCGTTATACGGACACGTGCAGGACGCGGGGCTCCCAAAGGGATTCGCGTATGCAGACGGCCGCGCACCCAGCGCGCCGCAACCCCAAGGCTGCCTCACTGGAATAGCGCAATGAGCGAAGTACAAGCAAACCAGAATCTGCCGTATAGCGGCGTACGCGTCGTCGAGATGACGCACATGGTGATGGGGCCGACATGCGGCATGGTGCTGGCGGACCTGGGCGCGGAGGTGATCAAGGTCGAGCCTATTTCCGGCGACAGCACGCGCGCTTTGCGCGGCTCCGGTGCGGGCTTCTTCAGCACGTTCAACCGGAACAAGAAGAGCATCGCCGTGGACGTAAAAGATCCGCGTGGCGTGGAAATCGTTCACAAGCTCCTCGCTGGAGCGGACGTCTTCAGCGAGAACTTCAAGAGCGGCACGATGGACAAGCTCGGCCTCGGTTATGCCGCGCTGTCCAGGCTCAATCCGCGTCTCGTCTACGTGTCGCATAAAGGCTTTCTGCCTGGCCCATACGATCATCGCACCGCGCTCGACGAGGTCGTGCAGATGATGGGCGGCCTCGCTTACATGACGGGACCGGAAGGCAGGCCGCTGCGCGCCGGAACGAGTGTCAACGACATCATGGGTGGAATGTTCGGCGCGATAGGCGCGATGGCGGCGCTGGCTCAACGCGAACGCACGGGCCGGGGTCAGGAAGTGCAGAGCGCGCTGTTCGAGAACAATGTGTTCCTGGTGGCTCAACACATGATGCAGTACGCCGTGACCGGCAAAGCGGCGGCGCCGATGCCAAGCCGCATTTCAGCGTGGGCCGTCTACGACGTGTTCTCGGTCAAAAACGGCGAGCAGATCTTCCTGGCCGTTGTCTCCGATACGCAATGGGCGCTGTTCTGCGACGCTTTCGGGCTGGCGGAGCTCAAGGCGGACGAGCGTATCGCTTCCAACAATCAGCGCGTGCAGGCCCGCGATTGGTTGCTGCCGCTGCTTCGAAAGCAGATGGAAGCGTTCACCGCGGCCGAGATCAGCACGATTTTCGAGCGCTGCGGACTGCCCTATGCGCCGATTACCAAGCCGCAGGATCTGTTCGACGATCCGCACCTGCTCGCCACCGGCGGACTCGCCGAAGTGACGTTGCCGCCCGATGCAAGCGGCGCGGGACAGCCCATAGCGACGAGGACTGCGCTGCTGCCCTTGACCTTGGATGGTGAGCGCCTGCACCTGCGCGCGGCGCCCCCTTCGCTGGGTCAGGACACTCAAGCGCTTCTGTCGGGTCTCGGATACACACCGGAAGACCTCAGACAGTTGACCGAGGCTGGGGTAGTCAAGTGTCAGGACGCCCAGCCTGGCGATGCATCGAACCCGTCGGCGAACGAACTCGCCAGCGCCTGAAGCAGCGAAGCAGCGAAGCAAATAAAGAATCACTAAGCCGCGGAGGCCGGCAGGGCCTTTTGCGCGCCGTGATTCGACTGGAGACGAGACATGACATCCATTTCATCGGACATCACGACAGGCAGCGCGGTGGGTTCCACCCTCGAGCAGTCCGCAGTCAGGAAAGCAGCGTGGCGCTTCATTCCGCTCCTCGCGTTGGCGTACTTTTTCAACTATCTGGATCGCACGAGCGTCGGTTTCGCGGCGTTGACGATGAATCACGATCTGGGTTTGACCGCCACACAGTTCGGCTGGGGGGCGGGCATCATGTTCGCCGGGTACTGTCTGTTCGAGGTCCCGAGCAACCTCGCGCTGTACCGCTTCGGCGCGCGGCGCTGGCTCGCCCGCATCATGATCACCTGGGGCTTCTTCGCAGCGGCAACGGCATTGGCTGTCGGCCCCAAAAGCTTCTACGCGGTCCGGCTGCTGCTCGGCATCGGTGAGGCGGGCTTCTTTCCCGGTGTGATCTTTTTCCTCGCCGTCTGGTTTCCGGCTGGCTATCGCACTCGGGTGCTCGCGTGGTTCACCGTCTCCACGCCGTTGTCGTCGCTCGTCGGTGGTCCGCTCTCGGCGGCGCTGCTCCATATGGACGGCGTCCTGGGACTGGCGGGCTGGAGGTGGATGTTCATCGTTCAAGGATTGCCCGCATGCGTGCTCGGCTTTCTCGTACTGAAAATGTTGGCGGATAAGCCCGCCGATGCGAAGTGGTTGTCCAACGAGGAACGGCAAGCTCTGCAAGGCGCGTTTGATCGGGAAGGCTCGTCCCGTCAGAAGAAGAAAAATTTCGTGGCAGCGTTGAAGGACGCGCGGACCTACATTCTGGCGATGATTTCCTTTGGCTTTACGATGGGCTCTTACGGCATCGGCATCTGGCTGCCTCAGATGCTGCGGGCTCACGGGATGAGCGTAATGCAGACCGGCTGGATGTCGGCCGTGCCTTACTTCTTTGCCACCGTCGCGTTGCTCTGGTGGGCAAAGCGGGTCGATCGTCGCGGCGGCCCGATCGCAAATCTCGCCGCAGGCCTTTTGATTGGTGCGATTGCGCTGGGTGTCTCGACGTATTTCCATCAGCTGGTTCCGGCGATGACTGGCATCACGCTCGCGTTGATCGGCACGATTGCGGGCCGGACGATCTTTTACACGCTTCCTGCCCGGTTCCTTTCCGGACAGGCGGCTGCCGGTGGCCTGGCCTTTATCAACTCGATCGGTGCACTCGGCGGCTTTGCGGGACCGTACCTCGTGGGTTATCTGAAGGACAGTTTCGGTACGTTCGAGGCCGGCATGATTGGTCTGTCGATTGTGCTAGGCATCACGACATTGCTGACTTTGTCACTTTATGCATTCGATCGCGCAGAGCGCTGATAGCAATACCATCATCACCCGACGCCGCCGCTTGCTGAGCGCAATGGCAGTACCAATGATGCTGCCTGCTATCGCTCTACGTCAGGCGTTTGCAAACAGGAAAACATGCCGTGAGTACGACTAGCAACTACCTTCCCGTTCGGTCGGACTGGCTCGCCTCTGGCACCGAGGCTGCGCTTGAGCCCGACATGCCGATCATCGACGCCCATCACCACTTTTATGAACGTCCGGGATGGACCTATCTTGTCGACGAGTATCTCGAGGACGCGCGATCCGGTCACAACATCACCGCGTCGGTGTTCATGCAGGCGTTGACCCGGTATCGCCCGTCGGGTCCGGAGCCGATGCGACCGGTCGGAGAGATCGAGTATGTCGCGGGTGTCACGGCTCCTTTGCAGAGTGGCGAGCCGCAGGTTGCGAAAGGTATGGTCGGCTATGCGGATCTTCGCCGGGGGCCGGCGGTGCGCGATGTTCTCGAAGCGGAACTGGATGCTGGCGATGGTCGTTTCCGTGGCGTTCGGCATCTGGTTACCTGGGATGCTGACCAGACGCTGGTGAATCCGATTTCGGCAGCGCCGCGGGGACTGCTGCTCGATCGCGACTACCGGGCCGGGGTCGCGGAGCTCCGATCGCTGGGGCTGTCGTACGACGCATGGCTGTTCTTCCCGCAATTGCCGGAGTTGTTCGATCTGGCAAAGGTCCATCCTGATACGCCTTTCATCATCAACCATTGCGGCGGGGTAGTCCGCATCGCCAGTTACGCAAGCCACCGCGCTGAAGCGTTCGACGCCTGGTCGAGCTCAATGCGCGCACTCGCTCAGTTGCCGAATGTCTATGTGAAGGTGGGCGGACTCGGCATGCGTATCAATGGCTTCGAGTTTGAAAAGGGCGAGCGACCGCCGTCATCGGATGAATTGGCGCAAGCGTGGAAGCCATGGATGCATACGTGTATCGAAGCGTTCGGTGCGGACCGCTGCATGTACGAGAGCAATTTCCCGGTGGACAAGGGCTCCTATCCATTCAGTAATGGTTGGAACGCCTTCAAGAAGCTGACTGCACAAGCTAGCGCTGACGAGCGCGAGGCCTTGTTCCGGGGGACGGTGAGCAAGGTCTATCGCCTCACGGAAGTGCGTCGGAACGATCAGCGGGCCGGCTGTAAGCCTGTAATGACCGCTGTCGATCAGAAAGCTGCGTTTGGACAGGCTTGAACGTATGACAGAAACGGGTCGGCTGCTGTCCTCGGGAAACGCTCGCCCAAAAATAAAGCCCGGCGATGATCTGCCGGGCTGATTAAATGACTTGGTTCCCGGAAATCTCCGGGAAACTCAAACAGCCGTCACGACGGCGGTTGGGATCGCACGTGAGAGCAACGTGGTCACGGCGCCTGAGACGTTCCAACCGACGAACGTCCTTTCATGGGCTTCGTGTACCAGACGATCTAGACACAGCAGCTCCACGCCGTCGCGCTCGATGCGACCAAGCACACCGGCTACAACTGCTCGCCTCGTTCCTTCGCGCTTGAGCGTCACGACGCCGTCGCCGACCAGCACGCTTACCTGTGACTCCTTCATGCAGCCTCCTTCAGAATTGCTCGCATATCGCGTGCGGTATGGTCATGTACGCTTGCCAGATCCTCGACGAAGCGATCCAGAAGCGAGTCCATGTGCAGAAACGTCTCATCCTCGAGCTCGGGCGTCGCCCAGTCCAGTCCCGCCTGCATCGAATCGCGCTTGTGCGCAACCATCTGCGCCTGATACTCATCGATGCTGCCGGGCAGATGGAAATACTCCACCTTCAGCACGCCCTTGCGGTTCCAGCGCAGCGCGCGCCGCATCGCCTGATACTCGATGCGCCACGTCCACG
Source organism: Paraburkholderia sp. BR13439 (assembly GCF_040948805.1). Classification (NCBI taxonomy): domain Bacteria; kingdom Pseudomonadati; phylum Pseudomonadota; class Betaproteobacteria; order Burkholderiales; family Burkholderiaceae; genus Paraburkholderia; species Paraburkholderia sp. BR13439. The sequence goes on along the minus strand of NZ_JBFPKN010000031.1, from coordinate 46,802 downwards.
ACCGGTCGTAAAAGAGCACGTAGTCCGCGTTCGGCAGGTTGTAACCCGCACGACCGGAGGCCTTCGTCGACAGCAGCCCCGTTGCCCGACCGGTGATGAACCGCCGGTCCTTGTCGGCCACCCGCTTGCTGATCGGGATCTCGCCATGAAACAGAACCGTATCCACGCCATCGGATGACAGTTCCCTGGCGATCGCATTGAGTACGCCCGGATTTTCAGCAAACACGATCGCCTGCTGCCCCTTTGCGGCGATTTCCCGCATACGGGCAATGATCGCGCGCTGCTTGCTCGTCAGACCCGCGAGTCGTGCGACGCCCTCCATCCCGTACTGCGGATAGTTGGCGGCGAAATGCACGGCACGGATGCGCGCGAGAATCGTCACGAGGTTGCACGCTTTCTTGTCATCGCGCGAGCGTCGATACCAGTCCGCAAACTCGTCGGCCGCATCCAGATAGGTCGCGAGATGCTGCGCGTCCCAATCCATCGTGTGCGTGGTGACCACGGGCGGATCGATCCGGATGCAACGTGACACGTCGGGTTCGCAGACCAGCCTGCGCTTGACGTGCGGTGCAAGCATCGCGCGATACGCATGCAGGTTGCCGATCTTCGGCACTTCGCGCTTTGCCCCTTCCTGCAGGCTTTCCGCGAATTGCCACGTGACCCACTCCAGCACCACAAAGTCATCACGGAACCGGTCGACGCCGCGCATCGCGAACTCAACCGAGCTGATCCAGTTCGGCTCGATATAGCCTCGCCGATACCCATACGGCTGCGCTGCCGTCCCATCGCCACCCGAAAACGCCATCAGCCCGAAGGCATCACGCGGGTAGTTAGGAATCGGACTGCCCGTCAGCACGTAACGTCGCCGGGCAGACAACTGCCAGAGCGCACGGCTCTGGTCACTCGTCGGATTGGCCAGCCGCTCGCCTTCATCAGCCACCAACAGGCCGATACGGCGGCGCAGCCTGTGCGCATACGTTACCCGCGCAGACTTCGCCCGATCCACCGGCATGCGCAGACGCTCATACGAGATCAGGTTCACCTGGCGAAGATCCTTCAGATCCTCCTCGCTGTCGATGACCTTCACGACGGACGGGTCAATCGGCAGTTGCGCCAGTTCGTTCAGCATCTCGCCGATAAGACGGGCCTCAACCACGATCAGACCGTGCGTGACGCCCGACAGCAGGATCAGCGCGATAGACAGACGCGACTTGCCGCACGCCTGCTCCCATGCAATGACGCAACCCTGCGGCTTCATCAGCGTTTCAATCAGATCGTCCTGCTGGAACTCCCAATCGAGCCACTGATCGATGCAGAGCGCTTCCATGCGACGACGAAGCAGCGCCGCATGCTGTGGAAACGCCGTCGCCAGGCCCTCGTGCACGACTTCCCAGCCCTCCGCGACGTTCTCAACGCTGAACCTCGCGTTGAGCTCGTCGACGGCGAGCATGCTCGCCACTCCGTTTACGGTGTATCCGTAGCGCCCGTCGGCCTCCCGGGCGAAAACGACCGTGTCACCGGCCCGTACAAGCGGACTCGCCCATTTCGTTGGATCGATCTTGTGGGTCGCGCGAGCGACACCGGTAACCGATTCCGCGGAGCGGGCGCCCGTCGTCCAGACTTCGTGACGAAGCGGTACCGCCTGCCGCGCCGACCTGCGCGCGCGCCTTGCAAAATGCTCAACGAAGCCGGGGGCGAACTCCGCCTTGCCGCCCGCGGACTCGATATGCTCGACCAGCCGGTTCAATGCATCGGAAGGATCATCCTGCACCAGATACGCCTCCATATCCAGCAGGCCCTGCCCCGCGTACCGCATCCCACGCGGCAGTCTATGACCATCGCGCGAATAGATCCGCCGATCCAGCACGTGATTGAGCACCATCGCCTCAACGAATCCACAACGGAACCGTAGCGAAATCCGGCGGCCGTCGTGACAGATCGTGACCCGCTGATCGCCCGTCACGGGCCGCGTAATCGCGGGCTGTGACTCATCGAGCGATTGGAGTCCGAGCTTCGGCTTCGAATGTGCGCTCTCCTCGAAATGCAGCTTAAGATCAGCGACGGTCATGGACGGATCGGACACCTGCTCGCGCACGAACTGACCTATCTTGAGGCGGTAGCGATCGAAGACGAGAACCGCCGTGCGGACATTCGCGCCCTCTTCCTTGAACGCCTGTACCGGCATCTCGAAGAAACCCGCGAGACGGTGCGCCGCGCGCTGCAACGGCGAATCGCTGTCGCAGGTAGCCGATGCGATCGCATCGGCGAACGTCAGTGGCAGCAACGCCACAACGACCTGCGCAGCGTCGAGCGCCTGCTGAAGCGCGTACTCGTGGCTCAGCGCCGAGGTGCCTTGCCCATATCGACCCCACGTTGTACCGGGTAGCGGCTTGAGATGCGGTGACTCGAGGTGTAGCGAGAACGGCGGATTGATCAGCGCGATATCGAACGACCTGGGGTGGATATCCTCCATCCCGGCTCGCCGGAAATCGCAGTCGAACCCGGCCGCCTCCATCGCACCCTGCACCGCGATGATTGCGTCGCCATGCACGTCGACGCCATACAGCGCGTGACGATCAGGGCTCGCATACTGCAACAGGCGGGCGGACCCAACCGAGTTGTCCAGGATCGACACCTTGCGTTTGGGCAGGAAGTTGCACACGAACTGCCACATGAACAGCGCGATCGCATCGGGGGTGAAAAACTGCCCCAGATGACGCTGGCGGGCCATATGCAGCTCGCCTTGATGCGCGACACCTTCATCCTGTGAGCCGAGACTCACGATGCTGCGAAGCGGCGCGTACCAGTCCGCATCCACCAATTCCATTAAGTCAAGTTGCTCCATTGCAGCTCCAGAAAAAGAAAGGCCCGCATCAGCGGGCCAGTGAAAGACAGGCGGATTCGTGACGACCGCTCAGAAGCGGTGACGATTCGCCAGATGCTCGGTACCGTACTCGCTGATAAACAGCGAGAGTGCGTCGCCGACCTGATGCGCAAACTTGAACTGCCACTTCTCGTTGAACATCACGATGTCGAGGCCGTCGAGTGACACCTTTTCCCGCGTTGTGAAGTGGTAGTCGACCAGTCGCCCGCGCGTAAGCTGTGCGGACAGTGAATCGAATCCGGCGTCCGACGCAAACGCTGCAAGACCACGGATCAGGCCAGTGGCTGTCGTCGACGAGTGATAGGTCGCCTGGCGCTCGTTCGATCGGTAGACCTGCTCGCTCCAGATTCGAGCGTCCAGGATGATCGCGCTGCTGGTGCGCTTTATCTCCGACTCCGGACGAAGCCCGAAGCCGTCGATCACCAGCTTTGCAGCCTGAACGAGTCCGATGCGCTTTCCAGCGTCGCCACTGAACGTGCGTTCCAGGTGAGCCCAGAAAGCGTCGAAGTCGGGACACTTCCCGGCCTTCAGTGCGCCGCGAATATCGATCGACGCGTTGGCCAGTTCCTGCTCGTCGTTGATTTCCAGCCGACCGCCCGGAGGCGAGAAGCGACGGATCGCTTCCCCGACCAGCACATGAGCCAGACGCGAGCAGAACTCCGAGAGCTCGCGCTCGGTTGAGTACTCCGACCGGACGCTCGCTGCGCGATACGGATATTCCGAATCCTTCGGAAAGGCGGCAACCTCTGCCGCGCAAACTTCCAGATATGCGGCAGCTGCTTTGGTCTGCGCGTCCTTGAACTGTTGAACGAGTGCTGTGTACATGGTGCTTCCCTTGTGGATGAGACGGGAGAGCACGCCCAGTCGGGAGTGATCCCGTCTGGGTAAGTGGATTGCCCGCAGCTGCGAGCCAGGTTGTTGCGCCGAAGCGCGTGGATTACTGCAATTCAGATGCCGTAGTGGTTGCGTACCCGACGACGACGCTCGGCGAATGCAAGTCCGCCAGTCACCGATTCGGGTGCTGCCACCACCAGAAGGCGCAGGGCCGCTGCGCGGTAATGGTTCGAATACCGCTTCGTCGACTTCACGATCCGCAGCAGGCGATCGTGTGTCTCGTACGAGGGGCAATGCATCTGCATACCGATGCGAAGCAGCCGATTGATGTTCATGATGCTCCCGTGTCGATAAACGGGAACACGCCCGCAACGGGTGTGAAACCCCTCGGGGTGAACAAAAAGCGCCCACCTGCTGCGGGCGTTTAGTCGATGCGTCACTGACGCGTTGGATGCATACATGCTACCGCTCGCGTTCCGGTGGCTTTCCCGAAATGGGCGCGAATTTTGTATGGCTTTTAGGCTTTTCCGCGCTCAGACGTCGGCGCATGCTTATCCAAAGATTTTCTGGATAACCCTGTGGATTGTTCCTTGCCGGCCACTCGCCGCAAGGCGATTATCAGGTTTGCATCAAAACGCGGCACCAGCAGAAAGCGTGAGCCGGCTCAGCCACTTAACCGGGAAAGCTCCCGAAAGCCGTATAGCTTTCGCCGCATCAAAGCGCACCCTTAAAGCTCCCGCAAGCGTGCAGCTTTCGCATGTCACCGTGCTCGCCGCGCGGCTCAAAATGGCTTACGCGCCTTGTCCGCGCGGATTCAATGAGCCAGTTTTGATGCCCGATGCCGCCGAGGTCCTTCGAACGCCTCTACGGCCAAATTCAAGGTGCGTGCAACATGTTCAACGTAAGCTTCGACGGCGGCACATTCCCCTTAAGCGACGTTCAGGAAAATCCCGCGCGGTACGTGAGGCGGCTTGAACGCGCAAAGGTAACGCCCGGGTACGCCACATGCGAGTGCGGCGGTGCTGCTTCGCTCCAGCTTGTGATCCGCCGTTTTACGGGTCGCTGTTCCATCTGGCCGGATGGCCAGACGATGGACATCGTCACGATCGCGCCTGCTCGTTCTTCAAAGATCCGAATGTTGCACCTTCCGTCCGCGGCGGCGACTCCAAAGCAGCCGTCCTGTCGACATCCACAGGCCTGAACATAAAATTGGACGCCGCGCTAACCACGCGAGAAACCACCTTCGGCTCTCGCGGCTCGGCAACGGAAACCCGATCCCACCAGAGCCGGCGCTCGGCCAGCCTGCTCGCCTTCCTCCAGACCTTGTGGGTCGAAGCTGCTGGCTGAGGCAGGGACGGCCCTGATCAACGGTGCCGATGCCCAGAACGTCCTGCACATCATGCGTCGCTTCGATGAAGCCGATCGCGTCGCAATCAATGCCGAATTCGATGCTTTTATCGCGCGGCTCACGACAGAAAAAGGAACGACACGGCGCGGACTCATCATTGGCGAGGTAAGCGAGGTGGCTCCGACCCAATATGGTCACGCAGTAAGTCTGCGTCAGAGCGCGCGCAGGTACTACGCCAGCACCAGCCTGATCGAGCACGCCGCGCGGACTTATGGCATGCGTGGCGCGCCCTCGGCGAGCGCAGCGCGCGCGTCGTTGCCCTCCTTCTCGTTGAGCGCACTTCAAAGGGCCACCTGAAAGTTATTGATCTGGCTGCAATGCTCTGCTCTCACGCGTACCTGCCCTGCGATTCGATTCACGAAGTCGCGATGGCCAACCGGCTTGTCACTGAGCGGCGCGACTTCGCAAAGCCCGTTCGTATGTCAGCAGAGGACGACATGTTGCCCGACTTCGTCTTACGGGACGCCGGCGTGCGGACGCACATCGAGGTCTATGGAATGAACGGTGTTCCAGCCTACGAGGCACGCAAGGAGGAAAAGCGGGCGCTTCGGCTCGCGCGTGGCATACCGGCCGTCGAATGGGATGTCGATCGGGAGCCGCTCACGCAGGTGCAGATTCCGCCGCCTTCGATGCGTGAGACTTGACTTCGCAAGAGTCCCGCTACCCTACCCTGGAAGTACGTGTCGCTGGCGCGCGGCGCGCCCCAGCGCGCGAATCAACACAGGGAATCTCACCATGCAGTTCACGAAGGCAATCACAAGCGCGGCAGTGGCCGCAGTAATGGCAACCGCCGCCCACGCTTCAGCAGGCGGTGGCGCGTGCCAGCCGGAAGTCGGCTTCTCGCCCGAAGGCAGCGCGGCCGCATTGGTCGACCGTGCGATCGACAGCGCCCAGCGCTCGATCCGGGTTTCGGCTTATTCGTTCACCTCGCCCGATGTCGTGCGTCACCTGCTCCAGGCGAAGCGCCGTGGCGTCGAAGTCGCCGTCGTTGTCGACGGCAAGAACAACCTCAGCGAGGACTGGTCCGGCAAGGCCCATGCGGCTATGAACCTGCTCGTGAACGCGAACATTCCCGTGCGCACCGTTAGCGTCTACCCGATCCACCACGACAAGGTGGTGATCGTTGACGGCGCGACGGTACAAACCGGTTCCTTCAACTACAGCCAGGCCGCGGCGTCTCGCAATAGCGAAAACGCGCTCGTGCTCTGGGACTGCCCGGGCGTCGCCCGGGGCTATCTCGAGCATTGGCAAAGCCGCTGGGACCAGGGCGTCGAATTCCGTTCCTCCTATTGAAAGCGCTGGACTTCCAGACGCTCCGACCCACTGAACAGGAGTACCCGTGCAACAGATATCCCAGGTAGTTCAGGACATCCTCAATCTGACGCGCTATGCGGCGTCGCCATTCGTGCTCACCGGTCGCCCCGATTCTGTGCGCCAGTGGCTTTCAGTGTTGCAGGAGCGCCTGAACGCGATCCGGCAGCGGGTCGACAACGCGCTCGCGTCATTCGAGGAGACGCGAGAGGATGAGAACGACTGGACAGACGAAGAGCGCGTTCTGAGCAGTGAATGGGTACAGCGCAATTTTCCCAACGAGGCAGACAACGTCAGGGCGGCACTGCGCAAGGCGTGGGTCGACGGTCAACGACTGCGCACGCGGTAGCGGATGGCGGAGCAACGGCGAAACTTGACTTCCGGGCCGGACAGGCAAGATCAAATGCACCCGGTTCTCATCGGGCTATCCAACTACAGGAGTCCGCGATGCTGGGCAAAACCTTTTTCCTTGAACGCGCAATCTCGCGCTCGCTCGACTGGCTGGGTCGCCACCCGGCTTTGGGCTGCGCCGGCCACGATCCTGAATCACTTTCTTCGGGCCGCCAGATAGTCGTCGCCGCGACCACGCCCCATGGCGTGCGCTGCGTGTTTTTCAGTGCAGTCGGGTCAGTCCTCGATTTCAGCGCGACGTGGGCCGAGCTCGAGCGCGCGAAAACCTGGTGGTACTTCGTGCAGCGCTGGTATTTCTGGGTCGTGCCGGACGCGAAGACGCTCGACGCGATCAACCCGGCGGGCGATCACATCGAACATCTGATCGTCCCGACCTGCGCGCCGTCCGATCTCGGCGACGCGGCGTTTCTTCCATGGCTGGACGCGATCGAAAAGCGCGCCCGCCAGTGCGGCACGCTGGCGGTACATTCTCACGATGTCGAAACTGTCTGAGCGGGAGTCGGGATGAGCGAGAACAGCAAGATCGAATGGACCGACCACACCTTCAATTCGTGGGAAGGCTGCCAGAAGGTCGGCCCCGGTTGCGATCACTGTTATGCGGAAACGCGCAACGCGCGCTTCGCCGGCGGAACGCCGATCAACTGGGGCCCGGGCGCGCCCCGTCGCCGCACCTCCGCTGCAAACTGGCGCAAGCCGCTGCAGTGGAATGCGCAGCATGATGAGTTCTTCGCGAAGCATGGTCGCCGGCAGCGGGTGTTCTGCGCATCGCTCGCCGACGTGTTCGACAACGAGGTCGATCCGCTATGGCGCCGCGATCTGTTCGAATTGATCGAGCGCACGCCAGATCTCGACTGGCTGTTGCTCACGAAGCGCATCGGCAATGTGTCCGACATGGTCGCTCATGCGCGATCGCGCGACTGGCTCGCGGGTCGCGACAACGTCTGGCTCGGCGCGACAGTCGTCAATCAGGCCGAGGCCGATCGCGACATCCCGAAGCTGCTTGCGGTGCCAGCGCGGGTGCGCTTCGTTTCCATGGAGCCGCTGCTGGGCCCGGTGAGCTTCGAAGGCATGTTCGCGGGCAGTGACTGGCGCGACCACACCAACGCCCTCGAGGCGCTGGACTGGGTGATTGTCGGCGGCGAAAGCGGACACGGCGCCCGGCCAATGCATCCCGATTGGGCGCGCTCGCTGCGCGACCAGTGCACTGCCGTGGAGGTCCCGTTCTTCTTCAAGCAATGGGGCGAATGGGCGCCCGGCTCTAACCCCTCCAGACAGCCGATGGACCGCGTCGGCAAGAAATCCGCCGGTCGGGGGCTGGACGGCAGCGTTCATGACGATGTTCCTGAAAGTATTCGTCATACGTAAAACGGAACATTACCGGTTGTATTTCGGCTTTTCGCGCGTCGAATGTCCAACGATAATGCGTGCAAACATCTCCCAATAAATGCACGGCGAAGACCCGGACAATGTACGAACAGCTCTATCCATGCGATCACTGCGGCGGACGCGGAACGGTCGGCCTGTCTCAACGGATCGTTGCCGAAGTCGGCCAGTCCGGCTTTGACTATGGCCAGTTTGGACGCCGCGCGGGACCGCCCAAGATCGGGGATACTGTGCCCCGCCCGCCCTTCGCCCCTCAAACCGAGAGGCTTGCCTGCATCTATTGCGCCGACTGCGGGATGTCGACGCCGTGGTTCCCATACGCCAACAATGAGGCCGACGCTTTGAAAGAAGCAGCGGTGATCTGGAACAGGCGTTTGAGCAGACCCAAAATCACCGAGGGTGACCTGCGCGATCTCGTCGAGAAGGAGCTTGGCGCCTGCGACACCCAGATGGTTATTGACATGCTGGCCCGCAATGACGAGGACTGGGAGACGCGAGGACCGCTGTTCGCCGTGCTCGCCCAAAGGCTGGTCGACGCTTCGGTTTCGACGATCGACAGCTGGCCAATCGAGCCGGTGCTTCGCGACGCCGCGCGATACCGCAAGCTGGTCCAACTCGTAAAGTGGTTGGACGTCGACGGCAATCGCTACATCCAGTTTCCGACGATACCTACACCGCGCGAGCACTCCGACCTGATGTTCGAAGACAGGATTGCACTGGCGATCGACGGAATGCCGGATAGGGATCGTTGGTGATGGCAGGTTGGCCGCGGCGTGCGATACGAACATATTCGCCGCCTTTTGGCCGCGATCGCCTTTCCCAACTGAGTCCAACGCGACTGGTTGAAGCAGGGTCAGCTGCCAGTTGACGCGCCGTCACGAACCCGGGAAAAAAAGAGCCGGCTACGCGAGCCGGCTGTGAACTGGTTCCAACATGTTCCTACGGCCAATGCCGGAACCCGAGAGACGATTCATATTGTGGGGGAGCAGTTGCGCGAGAAGCGGTGTGTATGACACACAATTTTGGGGCCCATTTCCACGGGCCTCGGCAATGCTATTTGTCCGCGGCACCCAGTATCCGGTACAGTGCCTGCCGCGAAATTCCCAACGCCTTCGCGGCATGACTCTTGTTGCCGGCGGCCGCGGTCACGGCGTTGCGCGCGTCGTCTATAGTCGGCAGCTTCTTCTGCCGCCGATCCTGCATGGCAAAGGTTGACAGGTACGCGCCCGCCTTGCTCAGCCGGGAGTGACCCGCGGCCTCGACGACGCGGCGCATCGCCTGTTCATGTAGCTGTGGATCTGGCCGTTCACCAGCTCGCTTAATTGGCGCCGGTACACCAGTGGTATCTTGATAGAGCGTTTGCAGATATTCGTGCCGAAGACCGTGACTGGTAATGCCCATGCCTTTTTTGGTGATCCCGTGTTTTTCGAGGACGTAGTAGTACCAGTCACGCCATTGACCTAAGGTCCTATCTGCGGGGACTGTCGAGCCCGTGAGACCGTTGCTGAGCATCGCAGCCTCTTCCAGTATCCTGATCTTGGTCTCGATCGGCACCTCGCGCGGCCTACCCCCTTTCGTGCCACGCGTCACTGCCAGCAGTGTCCAATTTCGCACTGCTTCCACAGGGCGGAGCATAAAACTCTCTTCGATGCGCAAGCCAAACGCGGCCTGCATTTTCAGCTGAACCGCTGTGTGCGGACACGTTTGCGCGATCTCTTCGATCTTCGCGACGGCATCGACGCCATGCGCCTGCCACGATTTATCCTCCTTTGCCACGTAACTCCGTTTCAGACCGAGCGCCTCTCGGTCCGCGTAGTCGTCAAGCGAGCCAATCAGATTTGTCTTGCCCATCCAATGCGCCATCGCCCGAAAATACGTCAGCTTGTTTTCTATCGTCCCGCCGCTCTGACCAGCCGCCACCCACGAGTCGACCAGAAATTTCACGTGCTTGCGTTTAAGCGACCAGGGCGTCTGAAGAACGTAACCGCCCTCGCGCAGTTCCTTGAACGCCTTACACAGTTTGGCAGCGCGATATTCCTGCGTCTTGATCGACAACGCGCGCTTGCTGATTCGCGTGGTGCTATGAACGCGCGCAACGTTCTCGTCGAACAGTTTGAGGAGCGCATCCCGGAATTCGGGACCAAAACCATAGCCGTTGACGATCGCTCTCACATTGAGAATTGCGCTCATGCGGTAATCCCTTGCGGCGCCGCCGCGCTGCCTCTGCGTGCCATTATCCAGCCCGATGTTCGCGACATCCCTACCCGATGCCGTCACCCGACCACCCGGTTTGCGCTTTGTTGCCCGCCACTGTGGCGGCTGCGCCGTAGCCCCGTCGCTTGGGTCCTGCCTTCCTGTCCTTTAGCGATTCCATCCGATCAACCAGATGCATGAGAAGATCATGCATTCCGACTGTCCAACCTGCCGCCCATCAGCACGAATCGCGCTTCGCGCAATCCGCCACCGATGCATTTCGCGCGGGGCATCGCTGCCTTCGCGCTGCGTGGAAACACTTCCCGCTTAATGCAGCTTCGTGGCTACCCTGCCAGCATCACGCTTTCGCGCCTGTGAACCGTGTTCCGCTTCGCGGAGCTCCGGGCCAGTGCTAATTGCCGGGCAATACCTGTACGCGTTTTGTGTACGGCCGCGCGCGCCGTGTCCTCTTCCGTCAGGGAATCGCGGTTATCCGGTCTTGCCGGTCCGCAAGGCTTCCCCCGCCCCCAAAGTCACTCATCTCCGCCGCGGTGTATCGGGTTTCGTGAGCGCACCCAGCCGTCGCTGTAAGGGCGTGTGCAGACGCCGCCGAGATGTAGAAAGTGTCCGGTGTCCGGTCTCTCCACATGTCCTCAACGCGTCACAACGCGGCAAACCGCCGCCAATCGTATGGATATCGCAGTGTCCGGGTGTCCTCAACGTGGACCACCATGGACTTGATTTGCTTCAGAAAAAGGCCGCATCACTGTGCGGCCCGGTCAGTGGGGTACTTCTCGGCCTGTTGCGGGCCAGGGATAGGGACGAGCGAGTGCCTTGCACTCGCATTCGATGCGTCTGGGACGCGGTAGGTATGCCAAGGATAGGGCCAGTCGCGCAAGCAGTGCATGCCGAAAGATGGTCAGAACCGGTCGGCTTTCGTCGACTTGACTTCGCTACGCGCTCGCTAGACTGAAACCAGGTAGAACTGACAGAAAAGTGTCAGTTTGCTCAGAAAGCCCGGCGCAACACTCGAACTGACACTTAAGTGTCAGTTATCTGATAGTTCGCCGGTGCCGCGCGACCGGGGCGATTCAAACTGACACTTATCTGTCAGTTTTCTATCACTTCGGAGCGTGGTTCAACTCAACGCATGGAGTCACCTTGAAAACTTCGGTCTTTGCAATCGACGTCGGTTACGGCAACACCAAACACGCTCACCGGGCAGCGAGCGGCACCATCGCCACGGGCATGTTCCCTTCCCTTGCGCCGCTCGCCGCAAGCCGTGCACTGTCCGGCTATGGCGACAGCGTGCTCGCCTCGCGCAAGGTCGCGACCATCGTTATCGAGCAGATCGAATACGAGGTTGGGCCCGACGTTTCGCTCACGGCAGCGTACGGCAACACCGGCCGCGCGCTGTCGAACGATTTTGTGCTGTCCGATAACTACGCAGCCCTTCTATTCGGCGCGATTCATTTCGCGGACGTCACCCATATCGAGCGCCTGGTCCTTGGTTTGCCCGTTCATAACATGAAGAAGTACTCCGGCGCACTGCGTGATCGCTTCACCGGCACGTTCGACTACGGCCCGGGTCGCATTACGATCGATAAGGTGGTAGTCATCCCGCAACCGCTCGGCTCGCTTGTCGCAGCATCTTCTAACCGTCAGGGTGAGTTCGGTCGCGAGAGCGCCCACCTCGTGATCGACGTGGGCTACTTCACGACTGACTGGGTTTATGCCAACGGATTCACGATGGACGATAAGCGCAGCGACGGTATCCCAGGCGGCGCATCCCAGATCTATCAGCGCATCGCGGCACTCATCTCGCGCGACCAGGACGAACAGGTCGAGGACATCGAACGCATCGACAAGGCGTTGCGCGAGCGCAAGCCGTTCTTTTTCTATGGCAACGATATCGACCTTGATCCATATCTCGACCAGTCGCAACCGGTCATCGCTGGTGTTGTCAAGGAAATGCAAAACAACGTCGGCCAGCTCACCAACGTGCGCTCGATCATTCTGTCCGGCGGCGGTGGTGCGCTGTATGCACCTGCAATCCGGAAGGCGTTCCCACGCGTGACGCTCGAGGTCATAGACTCACCCTGCACGGCGAACGCCAAGGGATTCCTGATCGTCGGCGAAGCCGGGCTTACCCGCGAGCGCGCCACTGCAAAAGCATGAGCGAAAAGTTCGACATGAAGCTGGTCATTGACGCGGTGACCACGCCTCTCCTTCATGCCAGACTCCGGCAGGCAAGCTCGTACAGGGAACGTGCGGCGCTGCTGCGCTCCTTGGCCGAAGCCGCGTTGCGGGAAAATTGCGTCACCTTAGACTTCGAGCGGCAAGTCGCGGTGCGTGCCGTCTATCCCGCCGCCGTGATCGCGCGCAATGTGATTGCGCCCGAGGCAGTCGATCAACGTGCGGCCGCCACGCGCGTTGCCACGGAAGCGGTCATCGAAGAAGACGAGCTGCGCTCAATCAACGGGACCGATGAGCCTGGGGGGCACGACGTCGATCAGATCGCCGACGCCTTTGGTGCGTTCTTCTGATAGAAACTTGACTTCGCCGTGGTAATGCGAAGATGGGTCATGGCTTCGATGTTCATCGCGCGACGTGCGGTGCATCGAAGCGGCTACCGATCTTAGGGGGCGAAAATGCTGGAATTAATCGAAATCGTGCGTAACGGCCTGCCACTGACTGAACCGCGCTCTTGGCTGTTCATTGCAACTCTGGTTGCTGCTGGTATTGCCGGCTGGTACAGCCTCGATGCCGTAGAACACGTGGCGAAAACCAAATCCAAGGAGTGAACGCAATGGATCGGCTGACGGTCTGCTATACGAAGTTCATGGCGCTTCCGTTCTTCACACGCCGCGCGATCATATTCGGCGCGTCGCTCGCGCTCTGGTGGTTTGCCGCGATGCTGGCGAGCATGCACGTCAACAATGATCTGTGCGTCGTGCTGCTGCTGACTGGTGCCGCTGGCGCGCTCTGGTCGAGCGAACTTTGGCGCATGTGGAAAGTCTTTGCCGTCGTTGTTGCAGTCTGCGTCGCGATCATGAAATGAACGGAGCGCGCAGGCAAAAAAAAACGGCTCCCCCAACATCTGGGGGGCCGTTTCGCTTTTCTGGATCAATGCGAGCGTGGAGCCGCAGTAACAAGAAGTCGGCGTGTACAAAAGTCCCACGCATCTGGAAAAGACTGATCGCGACACGCATAGGCGGTGTTGCCACAGGCGGTCCGGTCGATAACGTCGAAAGCGACGGCATCCGACTTTCCTACACGCTGACGGCCACCCGCAGCGCCGTTGGTTGCGACGATTGCAAAGCTCCCCACGAGAACCTGGAACGAAGCCATTTTCTACTCCATCGAAATTGGCCCGACAAGACATCCCCGATGGGGAACATCCCCATCGGGCAGGTTTGAAGATCGCCAGTACGCCGGCGCAATACTTAAGCGGCGACAGCTTGCCGCATATCCACATAACGATGCTGCCTGTGCAGCGACGAGTTGCGCCTGAGCTGCCACAACTCATTCCACTCATTGCAGTAGTCGTGCCCACGACGCTTCGGACGATGCAGCACAACGGAATATCCCTCGGCACGCAAGCGCGTTGCGAGCTCCATTCCCGCCGCGACGCCCGGCGACTTTCGAGTCTTCGGATCGATTTCGTCGAAGTCCATGAAGATATGGACGACCTTGATACCGAGCCCGCGAGGAACAACGAACTGCCGCAGAAGATCCTTGTTCAGGCAGTACCAGGCCGGCACACCGAATTCCATATGCGCGCCGTACGCCGATTCAAGCCCCTCCCCTACACCGATTTCGCCATCGACCGGGTCCATCAGTCGAACAGCGCCACCAGGCAAGGAATTCAGCGTCATGTGGTTCTTCTTGGAATCAAGAATCTCCCCATCTGCTGAGACGATCGTGGCCTTCTTGGGCACATGGTGGTCAAGATACGTCCGGTGCAATGTGCCGAGCCGTCCGTCAGGCAACACATAGCGCGCGACGATACCGGGCCAGGTGCCAAGCACCGTCTTGTCGTTGTCCCGGTATTCGAGCATGCCAAAGCGCAAAGCCTTCGACGGTTCAACCGACAACCCTGGCACACGCCCTTTGAGATACTGCATGGCGAATCCACCGGCCTCGAGCGGCGCACAATCCTTTTCCCATGTCATGTTGAGGATCTTCTCAACGAACGCGGGATCGACTTTGCGCTTGGGCTCAGGTGCCTTCTTGTTGCAGGTGGCGGGCGGCGGCGGCGGCAAGCCACCATCGAGTTGGCGCATCAGGCGATAGAGTCCGATGCCGCTTACTTTCGCGATGAGCTGCAAGCCGTCGCCAGCGCTTGGACGTCCGTCGTTGCACTGGCGACAAACCCAGTCACCACGGCCGTTCCTGTTGTCATATGTAAAACGGTCTTCACCACCACAGATCGGGCACGGAGCCCCGTTGCCAGTCAGAGAATCGCCAGAAATGCCATAGCTCATCAATGTCGAAATCCACGCCTCCGGAGAGAGACTGAATTCCTTCAGCTTGCGTTGCAGCCACTCGTACTTCTCGGGTGAAAGCCCGCGTCCAGATGTACTCATTGTCACTCTCCTAGGTGGAAGTGGGTTGGGGTCGATGCCTGAGACAGGCGTAAGAACGCGTGCTCAAAAAAGCAGTCCGCGCACTGGCGGGCAACTTTTTTCAGCAGACGTGCTGGCTGGACAGAGAAGGAGGCAGGCCCGAACGGCCAGTGCAGAAGGTCCGTCGCACGACACGCCCGAAGGCATGTCGTTGCGATGGTGAGGTGTTACGGGAGAAGGATCAGGAAAAGGTGAGCCTTTCCGGGATCAGATCGCAAGCCATGCAGCTCGGCGGTTACAAAACCTCAGAACGGGATCGGATCGTCCATTTCGTCGAAACCACCGCCGCTATGAGACGGCTGCGGAAGTTGCCCGCGGGCGCCTGCGTGCGACTGACCCGAATCATTAGAACGCGAGGCCGGACCGGGTCGCTGTGCGCGCGAGCCGCTACGCTGTTCGAAGTCGCCGCCGCTTTCGTCACTGCTACGGCCGCCCAGCATCTGCATCTGGTCGGCAACGATTTCCGTCGAGTAGCGGTCGGTACCGTCCTGCGCCTGCCACTTGCGGGTGCGAATACGCCCTTCGATATACACCGACGAGCCCTTCTTCAAATACTCTGACACGATTTCGGCGAGGCGCCCGAAGAATGAGACGCGGTGCCATTCTGTCGCCTCTTTCATCTCGCCCGACGCCTTGTCCTTGTAGCGATCGGTCGTCGCAAGACGAATGTTCGCCACTGCGTCACCGCTTGGAAGATATCGAACTTCAGGGTCCGCGCCGAGGTTTCCGACGAGAATCACTTTATTGACAGATGCCATTTGTTGTTCCTCTAATTAGATATTGACCATAGCCACTTGTCCCACATGAGCGGCTTGCCGTCCTTGACAATTGGTGAGCCATCCGTGCGGATCGCGGGAACCTTGACTTTCCCGGTGCGACGTACAGAGACGACATCACCAACAACACAGCGGCTTTCCGCGATCGCTTCCTTCAGGCCTTCGCCTTGCAGCGTTCGCTCACCAGCGCTGGTGTCGATATGCATCGCGAAGGATTTGTAAAAGCGCCCCGGCTTCTTGCGATCGGGAAAGCGCTCTTCGCCCCATGAAACGATGCGGCCAACGACGTTCGACGCGTCCGCGGTGTCGTTGCGGCGCGATCGCGTTGGCACGGCCGGTTCGGCCTCAAACGCTTCTTCGCTTCCGGCTGATGGATCAGGATGGCCGTTGCCGAGCCGCTTGCTCTGAGCCGGAGGACTGGTGGCAGGTGGATTGCCGTTGTGGCGGATCGCGGCAGCTACCGCCTCCTTGAGCGGACACCGGTGCACGGCACGCTGCGCCCAGTGCGGCGCGAGATCGGGGAGGATCTTCATACCGAACTCGGTTTCCTCTGAGTGGTCGTCGAAAGCAGGACTGAACTGGACGACGTGATCGCCTTCATCGACGAACAGATGGGGGATGTCGCCGATTGTTACAACGGTCTCGTTCGGCGCGCCCTGCCCAACCGTGCTGGCCGTGGTGTCATTCCCGTCCGTCGGTTGTGGATCTGGTGCGTCCGGCTGCGGGTTCGTCTGCGCGCAAAACCCGGAGGGCTCGCTTGCAGATTTGCCGTTGAAGAGGTCCGCCATGACGCGGGCAAAAAGCGTTACTGCGTTCGCCATGACTCGCTCCTATAGCAACGTGCCAAAGCAAACGCGCTGAACTTCGCGCAAATCGCGCAGAAGTAGCGGCGTGCTAAGAATTGCGTCCTGCAGGATCTCCGGATCAACGCCGTTGACCTTGCACACATAGAGATAGGGCAGCGCGCCATCCCAGTAACCCATGATCCAGCCCAGCGTCGCGCGGTAGTCATCGACATCGATCTTGCGGTTGCGTAGACGTTCGGACAGCAGGTCTGCGCAATCCATCAGCGACTCGAGCATGTTATCGCCGCGACGACTGTCGCTGGCGAGTGAGATGAGCGCATCAACCATCTTTGCGCGCACCGACTCGCTCCAAAGATGCGGATCGGGCAGCGGATCAGGCTTGGGAGGGGTTACGACAACAGGCGATGAATCGCCGAACATGTCCAGCTGCCAGGCAGCCACATGCATTTCCATGGGATTGCTCCGGTGGCGCCGGCAATCTCATGGCCCGTGTCCGGGAATGCGATTCCCGGCAGGGTGAAGGGTGCCGTCACCAGAGGCGCGAGGCCCAGGTGACGGTAGATAACAACGGTAGGCCGATTAACGGGTACCGTTCTTGAACGGAACAACGACAGCCGATTTTGCGTACTGCTTCATCGGCGTCGGCTTCATATTGCTGTCGTTGGCGGCTGCAGTTGCGGCAGATGCAACTGGCACTTTCGTTTCGCCCGCAGCTCGGGCAGCGAGTTTTTCAGTCTCGATGCGAGCCGCTTCCGCATCCGCTTCCGCCTGCAGAATGGCCTTCCCCTTCTTCTTCATTTTCTTGACTACCCAATGGGCAGCCAGAAGAACAAGAAAGCCGGAAACGACAAATGAAATGGTCGCGAAATACGCGATGAAACACAGAGCCAGCACCTTGCCTGGCGACTTGATTGAGTCTTTGAAATGGACCTTCAGCATTTTTCTCTCTAGAAAAATAATCAACAGGGAATGTCCGGACCAACGTCCGGTGGTTTCGATGCTCGAAGAGCAAGGAAACTCAGGCGCGAAGCGCTTTGGTCTGCGTCCACACGGACGCGCACCAAAGCTCTTGCGGCAGGAAAAAGACGGAGATGGGAAAAGCAGGTAGCGCGCGATCACTCGCGGCAGGTCGATGCGTCGCAGGACGCCAATGGATAGTGCAAGGTTAGCGCTCAGTCAGTTGCTGGAAGCCGCAAATGCTCGCCAATGTCGTACAGCTTTGAATGTCCTGGAGATGCGCACCCGTTGGGCAGACCTGTCTGAGCCGGCTCAACGTCTTCGCCAAGAAAGCTCGACTAAATCCTATAGCTTTCCGGGGGTGCATGAAGGCAAGAAGAAAGGATTGGCGGAAAGGCACATGTAAGTGCTGCACATGTATTTTCGAGGAGCGACGTCAAATCGGCCGAATGCGCGACGGATGCCCCGGCGCATCAAGGGATATGGCCAATGCAGACACCGTCGAGTCGACGGCGGCGTCAACACCACAGTCGTTCCGGCGACGACTTGACTTCTCAATTTTCGCGGCAGACTGGAATCATCTTCACTCCGCGAGGTTTCACGATGCTGACGTACATTTTTCTCGTAACCGGGTGCGTATTCGTCTATCGGGCACTCAGGCGCCGACCCCAGTCGAATTCCAGCCATCCCCCCGCAACGCGCAGCCAGCGTAGCGGCGACGAAGGTGAAGCTGCCGTTCAGACCGAGCTCCATGCCGCTTTGCAATGGCTCTGCGGCGACAACTTCTATCTGCATCCGGGCCCCCTTCTGCTCAATCATGCGCCGGGGGCCGAATTTCCGACTGCCGAGGTCGATCATCTTGTCGTGACGCCTTTCGGCATCTTCGTTGTGGAGACGAAAAACTGGGCGGGTCGCATTGAACCAGGGCAAGACCTACAGACGGTCGTGCGTACCGGGGTTGACGGACTGAGAGATGTACGGCGCTCACCGATGCAACAGAACCGCTCGAAGGTCGCTTTTCTGCGGTCAATTCTGCCGGGGACCTGGCCAGTGGAAGGGGTGGCGGCATTCCCTCACGCTCATTGCGACCTGTCCTCCGCCCTTCCTTTAAACATGATGCGGGCAGCCGATCTGCGTCACTGGCTTCGCGCCCGAAAGTCCGAGTACGCCTCCACAACCAACCGGCCTGTGAATGTGCTTCACGCGCGACGGGCTGTCCTGGCCGTCGCCGAAACAGCGCCCGCTGCCATAGAAAGGCACCGGATGAAACTGAGGGAAAACCCTAAAAAAATACCGATCGCTACCTAAAGTTTCAGAAATGTTTGCCGAATCAACTGTCTGGCCGTCGGATTCCCGTACTTCATTCCTGTGAAAGCTGCATGAAACTGAGCTTCTTAGCGGGATGGCAGCAACGAAACGGCGCGTATTCTGAGGCGGTGCATTTCGGGAAAACAGGTTGCACCCGCTTTCGAACGATCCGGCGAATGGCCTTGGCGCCTGCAAAAAAAGCAGGAAAAGATCAGTAACGAGCACGAAAAGAAGAGAGAACAACATGACCAAAAAGAATGTCCCGGTTACAGCAGGCGACGAGGACGATTTCGATCCTACCCGTCCTGAGGGCAATGACGGCAATGTTGAGCGGGAATTGCCCCTCGCCTTCGCCCATGTGCCGTCCGAACATGAAATTGGCCAGAAGGTCAATGAGTTCTTCGGTGGCGATGAGATATCGGCCGGACTGCGTGCTTCGATCGCAGAAGAAGCCGAGGAAGTCGCGCACTCGACGAAAAAGATTCTTCTCGAACACATGCGCATCGGAGGCTCGTTCTACCACATCCGAACGCGGATCGAGGGCCACTTCGTGAGCACGTACGGTGATACAAAGCAGGTCCGCAAAAAGGCAGCCGAGCTTGTCTACAGCTTCCTTGAAGGAACGTTCCGCAAGAAACGCGACTCGGTCTACCTCTACATTCGCTGCTACGAGCGTTTCAGCAAGAACAGCGGCGCGGTCGAAATGCTGTCGATCACTGACATGCAGCTGCTGGTAAACAAGAGTGACGAAGTCGTAGAGATGGTCATTGACGCCAAGCGCGACAATCCCGATCTGAGCAAGCGCGACATCAAGAAGATCATCGAGAGCTACGAGGATCGCCTCGTGGAGAAGGAGAGCGCCCTCGCTACCGTTACGAGCCAGCTGTCCGAAATCTATGGCCAGCTTGACGACGCGAAGAGCGATAACGAGCGGCTCGCAGCGGAAGCGAAGCGTCTGAATCATGAAGTCCAGCAGGACCGCGAGAAGCTGAGGAAGACCATGGTCGACCTTGCCTCAGCCGAACAGACCGCGAGCGGCCTGCAAAGCA
Source organism: Paraburkholderia sp. BR13439 (assembly GCF_040948805.1). Classification (NCBI taxonomy): domain Bacteria; kingdom Pseudomonadati; phylum Pseudomonadota; class Betaproteobacteria; order Burkholderiales; family Burkholderiaceae; genus Paraburkholderia; species Paraburkholderia sp. BR13439. The sequence goes on along the minus strand of NZ_JBFPKN010000031.1, from coordinate 26,854 downwards.
CCATTGCGACGCTTGAACGTGAAGTCCAGGCCAAGAGGCGTGAGCTTGCCGAAGCCCATGAAAAGGTCACGATCAGAGAAGTTGAGGTCGAAGTCACGCCCGAGCACCTTCGGAATCTTGAGAGCGCTGCGAAAACCCGGTTCGAGGAACTCAGCCGGCTCACCAGTGAATGTGAAGCAGCGCAAAAGCGCCTCGCGGAACTGACCGAGCTCAAGAAAAAACAGGAAGCGGAAATCGATCAGAAAGCGGCCGTTGAAAAGCGGGTTGCCGGGCTGGTAGAACGTTTCGGCTCGTTCATTCAGAAATTCCACAGCGTTCAACTGCTGGTCACGGCCGACGGTTCGCTCGGCCGCTTTAAGGGACTTCTGACGGGACTGGCCGATCTTACGGGCAAGTTTCACGGGGAATTGCTGGCAGCAGCTCGCGCGGCCTGACTCTGCAGGCAACTGATGTGTTTGAGAGACAAGGAAAAAACGCAGTGAACAACAAAGACGGTTACCGGGCGATTGACCGGTTCTATGTGCCGGAATGGCTCACCGGCCAAATTCAGGTTGCAAACTTCAATCTGGTCGACCACATGAAGTGGTTGCTCAAGCAGGACAGTCGGTTCAACGAGGTCTTCAATGTCGAGCGCAAAGAGATCGAGCAGCTTCAGCTCAACCAGTCCTCGCTTCGAAACCTGCTGCGCGCGCCGTTTTTGATGGTCGAGCCGACGCTGAAGACCGTCGAGGACTGGCGGTGCTTCGTCGACAACACTGCCACCACCGTGGCTGTCGATGTGCTTCGCCGCAAGACGCCTCAGCTTGACTCACTGATGGCTTACGCGGTGAACCAGCAGAATTCCGCATTTGTTTCGCTTGTCACGCAGGTGCTCAACGTCAGCGTGCTGAGTGCCCCGCTGCTAGGCATTTCGACCGAGGTCGCGAAGTATCTGATTTCTGTCCCGACGCACAAGCTACGGTTGGCGCTGGGCCGGATGAAGGAATTGCCGCTGTTCCGCTGGCGTTTCAACAGTCCAACGTTCTGGCGGGAGTTCGCCGGCAGCACCCTGACTGACGAGATGATTGCCCACCAGATCATGTTGACCTCGCCCTCTCGCGTTGGAATTCTTCCTTACGCTGCTCAATGGGGAGAACTTCGTCTCGGGCGCCTGAAAAACGAGGCCTACGCCAGCGCGATGATGGCCTACGGTCTGCGCGCCTCAACGGCCTCGAACCTTTTCGGTCTGAACCAGCATCAGATGCGAACGCGCTACAGCGAGATCCACGGCAAGAGTTCGCCATGCGGCAACACGGCAACGTCGCTCTCATGGTTTGTCGAAACTCCGGTCCATCGGCTGCACGCTACCGTCTACGCGTGGTTGTATCGATCGGCAACTGCCATGGGAGCGAATCCGGCCGAGGCGCTGCTCGCAACCAATGATGTCTACGACCGCCTATTCGGCGGCAATCGGGTCATCATGCCGGACCGCGGATGGAACCTGATCCGTTCGATGGCAGCCGATGCTCGCCTGACCGTCGCGCCTTGCCGCACATGCAGCACGCATTACGTCGTGTCAAACAACGACGCGAAGATTGAAATGCACAGTCGCTTCACATGCCCTGCCTGCAACCAGCAGCTCGGCGCGAAAAAGCGCGCTGCGCGGAGGGCAAACAGTGAGACCTGAAGCCAAACCCAGCGAAATTGACCTGCCCGCTGGACTCGTCATCTTTTGCATTGATGGTCGGCCCCAGTTCGGTTGGCAAAACCCTGAAACCGGCGCGTACTACGCCGAGGCAGACGGTAGCATCATCGCCGATGCTATCGGTGCGATCGGGTGGCACGCAGGACACGTTCACTAGGCGCAACGATGGATGACTACGCCTACCTGGCGCGGGAGAGCAACGCTGCATGGCTCGACGGGCGCGGTGACGGGCGCTTTGAGCGATACGAAAGGTTCTACCGGAGCGAGCGCGCAGTGAATGCCACGGAGTTCGACCTCGAAAAGGCCAACGAGGGATACGCCCACTATGTGAGCAGCCAGCCATCGCCTCTACTGTCCCTTTTGAGTGCGCCATGGGTTGGTCGAGTCTCAATCGCGCTATTTGCCCTGTATATGGCCACCCGGGTCGTCCCGCAACTCGCGAAAGCCGGGCCAACCATTACTGGTATCGGCTTGGTTGCCGCCTTCGTTGGTTTGCGAGTCTTTCACCGACGCGCCCGCAGACGCCGGTAGGAACAGGGATGTCCGTCTCGAGGTCGCTGTTTTCCTCCCTCAGACGACGTTTGGCCTCAAGCCTCACTCAAACTTTCCGTTACCACTAGAATGGCGCGCCAAATCTGGCGTGAGTCCGATCGCCTGGCGAAGGGCCAAACGCGGCGGGGCGGGAACTTGACTTTGCACGCCCGTCGGTAAGATGGAATCAAGGTCGCGCAAGGTGCACGGCCAACAACAAATCCAAGGATTCAATAATGAAGAAGAACATTTCCACTCTGACAGCCATTTCTTTCGCGGCTGTGCTCGCCCTGGCTGCATGCGGCGGCGGTGGGGGCGGTGGTGACAGCAGCGGTAGCAGCAACGGCGGCAGCAGCGCTTCAGCACCGACAGGCGCCAGTGCCCCGTCCGTGACGAATCTATCGACGCCGCAGTACGCGGCGGGCAGCGCACAGCTCGCGGCGTTTAATCTGCTGAACCAGCAACGGCAGCAGTGCGGCTTTTCGGCCCTTCAGGACAATGCGGCGCTGGATCAGGCGACACAGTCTCACGCTCAGTATCTGGCTGCGCTGAACAGTGGTGTCTCGGATACAGAAGTTTCGGGCAATGCAGGCTTCACCGGCGTGACGTATGGCGACCGTGCGGCGCACTTTGGCTATCCGCAGACTGTTTCGGTTGGGGGTGTGAGCGGTGGCTTCTATACCCCAGCGAAGCTAACGGAAGACCAATGCGGCCAACAGCTAGTCTATGGTTGGCTCTCTGGCGTCTATCACATCGGCGTCTTGGTGTCGCCGGCAACATCCATCGGCATCGGCGAATCTGAAACGACGTTCAATGGCTTTCCGGAGGTCTATGCGTCGATCAGTGTCGCGAACGCGCAAGCCAAATTGACGAGCGTGCCTTTGACCTTCCCTTGCCAAGGCACGACTGGCGTTGCCTATTCAGCAGGCGGTGAAACCCCAACCCCGCCGAATACTTCGGGTAATTGGGGCACCCCCGTCGCCGTTGCGGGCAATCTGACGGACACGATCCGTTTGCAATCGGCGACGATGACCGACACGTCGGGCAACGTCATCACGCTGCAGGTGTTGGATTCCTCCAGCGATCCCAACAACGATATCGCGGCTTACGAAGGCGTGGCATACCCCAAGTCGCCACTTGCGCCGAATTCGACGTACGCGGTGTCGATTACCGGGACCATCAACGGAACCCCGTTCAGCCGCAGTTTCACCTTCACGACCGGCAACATCGTCGGTTGACACTATGGATTTTTGATAGTCCCCAAGGCCTGGCAAGCTCCCTCCAGGCGAAAAAAGCCCCATCAGCAATTGATGGGGCTTTTTTTTGAGTCTACGTTTTATAGCGTTTGCGAACTCCGGTATCGCTTAGTGATTGGAACCAGAACATGCGTAATTGGGCTGCGGTGGAATCGAAGCACTCGGATCACCGGCAGCCGTCTCATATAGAGACGCAAGCGGGTAGCCATTACCCTGGTCCGTGTCCCAATTGTCGCCTAACTCGTTCACGTAGTATCGACCTTGACTGTCGACCGATACGGGGTATTGCTTACCGAAGAAGAACTGATAGTACGTGGTTGACCCATCGGACCAAATATCCTTATAGACCGCTAGCGGTATCGGACCCGTTTTGCTCCCACCGAGGTAGGAGCCACAATCCGCCCATACCCAGAATCCCGTGGCCGACACTATGGTGGGTTTTTGCGGCGTTACCGGCTGGCAGAGGGGTAGCGTCCAGTTAGACCCGGTCCAAACCGGTGGCGAGGTCTGCGTAAATCCGGACGGACATCCCTGGGGCGCCTGATAGTTGCACTGCGGAGCGGTGTATTGCGATCCGATCCACTGCGCCGCAGCTACGGTCGTCCATCCTGGGTCTGTGGGACACGTCGGTGCTGTCTGCCAGACCGTTGTTATGTGACCGACGCACGTCGAGTCCTGATTGTTGACCGAGCACCTCACCGGCCCTGCCACTGCAGCATGGCTTAAAAGCACCGCACAGACGGCCAGCGCCATCCTGATTATCAGTTTTGTCATTTTCTCTATTCTCAATAGGAACAGTACGTCGTCGCAACGGCGGTACCGGGGATAACGGTGTTGTCGCCTGGGCTTCCATCCACGATATAGACCGTCCATGGGCCCGTACCATCGACCCTGTAGTGGATCGAGGCGGTCGGGTCGGTGTAGGTGCTCTGTCCGGAAACCACAATCCCCGGCGTCCCGCCCGCCGGACACACTGGATTGGGCACGAACGTACCGTTCCCGTCGGGAATAGCGGTGTAGCCGTACCACAGCTTCGGCCCGCCAATGGGCATCCACTGCAGAACGCCCGACACCTTCTGGCACGACAGCACTAGGCCGGAACCGTCGCTTGCCCCGGCCATGGCATTCACCGCCGGGCAAGCGGTTCTTGGCCATCCCACGCTGCCCATCCCGATCGTCGTACCGGCGGTGACAGTCGTACCAGCCGTGACCGTCGTGCCCGCGGCTACCGCACCGCTTGCCGCCACCGCGCCCGTGGCTCCAACATTCGCCGCGCTCACCGTCCCCTCTGCATCCAGATCGTGAACGTTGTGCAGGCTCACGTGATTGACGTTCTGGTCTCCCGTCCACGTCAGCGCGCCGTCGCGCCGGATATAGACCGAGTTGCCGTCCGAGGTCGGTCCGTTGGTCGCAAGAATCGCGGCCGGGACATTGCCCAGCGGATTGTTAGCGGTCCATGCACCGTTCAGGCCAGTGATCGTTCCCGCGTTCTGCGTTTTCGAGTACCCGAAGGAATTGCCGCCAGCCTGCGCAATCTGCGACGCGCCGACGATATCCGGCACCCCGCCTCGCGTGAGCGGCTTCGACGGATACATGACGTAGGTGACGTGGCAGTCACCGGCGCTCGCCGTACACGTTGCAGGCCCGACACTCATGCTGATCACGTACGACCCGCCCCAGAACGGTCCCGCAGCGTGCGGCTGTTTCAGGTTTCCCTGCGTAAAGAGGTCATTGAGCGTCGGCGGGCTGGCGACCACCGCGACAGGGCCCCCTGCAATCAGCGTCGCGTAATTGTTGGTCACCCAGTCAGATAACGCCGAATTGATGACCGCCTCGTTCTGGCCTTCGGCCGTCATGACCTGCGCGCGCCGTTTCGCTGCGTCTTCCTTGATCGCGACCGTCGTCATCAGCGCAGCGGCCACCAGCACGACCACCATCTCAACGATGCTGAACATGGGCGACTATCCTTAGTTGTTGTGCGTCGCGTACATCGCAATGCTCGCCGTCGCACCACTCGAACTGCACGCCGTTCCCGCAGTCGTCTGGCTAAAGGTCGTATTGGGATCGGAGACGGTCGTCCCGTTGACGGTCACCTTGGTATAGGCGCCTGCCACCGCGCCCACCGCGAGCGAACAGACCGTCGCCGGAACCGGATAGGTCAGCACCATCGCATCGTCGGTCGTGGAAATGGTCGCGACCGCGGCGGTCACCGGGCCACCGAAGATGCCGGTCAGCGTGCCGGACGTCTTGTTCACCCGGCTACCGGCCGAATCAAACGCGTGATTCTGCGCAAGCGTGAGCAGCGATTCAGCCGAAAAATCGGTGTCGCTCGCCGTCGCGTCCTGAATACCGCTGCGGAAGAGTTGCGACTCGCTCTTGAACTGGTGGGCGTGGATACGATCCATCACGAAGCTGCGACCCTCATATACGATGAGTGCCAGCAGCGCGGCACCCGCCATCACGGCAGCGCCTTCGATGATCGACAGCTCGCCGGACTGTTTGCGCCGACGGCCCATGCGCAGGATCGCGGCCTTGCGTTGTTCCTGGGTCTGATTCTGGATCGGGTTTTTGTTCATTTTTCTCATTGCCTCGGTCAATTGGATACAGCGGATGTAGTCGGGGAAGAATCGAAGCTCGCAGCGCCGGTCGCAGCGTACGATCCGATGCCCAGCACAAAAAACAGCGTGACGGCGAAGCCGAGCAGCACGTAATGCGTGATACGTGCATTTCGGCGCACGGTGGCGACGACGCGGTCCAGCGATGTTCGGCCCAGATTCTTGATGGCCTGGACAAACTGGTCGCGCCCCGCCGCGTCGGCGATGGTGTCGATCACCACCTCGGAGAAGATGCCGGTGTCGAGCGCCCGCATCGGTTCATCGGGGCGTTGCGTGAGCCGCCGGCTCATGCGGTCGATGTGCCACCAGAGCCACGGGTCTGCGGTCTTCGCAAGCCGGTCGAGCGCAGCACGCAGGACGAGATTCGAATCGAAGAGACCTGCAAGCGACACGATGAGCAGCGCAGCACGCAGGTCGCGCCGGTTGCGCCACATCAGCGGCAATGCATCTACGCGGTTGCGGAAGTGTCCGGTCCAGCGTTTGAGCGTCCAGAAATACAACGACACCAGACCCGCGGCGATCGCAGCGCTCAGCCACCAGTACTCGTAGCAGAACGTGTCGATCGCATAGAGCGTCTGCCCTACCGGTAGCCATTGATCGACCGGCTTCGTGTCCGCGACGGCCGGGAAAATTTCTCCGCCGAACAGCATGCAGAACATGTAGAGATAGACGATGAGAAATGCCGGATAGGCCATCTCCAGCGACGTCGTCGACGCGAGCACACCCTCTGCGTGCGCGGCCATTTCTGCGAGCTCCAGCCCGCGCACCGCGGCGTCTTCGCGCGTCGACGTACCGGCGATATCGAGCAGTGCGTGTTCCTGGCTCGGAATGAACGGCTTGAGTGCGGTGGCAAAGTCGTCACCAGCGACCATGCGCTTCGCCACCGCATTGAACACGGGCCACGTCAGCCACCTGCGCGAGCGATGACGCTTTTCGAGGGTTGTCAGCCGCTCGAGCAGCGTCTCGCGATTGCGCAGCCCCTTGGCCGCCACGTCCAGACGTGTCTCGCGATAGAAGGTCTCGCGCACCTTCTGGAAGCGCCATCTGGCGATGCGCATGCGCTCCTTCTGCGGCAGCGCCATGAAGAGCGTATGAGTCAGTCCGCGGATCACGACGGCATCCTCCCGTCGCGGTCAGCGAAAATCCGGTATTCGTCAAACGGACGCATCGCCGTGTCGATGAAGCGCGGATCGATGATGCCTTGCGACGCCTTGTAGAGCGCGTGCTCGTAGATCGTCTTGCCCGTCATGTCATCGCTGTCAAACCCCGTCGTGCGCGCCGATCGCCATACCCGCTCAGCGCCGCGCCAGTCGCGTTCGGCAGCGCGCTCCAGAAACTCCAACGTCGGCCGAAAAATTTCCATTGCAAGCGTCTGCCCTTTCGTACCGGCCGCGACCTTGCCCGCCCGTGTGAACAGTCCCTTCAGGCGGCAGTGTTCGCAACCGGTTTCGTCGCGGCACGCCATCTTCGAGGTGTCCAGACCGAACTTGCGTTCGAGCGTTTCAATCTGCGCTGCGGGCATCACATCGCGCGCCGGCACTTTGCAGTGGGGGCACAGCAGGGGGATCAGTTTCTGGTTCGCGACCGCATTAATGAATTTCTCCGAGGACACTTCGTCCATCGGCAACTGCAGGCGCCCACCGGCCAGGCGCATGAATGCACCGATCGCACTATCCGCATGAAGCGTGGTACGCACCGGATGCCCTGTGAGTGCGAGCTCAGCCACGAGCCCGGCGACAACACGATCGCGGATCTCCCCGACCGTCACATCGTCCGGGTCCATCCGCATCAGCGTTCGGATCACCTCGGCGCACTTGCGGTTCGCTTCTTCGTCGGTCTCATCGGGACGACGCGGAATCGAAATGTCCGAGAGCCACGGCTGCGGATACTCGGACGGTTCATTGACTGCGAACTGCTTGCGCAGGTCACGAGACGCGAGCATGAAGGACATCGCGCGCAGCAACGTGGACTTGGCCGAGCCCGTCTCGCCGGTCAGGACCGTGACACCGCCGCTGACGTTGCCCAGCGCCTGAACGATGCGCAACTGGGACGTCTGCAGCCCCATCTGTTCCGGCATCAGCACCTTGAGGTTGCGGAAGTTGCCGTCGAGCAGGCGCAGGCCCACATCGAAACCGCCAACGAGCGGCGAGCTCTGCCAGCGGATATTGACGATGTCGGACTGCACAACGAGCGGGATCATCGCCGACTGCGACGCCGTGGGCTGGAACGTCTCGCCCGAGTTGGTGTTACGCGCGACGAGATCCTGATAGGCGGCCGAGAGCGCGCGACGCACCAGCGCCTTGGGCAGCTTGCGGTACGTGTAGAGGTCGCCGTTCACGCGGAACCGGACTTCGACATCGTCGTTGAAGTCGCGGTACTCGAAGTGAATATCGCCGGCGCCATAGGCGTGTGCGGCTTCGGCCACGTCGCGAAATGTGCCGATCGCACGCGAACTTTCGGGAAGGATGGCCGCCGAGCGGTTGCGCTCGCTCGCGTAGATCGCGGCAATCACCGCGTCGGTCGCGATCATCTCTTCATGCACCTTGATGTCGGCGCGCTCGAGATCCATCACATACGTCGGATACAGCGCGGACTCGTGGAACGTGCGAGTCGTGATGATGATCGCCATCCCCGCTTGCACTTCGACCGCCACAAACTCGCGGCGCGCCGCATCGGTAATGCGCAGGGTTGCATCCTGGCCGCGCTCACTGAGGATGCGCTTGAAACCCAGTGCGTCGGCGGCCACCAGTTGCGGCAGGCCTGACGGCAGGAACTCCGCCTGCTGCGACACCACGTCAGCTTGTGCATGGAGTTCGTGCACGTCATGTGCCTCGTCGGCGGACCCTGTGGGCGGCACTGCCCGCGGTGCAACGTCATGCGCTTCCATCCTTTGCACGGCGGGCTCAGCAAGGGGACGCTCCACCATGCTGGACGCCATCGCTGATTCGGGACCAGCATTGCGCATCGCTTCAGCGACGTCCTCCGCGACCCCTTGCCTTTCAGCCGGGTGATGAGCCGCCGGCTCAACGTGCGCCTGGTGCGCCGTCGCTTCGGGTTGTGACGGATCACCGCCGGCGCTCACGTACGAGTCGCCTTCATTGGCGTCGACGTCAGTGACGTCGCCCATTCTCAGCCGCATGCCCAACGTCATGGGCTGGCCCGGCTTCGTGTCTACAGGTTCTGCCTTGAGTGGCTTGTCCCTACGCATGAAGCGCGGCTCGCGATTCGTGTCCTCCTTGCGGCCTGCACCCGCGATAGGCATCGACGCGGGGGATTCGTCAGTGAACCCGGCGCGAAGTGCGCGGAACCGCCCAAGAATGCCGCGCGAGGACGGCTCGTCTTTTTCAATACCGTTGAAGAGGCTCATCGTTTATCGTGCGGCAGCGGAAAGGGGAAAGGAGGAAGGCAGCGGACCGCCGAGATCACTCAGCGTTCGCGTCGGACTGCCCGGCTGCTGCGCGTTGTCGGACGTATTGGCCGTGCCGCCGCTGATGGTTTCGGTCCAGGTACGCTTGCCATCGGTGACAGTGACGACGAATCCATCAACCCGCTTCACGGTCCAGCCATTGAGCAGCTTCACGCCGACATGCGCGGGATAGGAGGCGTTGCGGTAGTCGTACAGCACCGACGTTCCGCTCGTATCGCTGAAAGCGCCAACGAATCGCACCGGTTCCGTGTGGGAAGCCGGCGGTGTCGCCCTGATGACCTGCGCAGTGACGGGCACTGTCGAAGGCGCAGGCGCGTTGAGCGTGACAGCAGTACCCTGCGGCCCGCCATCGCCGGCAAGCTGCCGTGCAATTTTCGAACGGGTAATCTGGTCGATCTCGTCGATCGACAGGTGCGGCGCAGCGGGAGCCGGTAACGCCTGCGCTGCCGGTTGCGAGACGGGTTGCGAGACGGGTTGCGAGACGGGTTGCGAAACCGGTTGAGAAGCCGCGGAGGGCGAAGCAGCGCCTGGCGACCCGGGCGAACCCATGTCGAGACTGGCCGAGGGGACGCGCACGCTCGCCGTCTGCATGTGCGACGAAGCCGGCTTCGTCTGTTGCGCCTGCGCAGCACCGGTGATCAGCGTCAATGCACTGGCAATCGCCGTCAGCCGTTTATTCGAGAACATAGTATTTGCCCTTCGCTGTGAAATGGATTCCGCCCTGGTCGCCTGCACCGCCGTTCGCCTTCCCTGTTGCACCCTGTTCGTTCAGCTTCAACTCCACAGTCATGGAGTCGAGCGTCATGTTCGATGGCAGCTTCGCGAGCAACGGCGATTGCCAGCGAAAGCCATTGATCTCCCATGTGCCGACACGAATCATCTGCGCGGGCCGCGGGCCGGTTGCGCCCGGCGGGATCGCGAGTAACGGCTTCGCAGGTTCGATGTGAACCGTGTACCCGTAACTGATCAGCTCGAATGGTTTGGTCGAAAGCTTCTGCGGTGGTGTCTGCAGGGCGTCGATCAGTCCCTGCTCGGTCGGCCATGCCTTCTTGTCGCTGGCTGTCACGAACGCGACGCCCGGCACCAGCGGACCGCGCGCTCCGGCATGCAGACCATCCGCATCAAAGCGCAGCGGACGCATCGCCTCGGGCGCCGCCTGGCGGAGGTCCTCAAAACTCCCGCCGTATCGGCGAAGGGTCATGGCGCAATAGCCCTGCGTCGCGCACACTGCCTTCTCAAAGACCCAGCCCGCCACGACTGATTCGCTGTTGCCAAGCGTGGAAAGAAGCGCTGGCGCGAGCAGATTGGCGCGCGGCATCTTTGCCGCGAAGGTCTGACGCACAAGCGCCTCATATCGATCTTCCAGCGACGGCTCTTTTGGCGCAGGCGGTGCAGGAGGATTGAGCAGGTCCAGCAGCTGGATGCCACCGAATACAACGGCCGCGGCAATCACCAGCACCGGCACGAGTGTCGGCAGGTTGACCGGTACTTTCGCGATGCGGCCAGTCTTGCGATCGTCAAGCAGCGCTGCCGCGCCGAAGCTCTCGTCCACGTCTCCCACGGCCTGGCCGGAACCGAGCGTGGTCAGCGCCAGATTCAACCGCAGGCATTCCTGCTCGATCGTCAGACGCCTTTCGTGCGCCTTCGGTACCGTGAGAACCTCGTCGCTGCGTACGACACCGCGCACCACGAAGACGACATGCACGCGCTGGTCATCCTGCAGCATGACGAGTACGGCAGCCCTTCCCTTCACACGTTCGTGCTGGGCGATCCGCGCCGCTCCCGAATACAGGCGCGCGCCCTTGATCTCACCCGTCTCAGGTGCGCAGAAACCACCGATGGCGTCCTTGCCGACCTTGTATTCGATGTAGTGCGTCGCGCCGAAATCATCGGCGTATCGGCGGCGCTCGGCGCGCATCTGTTTTGCGGGATACGCGCGCCAGTCCAGTCCGAAGACCAGACGCGCGTTCTTCTCGCGCGGCAGCGGATCGGTAATGTGCATGCCCGTGCTCACATCGACGGGACGACCGTAGCCGTCAGCATGATCACCTGGAAGGTCTTCGACTTGTTCCACAGACCCGTGATACCCGCGATACCGCCATTCATCGTGCTGTTCGCAAGGTCCGTTATCTGACCGTAGAGCACCACCGTCTGACCATCAGACAGCGCGATCGTCTGGTCCTCCTTGCTGCCTGTCGTGTGCGCAAGCTGGATCTGTTGCAGCGTCTGGCCAGAGCCGACCGACGCCGACGTGAAGGGACCATTGAGCTTCGAACTGTCGGCCCAGTACGACAGGATGATCTGGTTATGGTCGTTGACCGCCGGCAGGATGTTGACGAAGTCACCTGTGGTCACAGTCCCCGGCGTGAGACCCGGCACCCCACCGGACGTGGCGTTGAGGCTCCCCGCAGACGGCGAGGTCGAGCGCAGATAGTCATCGCTCTGGAACGACGCGATCGAAACGGGCAGGCCGTTGAGCGTCATCTTCGTCTGCGTGTTGTCCTGCACCGTGCGGCCATACTGGTTCAGCGCATTGATGACGGCGTTCGTGCCGGAGAACGGCGCATTCGGTTGCAGCACTGACAGGCCGACCGTACCCCCGCCCGACGAGAGCGACGTGGGTGAGGTGAAGCTGACCGCATACTTGGCAAGACCGCCCTGGATATAGTTGAACACCACGTCGGCATTCACGCCCGCCTGACTGCCGTTGTTCAGCGCGATCTGCAGCGTACGCACGCGCAACATCACCTGGCGCGTCGAGACGGCGTTTTCCTGCGCAAGCAGCTTGCCCATGCGGTCAGCCGCCTCACGCGTGTCGTAGACCATCACGAGGCGGCTTTGCGGGTTCACGGTCACACGGCCCATTGGCGAGCGCAGCTTATCGAGTGCATCGCTGATCGCCTTGATCTGGTCGAAATCCCCTTCCCGCCCCGTCGACGTCTGTGCCGCAAAAGATCCCGTATTGCCGCCCGATCCACCGGTGCCGTTCGCCTGGTTGCCCGTCGAGGTGTCCATGCCCTTGGACATGGTCGACTTGATCGACACCTTGCCCGGGATCGCGGCGATCTGATACATGCGCGTGACAAAGCGCGTGATGTTGATGGTCGAGCCGTCGAACGACCAGTCGAGACCGAGGTCTTCGGTCATGCGTGTCAGATACGCGCCGGCATAGCCCGTGAAAACCTGGCCGTAGACAGGCTCTTCATAGGCGTTGCCGTTCAATCCTGTCGTTGTGCCCTTGCCGCCCGCTGACTCTCGCGGCACCAGCGAACTGCGCGGCACGAACACGTCGGGGCTCAGATGGACCGGATAACCGGTTGCGCCCGAGATCAGGGTCGAAATCTGCCTGATACCGATGTTCGCAGGCATCGTCACCTTCTTCTCGCGGAAGGTGGCGGGCAGCGTCGCTTCATACGCGACGGGCACAAGCCGGTCGCCGAGGAACGCTGTCGGCACATCTTCCACCAGCGCCATCGAACCGGGCAGATTGGCCATCGCATCGCTCCCGGTGCGATGAGCCGCGTCGTAGGCCGCGTTGATGTCGCTCTGATTGACCGCGCAACCTGCGATCATCAGCGAGCAGGCGACGGAAAGGCCAGTTTTGATAATGGATGCGTGACGCATGGAGTTAGTCCTGGCAGTTGGCCGCGCGCGCGATGACGCGGATGACGTTGTTCGTGTGACGGCAGACGCGCGTGGGCACGCGCATGTGATTGGTCGCCTGCATGACCTGCGTGAGGACAGACGTGAAGTCGCCTGAGAAAGTCGCATTGAATTCGAGCGGTAGATCGTCATCGATCTTCCACGCAAGTTGCCAGCCCTGAGTCTGCAACCAGCGGTCGAGCGCGTTGCGCAGATTGAGGTCCTGCGGCGAGACGGAAAGCGTCAGCGTGGCAGCCGGTGCTGTCGGTGTGCCCGGCAGAACCACCGAGGCAACACCTGTTGCGATCGGTGAGGACGAGGCATCCAATGCCGTCCGCGCAACGGGTGCAGCAACCACTGCTGGTGCTGGTGCTGGTGCTGGTGCAAGTGCGAGTGCGGGCGCGGGCGCGGGTGCTGGTGCAGAAATCGCAGTTGTCGCGCGAGACGACGGGACTGCCGCGAGGATCTGCCATCCGTCGCCGGCGGGGGCCGCAACGTGCGACTGGTCCGGGTCGATTGCGGCGTGGCTCCAGTCTGATGCGCCCACTAGCACCAGTGCAGCCAGGATACGCGCGATCACGCGCACCCGTTCATTGCGTTCGATGGTAACGTTCATTCGTTATTGCCCCTGCCGCTGCAGGCGGCGATAGATTGCGTTGGCATAGATCAGCTGCTTCTGGGTCGAAACCGCGTTATAGGCACCCACGGCTTTCCAGGTCGGCCCGAACTGTCTGATGTTCGAGGCCAGAATCCACGTACCGACGTAGGCGTTCACGCAGGCGTTGAAAAGGTGCTCCCGGCGAATGCCATACCGGGCAAGCCTGGGTAGCCACGATGAGTTGATCTGCATCAGGCCGATGTCTTCGGTCCCGTTGCTGTTCACGTTCACTGCGTTCGGCCGCATGCCGGATTCGTGCTGTGCGATCGCGCGGACCAGTTGTGCGCTGACGTGCCGGTAGGCAGCAGCGTCATCAAGGCAGTCAGCGCGCGCAACGAAGGCACAGCCAAGCAGCACCGCGCTGACCACGGAAACAATGGAAATGCGCGCACCGTGCATCACGATTTCGCCACCGCCGTTGCAGGTGCCGTCGGCTCAGGCCGGGAGCCCGGAGCGGCACGCTCGAAGTACTTCACATCGTGGCGACGGGTGACATTCACGGTATTGCCATCCGCGGTGACGATGAACTGTTCGGCCGTGCCGTTGAACATGTAGTACCGGCCCTTCTGCTCGCCCGAACCCAGGTGCTTCACGTCTGCTACATGGATCTGCACTACGGACTCGGCGAACTTGAAATACGTGTGGCCGTCGCGGTCGAACACAGCCTCGAGATGCGCGGGGCTTGTGGTGTCGAAGTCATAGACGGTCCCCGCGGAACGCGCGAGCTCGACCGTCTTCGTGCCGTCTGACACGACCATGCGCTCGGCGCGCTCGATGGTCATCACGTTCGTACCGGCATCCCACTTCGGATGCAGCGAACGGCCTTCGGGCGTTCTGAACGTCAGCTCCCCAGTGGGCTTCGACGCGAAGCGGATCTGTGTATGCGTGTCGTCGCCGTCGCGGATCGCCTGCGCGCCAAAGTATTCGGCCAGCAGGGATGCGGGCGCAGCGGTCGGTGCCGCTTCCTCTGGTCTCGCAGCCACGGTCTGCGCAACCGCATCGGCTTGCGGTTTCTCGCCAGCGGCATAATTGAGCGCGCCTGACTTCGGCGCATCGCGGTGCAGGCGGATGTGTCGCGACGTGAAGTCGACGTCCGCATACAGTCCGGTCTGCGTCATCAGGCGATCGAGCGCCTGCATCCAGTTCTCGCCCGCACGCGTGGCAAAGGCGCTTGCGTCGGTGATGTCCACATCCTTCTGTGCAGACCCGGTCCAGCCCTGCGGAGCCAACGCCTTCACGAAGCTGGCCACGGGCATGCTTGCCTTGAGCGCGCGGACCGGTTCAAGCGCACCATGTGTGCCGATGAGAACGAGGCGATTGGTGAAGCCATCGAAGCCAGCGGGCTGATCGTCGCGCAGCGCCGCGAGCGCGCCACGCGCTCCGCCGCCGATGAACGTGTTCGCCTTCGTCCAGCGCGCACTGGCAGGACGGCCAGCTACCGTGTACGTGATCGTTTCGGGCGTTCCATCGACCACGACATAGGGTCCTTCCGCATGGCCACCGACTGCGGAAATAACCTGACCCGCGCGAGGCTGGATGTAAGTCTTCGATCCGTCGTTGAAGATGAGCGCAGGACGTTCTGCGATACCACCTGCAATCTCGTAATCGAAATCGAATGGGTCAGTGTTCGCCGCATGGACCGTGATAGCGCCGAACAGCGCGAGACAGGCAAGAGCAGTTCGGGAAACGTTGAGTTTCATAGGCCGGCCTGGATCTGGTTGAGGTGCCGCGCGAAACGCGCGAGATACGCCTGCCCCGGAGCCGGATTGGCGCTGTGGTAATAGGCAATCGCCTTCGCGACGGAGTGCGTCTTGCTGTAGTTCTCGTTGAGAATGTCCTCAGCAACGCGGATGCTGGTGGCCGGAGACAACGCGTCCCACGGCGATGCGAAACGGCGCGCGTGGTACGCCCAGTTGATCTGCATTACGCCTACGTCGAAGTCGCTGCGGCCGCGTGCGATCAGCGACTGGACAATGCGATAAGCATCCGCACGGGTCTTGAAGAAGAAGCCCCGCCCCGCGATGTTCAGCGTCCAGGGCCAGGCCCGCCCGTTTAGACCGGACTCGTTCAAGGCGATGCCCGCGAGTATCTTCGGATCGACGCTTCTATGCATCAGCTCAAACGGAGCTGTCGCACTCGCGCACGCCCAGCCGCCGCGGCCCTCGGCAATCGCGGCCTGGGCGTCATCGTCCAGTACGGTTGGCTGCAGCCAGCCTTTCGCGACGAGCAACCGCTCGAGCGAGACGTCGCGCGAGTCGACCGACACGGTGATACCCGTATCCGGATCGCTCGCCACGGATTGACCCACCAGCGGCGTCGCCCATTTTTCGAACACCTGCAGCCCGCACCAGAACACGGGCTTACCATCAAACGAAGCGAGCGCGCGGGCGTTGCCATCGGCCAGAACAACGCTTGTCGGGCTGATCACTTCAGCGATCGTCGCAGCCTGGGCGCCGTGAAGGTACGCGACCAGCGCAACAACCATTCCGCCGATAGCAATACGTTTATCGAGCGGCTTACTCATCGCGATACGGCTCCAGCACAATGTCTCGATTGACCTTGAGCATGAAACGGCGCTCACCTGGGTCCGATGTAATGGTCGGCGGGATGTTCTTGTATCGTTCAAGCACTGACTGGGCCGTCGTGGCGGCAACCTGGCCCGCCGTACTGCCGACCTGGGTAACACCAAGCGGACCCGTGGTGGTGGAGGTTTCGCCACCGTCGTACTTGTGCAGAAGGATCGCGACGAGAAAGGACGTCCCGAAAATCTTGAAGAAGTGGTTGTTGACATCGCCCGAGAAGCCAGCCGAACCGTCGCCATCCGCACCCTGCGCGCCGAAGAGCGGGACATGCTTGCCATTCGGCAGGCGCAACTCCGTCGCAGCTACGAGAATGCTTTCCTGGCCCGGCTGAATGTCAGAGCTATACGGTGCCGTGATGAAGCTGCCCTTAGGGATCATCAGGCAGTCGCCACGGATGCTGTCGTACACATCCTTTTCGACGATCAGTGAGGCTGTGCCGGGACGATCGGAATTAAGTCGCTCTGTCGAGAGCACGCCGATGTGGTGGGGAGGCGAAAGCACGCAGCCATGCGCCTTGCCCACAAAACCGGCGTGCGGAAAATCCTGGTCGCTACCGGACTGCGCCGACACATTCCTGATGAAGGTGGCATCGTGGTCCTGGCCCGAATATGGACGCGGCGACTGCGGCTGTCCTGCTCCTGCGGCCGCGAAGGCCGACGCGAGTCGTTCGGCGACCGACCCTCCCGCCGCCTGTTGCGCGGCAGCCTGCTGGGCCGCGACCTGAGCGGGCGTGAGCACTCCCGGCAACGGGTTGGGCGTCGTAGACGCACGCGCCGTATCCTTGACCTTCAGGCCCGGTTTGAAGATCGGCGACGCGAAGATCGCGTCCGTGTCGGCGTCAGCCTTAATCTGCCTGGTCTGCTGATCGTTGATAAAACCATCGGCGGTTAGCGCAGGCGCGACATTCACCATATTCGACGTAGCCGCGGGCGAGGACGAGCGTGCGGCGGCCGCCGCGCGCGCTTCGGAGGCCGCCATCTTGCGCGCCTCGCTCAACTGGTCGTCGATCGTCTTGTTGAGGTCCTGCGTGTTGTTCGACTTGTCGACGACTTCAGCAGCCTTCGCCTTTTTCTGCAGCGCCGCCTGTTCGTCAACCTTGGCGCTCTCTTTCACCTGGTAGTAGAAGCCGAGTGCTCCGATCACGACTGCGGCGACGCCGCCCACCGCAAACAGTGCGTTGCGGGGCGACTTCCCCTTGAAAAGACTTGCGTGCGGATTGTTCTGCTGATCGGTCGGTGAGTTCATCTCGCCCCTCAGAAGCCAAACAGGCCTGCACGGCCGCGCTTGATCGTCACTTCCTCATTCGGGGCGCGCAGCACGATCTGGTTGGCTATCTCCTGCACGACGATGTACTGGCCGCGCCGAATGAAGTTCGGGCTCACGACATCCCCGTGATCCTTGACGAGGGGCACGGCAAACGGTGCATTGGCGGGCAGGCGCAGCCATACCGACTTGCCGTCATCGAACACGGTCTCGGGACGGAACGACGCCGAACCGGAGACTGTATAGTCGAAGTTGAGTTTGTCGGGCGAGACGCCAATTGGGCTCGAATCCGTCCGGCCCTCGGAATCGTCACCGTGGCCCTCGGGGCCAACGCCCGCTTGTTCGCGCGCGCGGACCTTCGCCATGACAGAGCCGGGGTAGCTGAAGCGCACAGTCTGATAAAACAGGCCGCCCATCGGCGACGACACGAGCGTCATGTCGTACTCGCGCAGGTTGGTGGTCAGGTGAAGGGTGTTGACGAGGCCGGGTTTGACTGGCTTCACGAAGAGGTGATTCTCGCCGTCCGTGTCGATGACCCACTGTATCGAGTCACCCATAGCTGGATCGGTCGTCACGCGCTCGCCCTTCGCCAGCTCAATCGTTGTGTTCTTCAGCGGCGCGGTCATGATCCGGTAGATCTGATCGCGGCTATAGGGAAACACGACCATCCGAGCATCGCCCGGCATGGTGATCGGGTCCGAACCGGCGTTATAGGGATTCACCGGGCTCATCGGGTCGCTCATTGCCGTGGCGAGGTCAAACGAAGCGGCCGGGGCCACGACGCCCTTCTTCGCTGCATTCACAGCCGGGCAAACGGCAGCCGCGCATGCGAAAGCGGCCGCCCACAAAGCGAGCGTGCGGGAGGCGATCATCATTGAGTTTTTTGGATCGAGAACAACGGATAGAACATTCCGAATGGATTCGAACCGAGTGCGTCTTCGGAAGTCGGTGGGACGATCTGATAGCGGATCGTCAGGGCGTATTTCTGGACGACAGGCCTGTCGGTAGGCGACTGCGTCGTGCTGGTTGTGAATTCCACGACGCCGGTCGAGTCTTCAAGCAGTGCAACGTTTGTGACGCGTACCTCCCGAACCAGCTTCGGATTCAGGGTGATTGCCTGGAATGGAGCGTCGCTTTTGACCCAGTCGCCGAACTGATTGCGCGCATTGCCAACCATCATGGCTTTGATGCCGTTGATGTTCTTTGCCATGCGGGACGTCTGGATATCGTCTGTGAGGACCGGTTCGATCGTGAACCAGCGCTCAACGGCTTCCCGAAGCGAAGTGCGGATTGCCTGGTCGTCGGGCTTGTATGCGGCCAGTTGGGCGACTACTGCGTGGCCGTTGACGTCGGACGAAACGCCATATGCCTTGACGACCGACGGGGGGGGATTCCGCGTATAGACCGCGCCCCCAGCGATAAAGGCCAGGATGAAACAGAACGTCTTCCAGTGATTGGCTTCGGTACGCAGACGGGCACCCATGTCGAAGATGATCTTCTCAGGGTCATCGTTTGAGTAACCGCCAGGCGCGGTGGAAAGGGCGATTTGCTTCTTGCTGCGGAACAGGGGCATGACGGTCGATCCATTTGGGCCGACTCAATTGAATCAGCCCAGGGTGGAAGCCGATCATGCGAAAGAGATGCGATTTATCGCCGCTTTTCGGCGCGGCCCCAGAGGTTCACGGACGGCCGAGCCGGCTCAGAGACCTAAGGTGAAATGACGCAGAAATTCGTGAGCTTTTGGGGAAATCGGTTGTCCTGTAAGGAGGTAGCATCTTCCCATCGACTGTTTCACGCGTTTCACAGTCGGCGGTCCGGTTTGCCCGACGAAGTCAGATTGGTTGTGTGCGCAGTTTTCCACTTATTTTCAATGCCTTATTCCCAAACGCATTTCAGTTTTTGCATGCGCGTGTTGAAGACAGGTGTCTGAGCCGGCTCAGACACCTCTTTCACTGGTGCAACGAAACGGGTAACTCACAACGCCTTCAGCATCCAATTGCTGCTGTCTCAGATAGATCGGTTCCTAACGAGCAGGCTAAGAACATGGAATACAACAACGACATGACACTTCGCCGCGAAGCCGCCATCGCGTTGCACGAGCAGTTGCGCGCAAGACGGGCTTCCGTAATCGCCATTGGTGAGTTCTATCTCTCAGTACTTGAACAGGGGCTGTGGCCGAGCTTGCGAGCCATTGCCATCGAACTGAACATCTCGTATCCGCAAGTGTCGAGGATGGTAGGTGCTGCACGACTTCCTGAAGCCGTGCTTGAAGTATTCAGGAATAGAAAGTTATCTTTTAGAAATATTCAGACGCTTCAAACGCTCACTCGCCAGCTTGGCGAACCCGAACTTACTCGTCGAACTGCGCACGTCACTGCGAATTGTTCGCTTGAAGAAGTGTTTGCTGTGCTTACCACTGGAAAGCCAGTCGTGCGCGAAGGCGTGCGGGTAAGGATCATTCCCGGTAAAAAATATTTACGCCTCGACGTGCCAAATTACGAGCAGATCGCCACGCGGATTGTAGAACTGGAAGCGATCCTCAACGCGTTGCTTGCGACCTACAACCGGAAGCACCGGGCAGGAGCTCTCTCTGCACCTAAGAAGGCTGCGACGCGCAGCTGAACTCACTTGAAATCTGTGCGGGCGCATTTGATTGACCGAGCGAAGCCGCATTCCTCCTATGCAACCCTGTCTGGAGAAACGAACATCGGTCGCGGGCCCTATACTTTGTCGGTAAGCGGGCACACAGCAGGTTCCTGCTGCAGGTTCACGCCTCGTCAACAACGACCGCTTTAGACACTCGCGCAGCCTTCGCCTTCCGCGATATCTTGCCGGCAACGAAGGAGCCGAATGCGCTGTACACCTTGGGATCTGTAAGTTGCGCGAGCAGGTCCTTCGGCTCCGCCTTAATCACTTTCGCAATGAGTATTGCGCCGGGGCTTGTCGCGAACTCTGCGGCCACATTTGCCTGTTCTTCCTGAGCGAGCGTGTTGTAGTGGTCCCAGCCAAGTGCCACTTCCTTCTGCTTTTTGTCGTTGGCCGCGGCGCTCAGTTGGGCTTCACGTGTGTCGGCGTCCTGCTGCGCTACCTGCTGAGTGGACTCAAGCGCCAGAGCCTGCTGATGGATGTCCTTGTCGATGGTGCCCAGCAGGTAGTCCTCGCGTAACGCCTTCATGAAATAACCGCCTGCGCGCACTTTAACCTTCCCCCGGGCAGCCATATGTCGCGTGTATTCGATGGCTTGGTTGATGCGGTCATCGGTGTACGTCGAACGATTGGCAATGATCTCGTTGAACTCCGCCCTGTTGAGCGCGAACTCCTTGCGCAGCGTGTCGTAAAGGGATTTAAGCACGACGAGCGCTGTTTTTTGCTCATCGCCTTGGCGCTGTCCCTGCAACCTGAAGCGTAGTTGGCCGATGCGCTTGGACCCCGGAACGTTTTGCGTAAGCATGTCGATACGAATGCCCGTAACTTCCAGGATCTCAGTCATCGCGATCTCGAGCACCTTGCTGCGGAAGTGCTTGAAGAGGTCGTAGGTCTTGGTCTCGCAACCCATCAAGGCGCGCATGGCGGTGACCTCGAACCATGGCGTCACGCCGTCTGCCATGTATGGCTGGAGCCGGTCGTAAAGAACCTTCGAGTGAATAGACTTGAAAACGTAGCGCAGACTCAGGAAGTGCGATGCACTGGGATTTTTTATGGCTCGTTGAAGCCGCTCCGCCAATTCAAAGGTGAACTCACCGTCGTCAACAAATGCCGAGCCCATCAAAGGGACAGAACCCCAGCGCTCTTTAGTGGGGTCCGCGACGTCGATTTCGGTCAACTCGATCGCGGCTTTCTGGGCTTCGCGAATTAGCTTGGTGAGGTGCCGCCGGTTTTCGCTCGTGGTGCACATCAACCATTTGAAGAGCCCAAAATCGACGCGATACTCCTTGCGGATTTCAGGGTCGTCTGCGACCAGGAAGTACGCAACATCGACAAGACGGCGGGCCGCGAGGCTAAGGTCGACGATCTTGACGAAAGCGTTGCTTCGCCGGAAGCCCAGATCATGGGGTGCCGCAACAATGCTTTCGCCTCTGGCCGTGTAGTCTTCAAACAAGGCCAGAGCCAGTTGATGCGCCGCGCTATCCATACCCTCTCCAGTTGGTCTGGGCCGGAGCGTGACCTGGTAAGGTCGAAATGTCAAAACAATTTCGGTGACTTTGCCTGATAGAAAGTTGTTCCCGCCGCAACATACGCGTTCTGCAGCAGTTGGAGGTGGCAGACAAACGGAGCCGAGCGCCGACAAATACCGTGGGTTGCCGGCGGGAGGAGCACAATTTTGGTGACCTTTCAGTCCCCCCGTTTTCAAGAGACCGGCGTTAGCAATCGCGATTGTGAGTATGTGTTTGGCCGAGCGAACTTCGCGGCGGTTTGGTTTGGTAGTTAGTGTCTTTAAGAAAACTAAACCAACATACTAGTGATAACGCACTGCAATAAAATCAAGAACTTAGCTTGGAAAGGTCACATCAGCGGCTCGGTTGGTCACCGGGATTGTGCGGCAAAGTCATCGTTCGGTGCAGATAGGTCACTCAATTTGTCTCAAGAGCCGGGCGCGGATATCGAAAGGTCACCGGATTTGTGGCGAAGGTCACCAAAATTGTTGGGGGGGACGTGGCAGGCCTGCCGGAGGCTGGTCTCGGGCAGTTTGGGCCCCGGCAAGGTCACCAAAATTGTTTGCGCCAGCGCACACTCCGTACGCCAAGACCCCTGTTGCGGCAAGGCTTCGCGACAGTGCCGCTCATGTCTGGCGTGGCAAGGTCACGAAGATTGCAGATCCGTCCGTGCGCTTGAGTGCCCTTAACTTGGCAAAGTCACCGAAATTGTAGGATCGCGACGTGAGACATGGTCTTGGAAAAGGTCACCGAAACTGTGGAGATCTGCCGCTTCGAGGTCCGCTCGGCGCCGCTCGGCAGCCCCGGCGATCGGAGTGGAGTCGGGGAATAGAGATTGCCGTGGCGAATGCACGCTAAGCTATTGACGCGGTTGGGAATTGCAATGGGTCAGGGGCCTCTTGCGAGCGGTTGCTGGCGCCCATTGAGCTCCGGCGGCAAAGTCACCAGAATTGTAGGAGCGCCTATGATGCGCCAGGAAAAGTCACCGAAATTGTTGGCAGGGCACCCTATGTTTGCAGAAAAGCCGCGAGCATGGACGTTTGCGCGTTCTCTGGGCCGAGAAAGGTCACAAAAATTGTAGGCCTTAGCGGGTTACCGCCATTTAAGATAGCCTGCAAAATGGCTGAAGCCAACAATTTCGGTGACTTTGCCTTCCCCGTGTTCGGAAGATCGCACAATCCTGGTGACTTTGAGTCAGGCGAACGTTTTGGAGCCACAATCTTAGTGTCTTTGCCCTTCTATCGAAGCGTAGATCGGGGGAACCGCGGGTCCGTTGGAAGCTCACCGAACGAAGACTTGCTCTTTTGAATACGCCATTTCTGCGACTACAACCGCCTTACACAACCGTTTGATTTTCGGTCCCCTCCAGCGAGGGGGGTTATGGGCTGCTGGCGGGGATCACCATTCCGTCGTTGCTGAGCTCGGCGGGATCTTCCCAAGCCTTTACAGCGCGTTCTGACGCGTCGATTTTTTCGAAAAACTTAAAGTAAAGGATGAAGTTTTCCCCTCGATCGCTTATTCTACGCAACATCAAGAATTTCGATGGGAGCGTCGAATATGCTAGTGAAGAGTGAATTTCCAGAACTCAATAGAACCGTCACTCTTGACGGCGTGGAAGAACTTTCGAAGAAACTCGATCAGCTAACCCGCGACCTGAGGAAGGACATTCTGACGCCCAATCCGCGGAAGCATGCCCCGACATTCACGTCTACTCAGGTGGCGGAGATGTGCGCCATCGACCGCGCGAGGCTTCACTACCTAGCGACCCGGGAGGGCAGCACGCTCCCGCAAGGAGAGGTCCAGGGCAATGGCCGGATCCGCAATTTCAGCCTTGCCGAGACGCGGGCATGGGTCCAGCAAGTCTCTCCGATCAAGAAGTCACCGCTGCTGGAGAAAGGCGAAGCAGCGGGACGAATTGTTGTCACCTCGAACTTCAAGGGGGGCAGTTGCAAGACCACCACCACCATGTGCATTGCGCAAGGGCTCAGCCTGCGCGGGCGCAAGGTATTGCTGGTTGACCTGGATCCGCAGGCGTCGCTCACTGAGCTGTGCGGCCTGTATGCAGAGAAGATGTTGGGCGAGGACGATACAGTACTTCCTTTCATTTACCAACCGAACGAGGCCGAGCTCGAAGACGTTGTGCAGCCGACGTACTGGGACGGGATTGATGTCATTCCAGCCCACCCAACGCTTTTCGCGGCTGAGTTCTGGATTCCCTCGCAAGTAAAAACAGTTAAGGGATACAAGTTCTGGTCCATTCTTCGTGACGGCTTGGCGCCGCTGCGCAGGAAGTACGACTACATCATTCTCGATACGGCGCCGTCGCTCTCGTATCTCACTATCAATGGGCTAATGGCGGCGGACAGCATGGTGATGCCTCTGGTTCCGGAAAGTCTGGACTTCATTAGTTCGGTCTCGTTCTGGAGCCTCTTCAACGACATGACGCCGGCGTTCAGAGAAGGCGGCGACAGCGAAAAGAAGTTCGACTTCGTCAGTATTCTGCTTTCGCGCGTTGACAACAGTTCGACCTCCTCGGCCCCGATCGTTCGCAGCTGGGTGCAGGCGGCATATGGCCACTGGATGAGCCAGACCGAAGTGCCGGCAAGCTCGGTGATGAGCACAGGCGCGGTGGGGTTATCGACGGTGTTCGATGTATCGAAATGGGAGGGCGGCAACAAGACGCTTGCCCGTATTCGCGAACCTCTTGAAGAGTATTGTCGCTGGATGGACGATTTTTACGCCAACAAGTGGGGGACAACAGAATGAACATGCGCGAGCGCCTTAAGGCAAACACGCAGAATTTGGTGCCGGCCGCGGAAAGACACATTGAAGAGCCGACAGGGGACAACAACCGGCCCAAAACAGGCATTGGCTTGATGACCAAGCTGAATCAGGCTGAGCAGCGCATTGCAGAACTCGAAGCGCAAGGGGCGCAGAGCGTTGTCCCTGTCGCCAAGGTTCGACCAAATCCCTGGCAGCCTCGAACCCGATTCGTCGAAGCCAAACTTCGGGAGCTTGCGGAGAGCATCAGGGAAGTAGGATTGATGCAGCCGGTACTGGTCCGTCGCATTACGTTGCAGGACGGCGAAGAGTACTTTGAGCTGATTGCTGGTGAGCGTCGTTGGCGCGCACATCAGTTGCTTGAACTCGAAGACATCAAGGTCATTATTGTCGATGTCACGGACGCCGATATGGCCGTCATGGCGCTGACCGAGAATATTAGCCGGGAAGACCTAACCGACTACGAGATCGGGAAGGCGATGCGTCGGGCCGAAAAGGAGTTTCCGGACCGGAAGAAAATGGCGGAAGCGATGGGCCTTAGCCGCAGCTCGCTCTACCGCTACATGGCGTTCGAGAACCTTCCGACGTTCATGCTCGAAGACCTGGAGCGGAGCCCTGGACTCTTTAGCGGTAACGCCGCGAGCGACACGAACACAGTGCTCAAGAAATTCGGTCAGTCGGCGTCCGAAGTCGCGGCGGATCTTTGGAAGCAGCTGGTGAGCGGTAGCCTTGAGCAGAGCAAATTTGCGAAGCTTCTCGAGGGGTCCATGCTCCGACGCGGAGCCGCGCCGCCGACCACGAATCGAGACATTCATAAGGTCTATGCAGGTAAGGCTCACGCGGGCAGCATAACGAAGGATTCGGTGAGTTTCACCGTCAAGCTGAAGAGCGCCATCTTGACCGAGGCACAGGAGGAACGCATCCGGTCGGTGATAAATGAGCTGTTCGCTGATATCCCGTAATCGTAGCGAGCGAACGCGAAGTCCCCTCTTCGGAGGGTTTTTTTTGTGTGTTCACGTAGTAATACTGTTGTGACAGGCTCCGCCCTATCGAATCGAGCAATCAGCGGGGCGTGTGGTAACGCCAGGTACGGCGCCGGACACCACCGACGCCGAAACGAGGTGACGCAATCTGTTCCTACTAGGAACACGGGTTCTGGTCTCTAGGCGCAGCAGGTCTGGGATCGCGTTGGTTTTCGGATGTGCGCGTTGCGGGTAGGAACACATTGCACGGGCGTAAAGGGGCGAGCTGCCCGTCCGGTCGACCAGCGCTGCGACGCCATCAGGCGCACCGAAAATTAATGAGCGGCCGCACGCTTCCGACGTCGCTCGCAACGGTGGGGTTTTACTGCGAAGGTGCCCAATAGGGTGAGATAGAGATGGGCCAAGGTCGCATCTTTTGTCGACGGCATGGCATGGCACCGAGCTTACCCTTGACCGTGTCCTACTAGGACACGCTGCTCGGAGTCCGGCAATGAAAGGGGTACGTCTGTCCGCCTACGTTCACAGGTCGCCCTGCTCGGTCGGCGAGTCATTTCACTAGGGGGTCGCGGTTTCACCTACCCCGACGAGCGCGCGAAATGAGACCCCGTCAGCTCTTCCCGTGTGTTCGTCTAGTAACACATCATAGATTACACAGGGAAAGCGCACTGTGGTGTCGCGCGAAGGCTGGGAAAAAGCGGCGGCTGAGACTCACGCGGACCGCGGTTCTACGGACCGCGGGATTGGTCACGAGCTGCGTGTTCCTATTAGGAACACGGTGCCCCAACGCAAGGAGCAAGAGCACGAGCAGCTGTCTGGCCTATTCGGGTCGAAGACTTCGGCCTTGAGTCGGGGGTGCGAAGCGACGAAGATCGCAAGGAGCGGGGTATCAATGCGACTGTGCCTGCGTGATGGTGCTCAACGCTTGCGCCGCCAGCGCGCGGCCTGAGCCGATGTCGCCGGCTTGATTCAAGTGACTCGGAGACTCGTGCGGTGGCGCGAGCGATTGGGCGGTAAGTCCCGTCACCCTGCATAGTTGACGCGGCTGGCAGGGACAGGAAGGGGGCCGGTCGCAAGCGGACCGTAGCATCGCCTCGGCGTGTTCCTAGTAGGATCACGGTGGTCGTAGAATCCAGCCTGCCCGACAGCATTTCTAGAGGGTGTTAGGCACTTTATGTCGGACCTGGTATCCTGGCGGAATGAAAAATCGCAGGCCTTACCCAACGGATGTATCGGATGAAGAGTGGTACTTCGCCGCTCCGTACCTGACCCTGATGAACA
>NZ_JBFPKN010000030.1:0-64810 GCF_040948805.1 Paraburkholderia sp. BR13439 | reverse complement strand
CGGACGGTCACCCGCCACGTCCGCGCTTCGCTCAACATCGCGTACGACTCAACCCTGCCTTCGTGGAACTACAGCATTCGCTCAAGGAACGGCGCATAGCGGGAAGTTATTTCGAGCGCGTTCCTTAGGCCTGGCTGGGCTTTTCCCAGAGGTTCAACGACTGGCCAATACCCTTCTGCACGGCATTCTTGTACAGGTCATAGCCCCAGCTGATATCGAATACGGCCATGCCGCAAGCAATAAAGATCACCCGTTCCTTGCTGCTCTCGCGGCCGGGCTTCACGCCATTGACAACGTCGCCCAGACCGGTCGAATCGGCAAGGGAGGGCAGCTTGCCCGCATCGATGAGACGATAGAAGGGACCGCCGATGACGCCGTTGTAGTACGCCTCCTTGTTGCCGGACGCGATTGCATCCTCCACGTAGGCTTCCTGCAACGCGGTGTGATCGAAAACGATCTTGCAGTTGGTGAGGAACGACTCATCCGTGTTGAACGGGCCGGAGACGAGGATCGCGGCGCCTTCCTTGATCCACTCGTCCTTGAAGTAGAGCGGCTTCAGACGCGAGGCCGCGACGGTGATGACGTCAGCACCGCGAAAGCCTTGTTCGGATTCATCGACTCCGATGGCGCTGACGTGATACGTCGCTTCGACCCAACTCGCGAACTCGTTCGCCTTGTCGAGGAACACGTCGAAGCAGACCACTTTTTCGATTCCTTCGAGCTGGGTCATGATCGCGGTGAAACATGCCTTGTTGATCGGACCGCAACCGATCACGGAAGCCGTTTTCGCATCCTTGTTCGCCAGGTATTTCGCCGCCACGCCCGGCACCGCACCCGTTCGCGCCGCGCTCAACAGGTTCGCCGACATCAGCGCGAGCGGCGCGCCGGTGTCCTTGTCGTTGATCATCATCGTGAGGATCGAACGCGGCAGGCCCTTCTGCGCATTCGCGTGATTGGAGCCGTACCACTTGTTGCCACAGACGTCGAAGCGGCCGCCGAGATAACCCGGCATCGCGGCGAAGCGGCGATCCGGTCCTGCCACGGGCATGTTGGGGAACCTCGTCTCTTTCGGGAAAACGATGTTCATGCCGTGGTTGTTGTGATTGGCGCCGCCCATCAGATAGTCGCCTTTGCCCAGCAGGCTGAAGGTCTCTTCGCACACGGAAACACAACGTGCAGCGTCGAGAACACCGGCGGCGATCATGTCGGGTTCGGAGAGGTACAGGAAGTCAATCTTGGGGTACATGGACATACCTTTTGGCAAAAGAGGTGGTTCGTCTGAAACGTGTCAGCGAGGCGGTCAGAAGCGCAGAAGCGGCGCGATGTCATACAGACGGCATGCGGGACTTCGCCCGTTGGCGCGCATGAGGAAGTTGAGCTTTTCGATGCGTTCGCCTGAGCGCGGCGCACCGTTTTTCTGGAAAGGAACCTCGAGCCCGACGGAGAAATCCATCACGACGTCGTCCACAACGCCGCCCGAGCGGCCCGAGGGCACGGCGATCATTCCGTGTGCTTGCGCGAATCGATACGCATCCATCGCCTCGGTGATCGTGCCGACCTGATTGGGCTTGAGCACGAAGCCATCAACCGCATGCGTGTCATGTGCCTTGCGCAGCAGTTCGAGGTTCGTCACCGTGAGATCGTCGCCCAGCACGATGGTGCGTTTGAGTTCGCGCACGGCCTTGGCATAGCCGGGCCAGTCGTTCTCATCGAGCAGGTCTTCGATGAAGACGAGATTGAAGCGTTCCGTCAGATACTTCGCGTAGGCGATCAGTTCGTCAGAGGAGACGTGTTCGCCCTTGAGGAGATAGCGGCCGGTTTGCTTGTCGTACATCTCGCTCGACGCGCAGTCCAGCGCGAATGCAATACGGTTGCTGTATCCGCATTCGTCGATGGCCTTCTGCATGAGCGTCAGGATCATCTCCGGATCTTCGGACGGCGCGGCGTACCCGTAGGAGCTTGCCACTTGCGGCTTGTGCCCGAGATAGGTCGTCAGCACATCCGCCAGTTTCTGAAACACCGCCACTGCCATTTCGATCGCGAAGTCGATGCTGTCGGTGCCGTAGGGCACGATCAGGAATTCGTTGAACGACTGCGTAAAGCCTTCGTACCGCCCACCGTTGACAACGTTGAAGCAGGGCACCGGAACGGTTTTGATGTCGCGGCCGGCAATGTGCTCGTAAAGTGGAACGGCCAGTGCATCGGCCGCGGCACGAAACGCCGCGATGGAGACAGAATAGATCGTATTGCCGCCCAGACGGTGCTTGTCCGGTGTTCCATCGAGCGCGATCATCTTGTCGTCGATGGCGCGTTGATCGAACACGTTCATGCCGATCAATTCCGGACCGATTATTTTCACCGCGTTTGCCACGGCTTTGTGCACGCTGAGGCCGTTATACTTCGACGGATCGCTGTCTCGAAGGACGAACGACTCGTGCATGCCGACTGATGTACCGGTAGGCGCCGCGCCGCGTCCGATCGCGCCACTTTCGGTTCGAATCTCTACCTCGACAGCGGGACGGCATTTGCAGTCGATGATCTGTTGGGCGCGAACGGAGGTGATCTTGTCTTCCATTACTTGTTTTCCTTCGGTGCAGGAACGTACAGGATGTTCAAATCACAGAGATTGGTTCCCGTGTTGCCTGTAAAGATGGCGGAGTCAATGGAGGAGAGCGCTTCGTAACAGCTATGCTCGCGCAATGCCTGATAAAGACTGATTTCCTTCGCGGCAGCGGCTTTGAAACTGGTCGAATCCGTGATTCCGCCAGCGACCTTCGCGGTGCCGTCCGTCCCTTCGCTATCGATGGAGAGGAGACACGCGCCTTGGGTCTTTTCCGCAGTGATGGCGAAACTGACGGTCATCTCCTGACCTGGGCCGCCATGACCTTTGATCACGCTGTTGTCATCGATCAGCGTCGTCACTTCGCCCGAGCTCAGCAGTACGCAGGGTGCTTTGATGGGCCTGCCATAGACCTGCACCTCTCTCGCTATCGACGCGAGGAAAGTGCCCGCATCTCGGCTTTCGCCCTCGAGAAACGAGGTCACGATCATCGCCGGGATGCCCATTTCTTCGCAGATTTCCTTCGCGTAGATACAGGAATCCGGGAGCGTGTTGAGCAGGAAGTAGGTATTGTCGGGGAATGCCTTGGGCGTCTCGGCTTCTGGACCGGCGTGCATCAGATAGTCGACGACGCTCTTCGGCAGACGGTCCGCTACATTGCGGTTGACGATCGTCGCCCGAGCGTCGTCGAGCGTTGTCATGTCAGGGCCGATCGGCGTGCTCTTGTAGGCCGCGTAGGGCACCGCGATGTCGCCCGTGGCAGGAGAGCCCACCGCGTCGCTGATGCCGAACCCGATCAACTCGGCGCCGACTGCCTGAATGCGCTTCGCCAGCATGCCGCCGTTCAGTGCCGAGATGTGCCGGCGTACCGCATTGATTTCGTAGATGCCGGCGCCTGACTTGAGCAGCACATCGGTCGTGTCGATTTCATCCTGCAGCGTGATCCCATCGATCGGACACGACATGAGTGCAGAACTGCCGCCGCTGATGACCGCAATGAACAGATCGCCCGGCCCTGCCTGATCGACGAGATCGATGATCTTTCGCGACGCGCGATGACCCTCTTCGTTGGGCAGCGGATGGCCACCCACAAACACTTCCGTTCTGTTGAAGCGGTCCGATTCCTCGTGGATCTTCACGATGGCGATGCCGTACGTCAGGCGATCGCCGAGCACGTGATCGACCGCCATCGCCATGTGATTGCAGGCCTTGCCGGCGCCGATCAGATACACATTGCGCTTCTTCGACAGATCCCACGAGCGCGTGCCAATGTGCAGCACGTCGCCGTCGAGACGCATGATGCTTTGAATGCGTCGATAGCTATCCAGACGCTCGAGCGTACGATCCGCAATGTCGAGCACGATTCGGCGCGAATCAATATCGCCGTGCGAAAGAAGCTGTGCGGCGTTACGTATTTTCTTCATACGGGTATCTCTTGGGAATTGCGATCTCGCCAAATTCGTGTGGCGATAACGTAAAAGCAATTTAGATAAATACCCTGCACAGATACATGTACACTTGGATGGACACGCGGATCGCTGTATATGCGCCGCGACCTGTACACATCGTGTTATTCGGTCGAGTTTTTGAATGAAGCCATTTCTGTCGTTGGATGCCGGTGCTGAGACCTCCCTCACCATGCAAATCGTGGCGGGTATCGTCCAGGAGGTCGAAGAGAAGCGCTGGAGACCCGGCGCGCGCGTGCCAAGCATTCGCGCGTTCGCGGGCGCACACGGCGTTTCGACCTTTACGGTGGTGGAGGCCTACGACCGCCTGGTCGCGCAAGGGGTCCTGGTCGCCCGACGCGGGTCGGGCTTTTACGTATCAGACAGACGTTCCGGCTCTCCACAGAAGACGGTGGAAAAGCTCGACGAGAAAGTCACCAATGGATGGCTGGTGCGAAATTTTCTCGGCACCAACGAAGGGGCGATTCACGCGGGCGCGGGATGGCTGCCGGAAACGTGGTTCGACAACGAAGCGATCGCGCGTTCGCTAAGGCAGCTCGCGTCGCATCCTGAGCATCTTCTGGGTTACGGGCATGCGCGAGGTTTCGATCGGCTGCGCGAACAGATCGTCAGGCAGTTGGCCGAGTACGGAATAGAAACCGACGTCGATGGCGTGATGACCACGCTGGGTGCGAATCAGGCGCTAGATCTGGTGATCCGGCAGTGCACACAGCCGGGCGATGTCGTGATGGTGGACGAGCCTTGCTACAGCGATCTTCTGGTCGCCCTGCGTATGCGGGATGTTGAAACCATCGGCATACCGATGACTCCCGCCGGGCCGGACGTCACTGCGATCGAAGCGGCGCTCGCCACCCATCGCCCGAAACTTTACTTCACCAATAGCCGTCTGCATAACCCGACTGGCGCAAGCTACAACTCCGCGACCGCGCACAAGGTGCTGAAAGCGACCGAACGCTACGATTGCCTGATCGTGGAGGACGATGTGTCCGCTGATCTCGTGCAAGGCGGACAGTTCACGCTCGCGTCGCTGGATCAGTTGAAGAATGTCATTTACGTCGGCAGTTTCTCCAAGACGATAGGCGCGGGCCTGCGGGTGGGCTTTGTCGTCGCTGACCCTGCTGTTCTCGAGGGCCTGCTTTATCAGAAGCTGGTGTCAGGCATGTCGACTCCGACTGTCACTGAGCGGCTGGTTAGCGGGGTCTTGTCCGAAGGGCATTACCGGAAGCAGACCGAACAGTTGCGAGATCGTCTTGCTGCCGCGCAGGAAAAGACTTGCCGGAGGCTCGAGGCTAGCGGCTTCGAGGTCTTTTGCGAGCCTCGGGCTGGAATGTTCGTTTGGGCGAAGGCGGCTGGAATCGACCGTGATTCGTCGCAATTGGCCGAGTCGGCCCTGAAAGAACGGATTCTGCTGGCGCCCGGACATCTCTTCTTTGCGGGCCGCGTCAAGACCGGATGGCTCCGGTTCAACGTCGCGCATTGCAATTTCGATCGTTTATTCAACTTTCTCGCCGAATCCATCGGTCGTTGAGGCCTTCGATATCCAGTCTTTCCAACTGTGCAGCCGCGCGCACCTCTACAGGTATCGCGACGTGTACATGTCGCCCGCTATTTCGGCGGGCGAGCATGCGGTGAACGCACGACGCTAATGCACGCGCTCCATGCGCGGCTGGCAGATCACATGGAGAGAAACCGCATGAGTCACGACCTTTCACGGTTCGCGATCAATCAGATAACCACGCCCAGGTGGACCATGCCTGAAGCACTCGACGGCTACAAGCGTCAGGGCGTCAGCGGCATTGCGGTCTGGAGACAGTTCCTCGACGATTATGGCGTGGCGCGCACGCGCAAGCATCTCGACGAACTGGAGATGTGGGTGCCGTCGCTGTGCACGAGCGAGTGGCTCAACGTAAGCGTCGACAAGAGCATGGCTGAGGCGATCGACACGAATCGACGCCTGCTCGACGCAGCCGCGGAGATCGGCGCGGGCTGCCTGATGATGGTCGTTGGCGGCATGCCGCCGGATAGCAAGGACATTCAGGGCCAACGTGCGCGTGTGCGCGATGCGCTGTTCGCGCTGCTGCCGCATGCGCGAGAAGTCGGCGTAAAGCTGGGCCTGGAGCCGCTGCATCCGATGTATGCGGGAGACCGCAGTGTCCTCAATTCGATCAAAGTCGCCAACGATCTGTGCGATGAACTCGGGGAGGGCGCGGGTCTCGTTCCCGATGTCTACCACTGTTGGTGGGACCCAGTATTCGAAGCGGAGCTTCGGCGCGCGGGTCCGGAGCGCATCGTCAGCTTTCACTACTGCGACTGGCTCGTGCCGACGCGGAATCTGCGTGACCGCGGGATGGTTGGCGACGGCGTCATCGATATTCCACGCATCAAAGGATGGCTGGACGATATCGGCTATGCGGGGCCATTCGAGCTGGAAATTTTCTCCGAGCTGGATTGGTGGGAACGTCCTCCCGAAGAGACTGTCCGCGTGGCTATCGATCGCTGCGGGCCTCATGTCGGCACGGCTTCGTTCAATCAGGCGTAAGCACGCTCCGCTTTAATTTCAGGGAAGACCATGAATCGCTTATCCATCGGGAAAGGCGTGTGCGATGACGCGTGCGCGGAAAACGCCGGCGAGCCCAAAGCCGCGCATAAGGAAGACGTCGAGAATATGGTGCGAAAAGGCTTGGGCGTGGCCCTGCTGCCTCATCACCCTGCCATGCACTATGACTGGATGGATCATCACTCGATATTCGAAACGAGCGAATGGTAGTCGTGACACCGCAAACATCAGCGTCGAAGTCCACATTCATTTTCATCGGCGGATTCCATGTCGACCGGCCCCACGATTCCCGCTGATCGCCTTCCGGCGATTGGAGCGCAGAGTATTGACGCGCTGTATGGCAGAGTAACCGCGCGTCTGCTGACACTGTTCTTCTTGTGTTTTCTCGCTGCGTACCTCGATCGCGTCAACATCGGACTAGCAAAGCTGCAGATGCTCGATGCGCTCGGTTTCAGCGACCGCGTATATGGTCTCGGCGCCGGACTCTTCTTCGTCGGATACGTCGCCTTCGAGATACCGAGTAATCTGGTACTCGAGAAAGTAGGCGCCAAGGTCTGGATCGCGCGCGTGATGATCACATGGGGTGTGTTATCCGGTGCGACGCTGCTCGTCAAGACTCCGCTGCAATTCTATATTGCGCGATTCCTGCTCGGCGCTGCCGAAGCCGGGTTCGTGCCGGGCGTGCTGCTTTATCTGTCGCAATGGTTTCCCTATGAACGGCGCGCGCGGATCGTCGCGTTGTTCATGATCGGCATTCCCATCGCGAGCCTTGTCGGCAACCCGGTATCCGGCTGGCTGATGAACGTGATGGACGGTGTGCGTGGCTTCGGCGGATGGCAGTGGCTGCTTCTGATCGAAGCGCTGCCGGCGCTCATGCTAGGCGTCTTCGTGTTGCGGTGGCTGCCCAATAGCATCGAAAAGACAACATGGCTCTCGATCGAGGAGAAGCGAATCCTGCTCGATAACCTCGACAGTCATCCGCATA
Source organism: Paraburkholderia sp. BR13439 (assembly GCF_040948805.1). Lineage (NCBI taxonomy): Bacteria > Pseudomonadati > Pseudomonadota > Betaproteobacteria > Burkholderiales > Burkholderiaceae > Paraburkholderia > Paraburkholderia sp. BR13439. The sequence goes on along the minus strand of NZ_JBFPKN010000030.1, from coordinate 57,242 downwards.
TCGAGAAGATCTCGTCGCTCAAACATGTGTTCATCGACAGGAGACTGTGGATTTTGGGTCTCATCGACGCCTGCATCATGATCGGCGTATATGCGACGAGTTTCTGGCTGCCGTCGATCCTGCGCGACACGGGCCTGCGCGATCCGTTCGTGATCGGACTCTGGATGGTGCCGCCGAACGCGGCCGCCGTGTTGAGCATGCTGTGGTGCGGCCGCAGTTCTGACCGCGCGCGCGAACGCCGCTGGCACATGGCAGTGCCCTGTCTGGTTGCGGGCTGCGGTCTGTTCGCGATCGCGCTCACGCCTCACACCACGCTCACCACCGTCGTGCTTTTCTCGCTCATTAACGCGGGCGCGGCGGCGACGATTCCGGTCATCTGGACGCTTCCACCCACCTTTCTTAAAGGAACCGGCGCTGCCGCAGGTATCGCGATGATCACATCGCTTGCCAATCTGGGCGGCTTTATCGGCACGTATCTGTTGGGCTGGTTGAACGATGAATTTCATTCCCAGCGAGTCGGAATGGTTGGGTTCGGCATGTGCATGCTGCTGGGGTGCGCACTGGCACTTGCCTACCCAAAAACGGACGACGGCCGGAGGCAGGCACGACGTGCCGGGTAATGGCCAATCTGATAGGTCGCGCCGAACGCTGGCCGCTGACCACTAACGCAGTGAGCAATACATCGCCTGGAAGGTTGGAAGCGCGGCAAGCGAAGGAAGGTCCAATCGACGGGATTTTCCTGAAGGATTGAATGCACTGCCATCAGGCCGATGCGAAACAGCAGTAAAAAAACTACCTTGGAGATCTGAATGCATAGATGCAGGCTGGCGCTGGCTTCGAGCCTCGCTTTGTTATCCTTTCCCGTCTTTGCTCAAAGCTCGGTCACACTGTATGGTGTTATCGACGAAGGCCTCGACTTCACGAACAACGCCCAGGGAAGCCAGGTGTACAGAATGCAAAGTGGCGATGTGCAGGGAAGCCGCTGGGGCCTGAAAGGAACGGAAGATCTGGGGGGCGGACTCAAAGCAGTGTTCCAGATTGAAAGCGGCTTCGATGTCAATAACGGCAAGCTAGGCCAGGGAGGCCTCGCTTTCGGACGGCAGGCCTACGTTGGGCTCTCGAATGGTCAATACGGTACGGTTACATTAGGGCGGCAGTACGACTCGGTCGTCGACTACCTGGCGCAAACCACCGTCAACGGAAATTGGGGCGGATACCTTTTCTCCCATCCGTACGATAACGACAATACCGACAATACCTTCCGCGTCAACAACACCGTCAAGTACACCAGCCCATCGTTCGCTGGCTTCCAGTTTGGTGGAACGTACAGCTTCAGCAACGACACGAACTTCGCCAACAATCGACAGTACAGTGCAGGCGCGCAATACACCGTTGGAGGGTTGCTGCTCGCGGCGGCGTACCTGCAGGCCAACAATCCGTCCGCAACGTCATATGGTGCCATCAACAACGGCGGCGATGAAAACTTCGTCGCCAAACGTCTGCAAATTTTCGGGGCGGGCGTGAATTATGTGTTTGGCTCGACAACCGTCGGTTTCGCCTACACCAACACCTATCTTACGCAGCCACTCAGTTCCGCTTATGTTGGCCCGATCACGCCTGCTGGCGGTGCGACGTTGTCATCACTTCGCTTCAACAACTTTGAGGTCAACGCAAAGTACCAGTTCACACCGGCCTTCTATGTGGGCGGAATGTACACCTACACGCACGTGAGCTTCGATGCGACGAGCGGAAAATCGCACCCGGTTTTCCATCAGGCGGGACTCATGGCGGACTACAACCTGTCAAAGCGGACGGACGTCTACGTTCAAGGGGCCTATCAGCACGCAGGAGGTGACAAGACCGGCTCAGTACTGGACTTCGCCTATGTGCCCGGCGCCGCCGACGTATCCTCGACATCCAATCAAATTGTGGCCAGGGTCGGAATCCGGCACAAGTTCTAAGGCGGTGTTCGTCTGAGACGTGTGAGTGCGTCTCGGACGAAGAGCCTTTGACGAAGCTCGGTAACGTGAGCCTGGATCGACAGTGGGACCGTCGTTGGTTCAATACAGCAAAATGGTTATTACGACAGGATCTGGAATCAATCGAGCTACGACACCGTCGACTGATAGTTGGACTCGAAGCGAGTAAGTTCAATTGGTGGGGGAAACGACATGGAACGCAGCGAGGGTATGAAAGATAGCGAGGCATTTTGCCGGGAGGCAGGGAGGCAGGTTAACACCTGCGCTTCGGGATCATTGCAATTGTTGAGCCCGGTCATGTCGGCATCACCCCTCGCATTTGCTATAAGTGCTCATTTTGAGCCTCGATCCACGCCAGCCGGAAAACCGGAAGGGCCGCAATCGATGGGTTTGCCAGGACGGAGGGCATTGCAAAGGTCGCTGACTCATCGTGCGCATCGTCTCTGTCTCGAGTTGACGGTAATCCTCAGGCATACCGCGAGCAGCTACTTAAGTCGGTATAGTTGTTGAATTAAGCCATGCACGTCGTTAACGACAGCTATCGCCGCAGAAAGAAGCATGTTTTAGGGGGCCAGCTATAGCCGTTGCGACCCATCCGGCAAGTTCGATTTAGGCGGTGCGCACATTCAAGATACTCCGCGGCCAGCCCGATATCGAAGGGCGCGCAGTTTGCCTGCGGATTAGAGTGGTTCTGCGTCTTGGATGCGGTAGAGTAGATACCTCTACGCGGCGTCCTGGCACGTCATCAGGTCACACGCTCGACGGAACTGGCCGAACTCGGAAGTCCGTCCAAAGGACGCCGGATTATCCCATTCATTGGCTTCCCAGAATGACCCGAGCAGTCCTCGTCAAGCGCTCGAGAGGAGTGCGAATTGACGAACGGAACGCCTTGCGCTTGCGTGAGGCGCTGCCTGCAACGCCGGATTCACAATACCGCGTCACCAGTCGTTCGACTGACGCACAGCGAGGTCCAGACGTTCCGCGACGCGGCCGGGCTTGAGTCCCATCTCGACGATCGCCTGAATGACATTGAGTCGGTCCAGTTCTCGCATCGTCATCGTGATCGTCCCATTCGCGTTCATCGCCGGCTCCCTAAACGGGTGTCCGAGGGTCGACCGAGATTCGCGAATACCTGAAGCTTCGGGTATTCACGAATCGCGGCCAACCCTCATATTCAGGCGCACCTGACCGAAGACGAACTCTCCCCTGAAAATGTGATAAATGCGCTTCAACTTCCTCGCCCGACCATCTATCGCCTGTTTCAGCATGAAGGCGGCATTGGCGCTTATATCCGCCACCTGAGGCTACGCCATGCGGCCGATGAACTGATCCGGTATCCGCACTTGGCGGTGATGGAGATTGCCTACGGGCTCGGCTTCAAAAGCGCGTCCGATTTCACGCGCGCCTTCCGGCGAGCCTACGACATGGCGCCGCAGGATTTTCGGGCTCTGCACCACAAGATGGTTCAGACGCTGTGATAGGCGTCAACGCTTGCGTGACGGTTCAGGTTTCGAAGCGCCTTTCCTTGAAAAGCATCAGCGCACAGAAGCTCACCACGCACGCCGGCGCCACATACCAGGCTGGAGACATGGGATCGCCGGTCCACCTGATCAATGCCGTCACGATGAATTGAGCAGTACCGCCGAACAAGGCGACGTGCAGCGCATGCGAAACGGCCATGCCGCTGGCGCGCACCCGGGCAGGAAGCGCTTCGAGCACAAGCAGGGCGACCGCGCCGGCGCCGAACGCCACCACTGTGCTAATGAGCCCGACGCCGCACAGGACAGGCAGCGCGCTGGTCGCACGGGTAATCATCAGAAAGACCGGATAGACCAGAAGCGCCGTGCATCCGGAGGCGAGGAGAGCCAGTGGCTTGCGGCGAGGCAGACTGTCTATGAGACGGCCAGCCAGCGGCGGAATGACGACCAGCAGCAGCGCAGACAACGCGGAAGCCAGAAATCCGATGACGGGGGGCATGTGCATCACGCGAGTCGCATAGCTCGGCATGAAATAGACGATCGCGTAAACCGGTATGGTTTGCCCGATCATCATCAGCATCGCCAGCAGGATCGTCGTCCCATGTTCGCGACACAGTTCGGCGAGCGGTGTCCCGGCGTTTCTGGTGGTGTTGGTGGGAATCGGATCATCGCGCAGCCGGTAGCGAACGTAGAGGCCGACGGGCGCGATCAGCAGACCGATCAGGAATGGGATCCGCCAGCCCCACGAAGCAAGGGCGGCCGGCGACACCGTGCTGGTGAGAAGCACGCCCAGGGTTGCGCCTAGCAACGCGGCCGCGCCCTGGCTAGCGAGCTGCCAGCTGACCCGATAGCCGCCACGCGACACGGGCCCTGCCTCCAGCACGAAGGTCGCGGCAACGCCGATGTCGCCGCCGACGGCAAAGCCCTGCAACGATCGAGCGGCGATGACAACGAACGGCGCAATAACGCCCACGCTGGCAAATGACGGGCACAGGGCGAGAGCGGCGGCTCCCAGAGCCATCATCCAGCTGGTCCTCGTCATCGCGGCGCGGCGTCCCACGCGGTCCGCGTAAGCACCGATGATCATCGCGCCAACAGGTCGCATGAAAAAGCCGACGCCGAATGTACCGACGGCCCACAGCAATGAAGTCATCGGATCGTTCGCTGGGAAGAACCGGTCTCCAATCATCACCGCGAAGAATCCGAAAACGGTGAAATCGAACATTTCGAGGCCAGTGACAAGCGATGCTGCGACCACGGTTTTGAGAAGCTCGCGGGGATTTTCCTGATTGCCGGCAGGCTGGTCGCACGTCGCGAAGGGAGGCGTGAACATTTTTTTGTAAGGTCGTCAGTAAGGGCGCATGAGTTTCACGTTGAAAACGCATTCTCGCTACGCGGCGCGTTGCACGATACCACGTGCGCCCCTTCTCTGACCGGCTGCGCACATGGCTCTCGCCCCGGCAGTCTGGTCCGGTAACATGCCTTGCCAGATGAGGATATTCGATAATGTTTGCATCTTGACAAAGCGAATGTCCAACGAGGGGGCAAAGCCCTAATCCGCACTACACGGAAGTCGACGGACATAAACTGGTAACTGGGGGAAAGGCGCGGCAGCTTTCCCAGACGTTCATTCGAAACGTCATCGGCGATTGACTGGTGCTGGCCTTGGAACGGACCGTGGTAAATCTCGTCGGATCGGCTGCTTCACGCCCTGAGGCGGTCCGTCAAGGTTTTTCCGAGGCCAGATGCAGCCCACATCTCTGGCCTAGTAGCCTCGGGTGCCGCTCATTCATCGCAACTCCTTATTCGGATGAAAGTTGACTGAGGCCTTGTCTCGCTCGCTGACGATTTGCTTTTTTCAATTCTTCTAAATTCTTAGTGCTCCAGAACCGCGCTCAGGGCAAGCTCGTCGGCGATTTTTTTCAACCTCTTGTCCCGCGTCCAGATCGTCACACCAGGCTGTAGCCTCGCAGATGCGAGCAAGGATGCATCCACGTAGCCAATTCCCCGACTGAACAATTGCTGTTGCTCGATCAGATAGAAGACTTCGTCAGGCATGGCGACGGGCACGCGAGGCAGGTCATTCAAAGCACGAAGCACAGTGGAACGGTCGCGCAAACTGCCTAGCGATATTTCGCCGATCACATATGGATGGATCCGGACTCGGTCATGGAGCAGAAGGTCGACCATTATCGGCTCTGAACGATCGATGTGATCAATCCACACAGACGTGTCCACGAGGATCATTCAACCTCCTGCCGCCGGCGCGGCGCGGCAGTGATGCCCGGCTGACTGCCACCCAGGGCGGCGAGCCTGCGCGCAGCTTCACGTTCGATCAGCGCCTTCAATGCTTCCCGCACAAGAGCGGACTTCTCGTTCAATCCCGTGTAGTCTTGTGCCCGGGAGACCAAATCATCGTCCAAAGCAATTGTGGTTCGCATCATAACCTCCATGATAATGCACGATTATAGCATCGTTTGACGTCTAAATGTGTGCCTAACAAAGGAGGGAGTTGGACTAGATTTGACATAAAAGAAATGATCAACATTTGAACGGTCGTGCTTTTATTTCGCCCCATGGGACATCGATCCCGACGAAAGAATTGATCTCCGCCTCGATAACTGACAGCGTCCGTTACCGCCCGGATGAATGCATTCCGTGCAACGCACGCTGATGCATATTTACGTTACGCGTAACGAAATATAAAATTATCGTTACGAATAACGTAAAGTAGATGTGATCAACCACCTAGGAGGGATCATGTCGCCCCCGGCCAACGACAAGGTAACCGGCACCACGGAAAAACGTGGCCGTGGCCGGCCACGGAAGCCCGATGCACTGTCGAACGCCGAGCGCCAGGCGGCGTGGCGGGCCCGGCATGGTGTTCGCACAAAATCCGTTACTGTAACGAAAAATATCCCGCCGCCAACCGAGGCCTATGACGCCCTGGTGCGGGAGTGCGGCCAGCTGCATGGTGAACTGGCGCAGGCGCGGCGCGAGCTTGAGGCGATGTCACGGGCGACGCCGTCTGCCCGGGCGGCTTCGGACGCAGCGGCGGTCCTCGGACGTCGTCCGGGTCCGGAAGACCCCGGTTCTGGCGAGCGGCGTCTCTCCTTGACGATGAATGGCTCCCGAGTTTTCGCACTGGAACGGCTGGTCGCGCACGTTGGCCTATCCAGGCGCGCGGTGATCGAGCGCCTGATCGACTGGGCCGACGACGCGCTGTCGAGGTCATTTTACGAGGACGAGGCCGCATTTAACCGTTACATCGACCGTGGCATAACGAAAAATAGACCGGCCAGATAACCTCGAGGTGTTAAGGACGGGACATGAACGATCGCGCTTTTATTTGACCGAGGCGTCCCCGGGATTGCAATCATGCGCCCGTCAATCGCGGTTTACCGCCTTGCGAAGTCATTGACGGCTAGCCGTAGCGGCTCGTCCGGGCGCGCCGACAATTTTCTCAGCGCAACGGCGACGATCCGGTTACGCCCGTCTTCGAAAGTCTTGAGCGTACGGGCTGCATCGGCGCCGCGCGGCAACCAGAAATCCTGTTCAAGCGCGTGACGCGCGACGTTGCATTCGACTTGCCTGCGCTTTTAATGAGGTCAGCATACGCACACCAACCGTCCGTACGTGCGGCACCATCTTTGTCAGCGGGTTTTTTGGTTTGCTGTCTGTCTGCGCGATCGATATCGACCGTTAGTTGCGTATTTTCCACAGACGCCAGCCTTGATGGTGAGCATTTTCGGGAGCACGTTCGGACCCTTGTGATTTACTTCTCGCAAAAGAATGGGGGGCCGAGCAGTCATGCTGGACTTCTTGCGACTGGGACAAGTCGGCGTGAGAGCCTAGCGCCTTGAGCGCCACACGAGCCGATACAATTTTTGGCGAGCCGTCGTTGGGGACGGCCACCTGCCCGGCCGCGCTATCAAATGAGCATCAAATAGAAATTTCTACGCTAATCACTTGATTTTAAACACAAAAGCACCTGCTCCTATCCGACTTTTCGGCATCGTTGCGATGTCGGATCAAATAAGATCAGCTCGGTCTAGGCCCAATGAGGCACATACTTCATGTATTTTCGACCCGCCAGTTCGTCATAGGGTCGGATTACTCCGGCTTCGACCGCTTCCTTTATGTAGCGGGATGCTGTGGCACTATTTTGCGGCTCGATGCCAAACCGTTCTCGCAGCGACGTGTTAGTCATGTAGTCTCGCGAGACATATCGCAAGCACGCGTGTAGATAACATGCACGGATGCGATCGCGTTTGTCCATCTGGCCCAACTCCTGATGGGCGAACAGACAAGCTCGCGTACTTTCACTTGCCGTTGCGAAATCTGGAGCCGGAAGCTGATACAACTCTGTCTGATAGACGACTTTGTCGACGCCGCTCCCTCGCTCCTCGCAGATACCGAAACGCCGCATCAGGGAAGCAAGAGTTTCATTGCGGGATCGAGGAGGCGTATCAAGAAATCGGTCGACGTCCACCAGCGGAATACCTGGATTAGATATCTCCATCCGGTCAGCGAAAATCTCGATCATTGGTCCAGAGCCGCCGACAGTGAAGTCCTGGTGGATAAGGGCATTAGCTACCAGTTCGCGCACAGCCAACTCAGGATACATGGGTACGGTGCGACGCAGCGCTTTTCCGATGACCTCGTTCGACGGAACAAGATTATTTACAAATCCGATCAGTCCTTCGAACCCGGAGGCATACCCTTTATTGCCTACCTGCTCCTTCAGCGTTTCGATCCGGCTATTGCTCGCATACGCGATGACCCGGACTGCCTTCCGACGCAGATGTGGGAAATCATCAAGCCGCTTTGCAAAGAGAATCGCGCCAAGATTCGTGACGTCCCATCGACCGGAGATATTCCTGGTAACTAGCCCTTCACTTCTGAGACGCTCGAGTATCTGTGATCTGCTCTCTGGCAACGGCACTTCGGCCAGATCAAAATATGCTGGGTAGTCGAGTAGGGTAACAAGATCCTCCTCGCTCACATCCGGCGCTGCGATCATCGCTTCGAAAGGGGTTTCGTCAAAGATGCGCCAGAGCGTTCGCTCTTTTTCAGGGTGATCCTTGAGCTTCTTGCGATACGAACCGATCCGGATAAATTCCGTATTTTGAAATTGTACTGGGTGTCGGTACGCCCGCCCAATCTCCAATAATACGAGGCGTTTGTCGTCAATGACGATGTTAAAAAACTGAAACGGTACCTTCGGCGTCAACAACCGCAACAACCAGTTTTCCAGCTCCTCATTTCCGACTTTCGCTGACGTCGGATCAAACGTCGTGCCGACGATGGCATGTGTCCTGTCGTCTATTCCCCAAAGCAGATACCCAAATGCCTTATTTAACAACGCAGCAGAGTTCGACAGTGCCGATATATATTCGCCGATGTCTTCGGGCCGCTCGTTGTTCGCCTTGAACTCTACCCATCCTGTCTCGGACGGTAATCCAGCGAGTTCTCTAACAAGGCTGATGAGGCGTTCGGGGTGTCTGATCTGAATCATGTATGGTGCCAAGAATTGACCTGTATATTACCGCAGAGAGGAGCGTCCTGAAGATTCGACTCACCCTCGAAACACGATCCGCTAGCGCCTCCCTGTGCCTTTCCAATGGGAGGAGACGGGATACAGTTCATGGACTCTGCTGAGCGAACTCAGATCAAATTCGGCGCCGTTGAGGCATACGCGAAACGCCGCTTACGTTTGCAACAAGGATAGTGCGCGCTGGACCATGAAGTAGTCGCGGTCAGCAAAGCTGCCTGTGCGCGGGGTATCGATCCCCGCGTCGATGACGATGTTGCCTGAAGCATCGAACAGGAGCATCAAGCCCAGATTATTTCGGCTGTACGCTGTCGAACAGGAGCTGATTTCGCAGACGGGGTGCCACGGCCATCACTTGCGGATTGCCGAGTCCGTCAAAACTCTCTGCAGTGAAAGCGCGTACAGCTCGATATCGCGCTCTACAATGAGCGTGACGTTTCGCGAGTTTTCGCGTGGCCGGTCCGGCGCGCCCTGTCGGCTTTCGTACAGGAAGATTGCGCATAGCGGCCCCATGACGAGAGCGATGACAAAGCCGCTCAAAAAACAGTGCGCGGTCCCATGATCCATCTGGGCAGGTTTTTCCTGTTGGGCAGTGACAGCATGTTTACCTTGTTTTTATAGAGTTGGAGCGCTGCGACAGGAGGCTAAACAGAGTCGACCGGTAAATGCCGAACAACGAGGCGATAGATCTGGTCAACCTGCGCCCGCGAAAGCATCGGTTTGCGGCCGAACTTCGTGCCGCAAACCTTGGCCACAGCCCCGCCGCTGCTCTGAAAACCTCTCAGGTTCTGGCTGGCCTCGAAATCAGCCAGGACATTCAGCCCATCTCCTTATCGTGAAATGCATTCAGCCTGCGCGCCTCGGTGCGCAGGCACTTCTTTTTATCGCGCAACATCAAACGTAACGTCTGGTCATTCGTCGTCGGGCACTGACTCAGCCACACCACTCAAGCCCAATTCAAGGGTTTTGCCGCGCCAGATTGTGCCCAGGCCCGCCATATCACAGAGAATTGCCCACGCTATATAGGGAACGGGCGTTTCTCCGCTTATCCAGCGTCTGACCTGGCGGCCGCCATGCTCACTCAGCCCGAGCACTCGGGCAAGAGCCCGACCCGACAGGCCGATGCGGCGGACCACCTCCTGAACTTCAGCGCCTCGAGGCCGCTCCCATCCCTCATCCGCCGGAAGCAGACACTCGGCCCGAATGGGTGTATGAATATCAACCGTCATTTTTCTACCACCTTTTCTCTTAGTCGGACTTCCTGGTTCGGACGGAACTTCGCGCCCGGTCGATCGCGTCCGCAGCGACCTTTTCCTCCAGCCGTAATATGTGCGCGTGGAACTCATACTCTGGCCACCGCGCTTCGCACTCCTTGAGCGTCTTGACTGCCTGATCGCGAGTCATCGGGTGCGATACCCGGGCAGGTTCGTACACGTCGCCGCCGGCACTCGTCACCCGTATACGCACGGCAAGCTGGATGATCCAGTCGTCCGTCCAGATTTCGGGGGCTGCCGAAGATTCACCGGTCTCTATGCCAACCTCCGGCAGATTGCGCCCATCAAAGTGTCGCTCCCCGGTCGGCATGTCGAGCATGCGTAACGATCGCGTCGCCGAATCGTTCCTGCAGGTCAACTGCATCTCGCCATGCCTCCCCCGGATCGTCGTATTCCGCCAGCGTATCGCCCAACTGCGCGTGTCTGAATCCGACCGCGCCCCACTGGTCAAAACTGAGCACCACATCAACGTGGCAGTTCGCGTCGTCATCCCAGACCTGAACTCGAAACATGGTGCCCTCCTGATCCTGAACGATTCATTGCTGCGCCGGACCTCGATCCAGCCCTACGGCCTCGCCGCGGATGGAAACACGCAGCCTGCGGCTGCTTGACGACCCCGGCCACAGGTGCACAACGCCTCACCGGATCGTCCCTCCCCTGCACTCCGGTCCGGCGCTCTCCCCACGCTGCCGGCGCGGGTCCCCGTGCGCCTCGATCCGGGCGCGCAGGCGCGCGCGATACGCTTCCGGTCATTACGAGTCCTGGTTTAGCAGGAAGGAGGCGCCCGGCACAGATGTCTGCGATCGGGCTGACGAACCGGAGCCTGTCAGCCTCGGACCCGCCTACCAACCAACGTAGTTCAGCAGAAGCTCCGCTATCAAGCTTGCGACGAACAATGTCAAGCCCTGACAGGTCGGTAAAGCCCCTGATGCCTGCTTTCTCCCACAGAAGAACGCTATCGTCCGAGTTGTAGCGCAAATACAGCGCGCCAAGGAAGGTGCGCTCGCCGCTGCTGAGAACACCGAAGGCACCGAGAATGACCGCCCCATTGGGCGCGAGAGCCGACTTGTCTTTTGCGTTCTCAACGGCCTCTCTGGTGCCATCGCCGAAATAGACTGGACCGGCCAGCATGACAGCCTGGATCCATGCCTCAAAAAAGCCGCGCAGGCGCGGTAGTAAAGTGGGCGTCGCTTTTCTCCTGCTCGCGGCGGAACTGTTCGAGCACATAGGGGGAAATTTTCGATTTGTCGGTCATAGCGGCAATTCCTGTTGATAAAGGGCGGTGGTCACAGCTTCCGCCTGCTCGGTGGTCAGGGTAGACACGTCGACGGCCGTTGCATGTGTATAGATCATCTCGCCATCTCGGCAAGGTGACGCGCTTTCGGGCACAGCGCCGCGCCTTCTCCTGACGCCTGGCGGTTGCGCCATACGTTGATCGCCTGTTCAATCCCGGCAATTGTAAAGGTTGGCATGTCAGTCTCCGAAGCCCGCGCGCAAGTGTGTCCATACACACGTGGGCGGTTCAGCTTATTGGGCGAACAACACTTCGTAGAGTCCGCCCCGGTCGATCGACATTTCGGCATCCGGCAACTTCGCCACACCGCAGATGAAGTCAAACGGGCCGCTGTATGGCTGCATTTCAAGAATCGTCTGATTGCCGAACCATGTGCACAGCACGTCGCCGCGCTTCAGTTCGCAACCTCGCCTCAGTTCTGTCGTCATGCGGCACGCTCCCGAGTGTGGCGGACCGCTTCGTGAACCGCTACCAGAGGCGCGCGGGGTGGTACGCGGTCAAACTCCGAAAGCGCGGCGCGCGCGATCGCGCGAAGCTCTTCGCGGTGCATGTCGATCGCATGACCGTCCCGGTCGAGCATGTTGGCGATGCGGTGCAGCGCGTCGGCTGTCTTCGCCGCTGCATCCGCCGACAGCGCCATACGGAACAGTTCAGCACGCACGATGTCACGGTCCCCGTACTGGTAGACGGCCAGCAAAGGCAGAAGTGCGGTCAGCCAGGTTGGCCGAATTTGGGTCAGGTCCATTTCTTCCTCACTGATTTTCAGGTAGGGCGAAAACCCCAGCCCGCAGGCCGGGGCTGGCTGATTAGTCGATAGCGCGGAGAATGTTCGCGGCCTCTGCGTGCTGCGTCGCAAAGGCACGCAGGGAGTGGTAGTGGTCAATGATTCTGTCATCGCCGCACTTTTCCGCCAGGTGGCACAGGGCGAATAGCGTGACGACGATCCCGAACGCGTCCGCGCCCATCATGTCGCTGTAGCCGTTCATATGCCACCGCACGTGCACCCGTCCGCAGTTCGAGGGGGCCATATAAAAGCCGCCATTCGACAACTGGAAGAAGTCCCACGAACCGCCGTTGTAGGCACTCGATAGGCGCGCGGCCCAGTCGTACACCAATGCCTCGCCCTGGAGGTATCGCGCGCCCAGGTAGTGAGGAAGGAACTTCAGACGCAACTCATCAACAACAACGTTTGACGAGATTCTGGTTTCATTATCAATCACGGTTATCTCCGGTTATGGCCATCGCACCACGCGAGGCACAATTTAATTATAGTGACATTTTGTCCTAACGATAGCATATTCTTATTTTCATTTTAAATCGCTTTTGTTGTTCAATTAAAAAATTCAAATGATATCCATCAACATATTCTTTGTTTAGGTCATTATGTCCTTATAATGGTTATGTGCCTCGCGTGGTGCGATGGCCATAACCGGAGATAACCGTGGATCAAATCGTTGAAAACCGTACAACCGAAACCGTTCCCGAAAGCAGTTTCGGCAACGACACCCAGATCGAATAGGTGCCGCTCGCACTGTTGTGCAAGTCACCGCACAACGTGCGCCGCAAAGCCCCTACCGGCATCGAGACACTGGCCGGGAACATCGCTGCGGCAGGCGTCATGCAAAACCTCGTCGCCCACGAGGTGAAGGCGCGCGGCAAGCAGCGCAAGCTGGGCGTATGCGCGGGCCAGCGCCGCCTGCTCGCACTGGAACTGCTGCGCACGACTGGCCGGGTCGATGACAGCTACCTCGTACCGGTCAAGGTTGTGAGCGAAGCCGATGCCGTCGCCGTGTCGCTGATCGAGAACCAGCAGCGCGAGCCGATGCATCCGGCGGACGCCTGTGAAGCATTCCGCCTGCTGGTCAATGAAGGCCGTACGGTGGACTACATTGCGGCTCTTTTCTCGCTGTCTGAAATCCAGGTGCAAAGGCACCTGAAACTTGCGAACGTGTCGCCCCGCCTGATCGACGTCTTTCGCGACGACGGCATGACGCTGGAACAGATCCGCACGCTTGCATTGACGGACGATCACGAACTGCAGGAACGCCTGTGGTTTGATGCCGCCCAGGCGTGGCAACGCAACCCGGCGCAGCTGCGCGCCGCGATCACAAACAACGAAATCGACGTGGCCGACAGCAACCTGGTTGCGTTCGTCACGCTCGACGCGTACGAGGCAGCAGGAGGCAACGTGCGCCGCGACCTGTTCAGCGACGAGCACAACGCCGGGTATGTGACCGATGCCGAACTGCTGCATCGTCTGGTCGCGGAAAAGCTGGTTTCTGTCGCGCAGACCTTGAGCAACGAGGGCTGGAGTTGGGTCGAAACACGTGTGCGCCGGGACTTTTCCGAAATGGCCCGCTTTGGCCGGTTGCCGTCTGTGTCGCGCGAGTACACGAAGAAGGAAAAGACCGAGCTTCGCGCGCTGGCGAAAGCGAGCGAACAGGCTGCAGCGGAACTGAACGCGTACTACGACGCCGAGGACGAATCCGAGGATGACGCCCGCCGCGACGCACTGGAAGTCGCAGCCAACGCAGCTTCCCAGGCGCTGGATGACTTCGCGGAACGTCTCGAAATCTGGAGCGACGACCAGAAGGCGCGGGCAGGCGCGTTCGTGACCCTCGACCATGACGGCAAGGCCGTGATCGAGCGCGGACTGGTCAAACTTGAGGACCGGGCCAGCGTGAATCGCGAAGGTGTGACGGGTGCTGACGAACTGCCAGCGCCAGCAGAAAAGCCGCTGCACGGCAAAGACCTCAACAAGCGATTGACGGCGCACCGCACCGCCGCCGTCCAGATCGAACTTGCACGGAACCCGGTGGCCGCACTGGCGGTATTGATGCACCGCCTGATCCCGGTTGTGTTCGATGACCGCTATGTCTGCGTCTACGACCAGCATGCCGCCGACGTGCGGGCCACGTGCGCACACAACCGCCTGTTGCAGACAGCGGACGACATGGAAGCCAGCGCGGCATGGAAAGAGATTTCGGCCGAGCGCGAAAAGTGGACCGCGCTGCTGCCGGAGCGTTTCAGTGATGTGCTGCCCTGGCTCATGACGCAGAGCGAAGACGTGCTGAGCAACCTGTTTGCCTTCTGCGTGGCCGCGACCGTCAACGGGGTAAGCGAATCGGATGGCACACACCCGGTGAACGTGCTGATGAATCTGCTCAACGTCGATATGACGCAGTACTGGACGCCGACGCGAACGAGCTATCTGAACCACGTTTCGAAATCACGTATCGTTGACGTAGTAGCGCAGGCGCTCTCCCCCGAAGCGGCGGCACCGCTGGAGAAATTGAAGAAAGACGCAGCGGCAGACACGGCAGAACGGTTGCTGGCCGATGCACACTGGTTGCCCGAGGTGCTGGTGAGCCGGGAAACCCCGGTCGTCTGGGACGACGAAGACGAGGAGGAGGAAGAAGCCTAAGCGAGCCCAGTACAGCGCCCCGGATGAAGCTGTTCCGGGGCGCTGATCGATACCCGGCTCATTTTCCAGAATCCCCTTTTATGCCTCCGGCGCGTCGTTCCCCACGACGCGCTTTTTCTATTTCTGCGAGCCCGAAGCCACGCAGACCGCTGTGATATCGCGCGCGCCTGCGCGCCCGGATCGAGGCGCACGGGGACCCGCGCCGGCAGGTGCGGGGAGAGGGCCGACCCGGAGCGCAGCGCAGGGACGATCCGGCTGGGCACAGTGCGTTACGCGGGGACTTTCTCCGCCGCAGCCGCTTCAGCAGCTACCTCCGCGCTGGCCTGCAACTCCACTTTTTTCTCATTTTCGCGCTCAGCGATGAAAGCGTCACCGCGTTTCTTGAGCGTGTGCTGCAAATCGTCGTCCGTCCTGAACTGATCGAGTGCCCATAGCAGCGCGCCGGTCAGCGTGCCGCGATCCACCGGAAAATTAGTCATCGAGACAATGCCACCTAGTTCAATCAGTTCGCGCGTGCGGGCCTTGCGTTGATCCTCGCGCCGTGCGCTCAGCATGCGGGCCGCTTCGGCCTTCATCGCGTCGGCCTTCTGGTTAATCTTTTCAAGCCTGACCAGCTTGTCTAACTGGCGGGACTCCTGCGCGGTCGGATTCGGAATTGCGGCCAGTTCGACCAGCAACGATTGGGTGGCGGTGGGCGACTTCAAACTCTTGATGTACTGGACGTGTTCCGTGAGCCATTCGGCCTTTGCCATCATTTCTCTCCTGGATCAAATTCACGTTGCATCGGGCGACAGCGCAGACCGACCATCGACCCCTTTCTGCCAAGCCATTTCAGATTATGAAAACCGCAAAAGCGAGCCAGCAAGGAGGCGCCACCCGGCAGTATCTGGCGAGCAAAGCGAGTCAAAGCGCGCTTCCGCGTTTCTATGCTAGCATAGAAACAGCTTATGATAAGACGAAAGCCAGACCGCCAATGCCAACGTACCACCTGAGCGTAAAAGCAGGCAGGAAGGCCGCCGCAGGGGAGCACGCAAAGTACATTGCGCGGGAGGATCACTATGCCTACATTTCCCGCGGTGGGAAGTTCGAGGAACGCGGCGACCTTAAGATGACCGAGAGCGGCAACATGCCGGCGTGGGCCGCGCACGATGCCAGCATTTTCTGGCAGGCAGCGGACACGTACGAGCGAGCAAACGGTCGCCCGTACACGGAGATCGAGGTTTCGATTCCGCGCGAACTGGACGATGAACAGCGCGTCGCACTCGTGCGTGAGTTCGTGGAAAACACCCTCGGCGAGCGGCACGCGTACACCTGGGCGATCCACAATCCGGCGGCAAGCGATGGACTGGAACAGCCGCATGCGCACATCATGTTCACCGAACGCGTGAACGACGGCATTTCGCGTGATCCGGCGCAATACTTCAGGCGCTGGAATGCGCAGGAACCCGAAAAAGGCGGTGCCGGAAAGGACCGCTACCTCACCAGCCGACAGTTTGTTCGCGACGTGCGGGAAGAATGGGCCGTCACGGCCAATCACTTCATGGCACGGGCGGGCATCGAGGCCCGCATCGACCATCGCAGTTACCGGACGCTGGGTATCGAGCTGGAGCCGTCCGTTAAAGTGGGCGTCGCGCGCTACGCGGGCGAGCGTGGCGTGATGGCCAGTGTGCTGAAAGAGAATCGCCAGCGCGCTTACCGCAATGGCCAGCGGCTGCTCATCAATCCCGCGATCGGCGTCGCCGCGCTGACGATCAATCAGTCCATCTTCTCGCGACGCGACGTCGAGCAGTTCGTGTTTCGCAATACCGATGGTGCCGAACAGTTCCGGCAGGTTTACGCACGCCTGATGAATTCGAAGGAACTGCTGGCGCTCAAGGATTCCGGCCGCCAGGGCGAGTGGTTCACGTCGGCAGATCTGCGTGCAATCGAGGTCCGGCTGGTCGAGCGTGCGCGTTCCATGAGTCGCGCCGGCGACGCGGCAACGGGCGACGCCGCGATTCGCAAAATGCTACGGGCGACCCGGAAGTTCAATGCGGGACAGGACGCGGCTTTTGTGGCGCTCGCCGGCAGCGGCCAGCTCGTGGTGGTGAATGGTGCGGCGGGTACCGGCAAAAGCTATGTGCTCGCCGCGGCACGCGAAGCCCTCGAGACGGACGGACTGCGCGTGATCGGCGCGGCCCTGCAGGGCAAGACGGCCGACGACATGCAGCGCGACGCCGGCATCGCAAGCCGGACGCTGCACAGTCTGCTTTCTGGCATAGAACACGGCACGGTGACGCTGGATGCGAAAACGGTTCTGGTGATCGACGAAGCCGGGATGGTTGGCTCGCGGCAGATGGAAAAACTGCTTGGCCACGCGCAGGCGGCCGGTGCGCGCGTGCGGCTGGTGGGCGATGCGTGGCAGCTGCATGCGGTCGACGCGGGCGATGCTTTTCGCGCCGTGTCGCGCGAAGCGGCCGCCGCAAACCGGCTCGAAAGCCTGACCGAGATCAAGCGGCAGGACGAGGCCTGGCAGCGCGAAGCAACGTCGGCGCTGGCCCGGCACGATGTGCAAACGGCCGTATCTGCGTATGCGGAACACGGTGGCGTGCAGCTGTATGCCACCGTCGCCGACGCGCGAGAGCAGCTGATCGAGCAATGGCAGGATGATCGCTGGGCAAGCCCCGGCAAAACCCAGCTGATGCTGACGCATACCAACGAAGAGCGCTGCGCGCTGAATGCGCGCGTGCGCGAATTGCGGCGGGCCACTGGCGAGCTGGGCGCCGAACAGACCGTGCGAACCGAGGAGCGGCACATCGCGATCGCCGCCGGCGAGCGGATCATGTTCCTGCAGAACGAATACGTAATGCAGGTCAAGAACGGGACGCTGGGCACGGTCGAGCAGATCGAGGTGCTGCCGGATAGGCACGCGGCAGGCATCGTGCTGCATGTGCGCCTCGATGACGGCCGGCGACTCGCGGTCGACACGGCGCAGTACGGCCATTTCGATCACGGCTACGCGCTCACAGTCCACAAGAGCCAGGGAGTGACGATCGATCGCGCCTACGTGCTGGCCACGAAGAGCATGCACGCGGAACTGGCCTACGTCGCGATGACCCGACACAAGGAAAATCTGATTGTGGCGGCCGGCCGAGACGAGTTTGCGGACGGCGCAGCGCTGATGCGCAGCCTGTCGCGCGCCGACGAAAAATCGTTCAGTGCGCAGCATGAGCTGCAGGCGGAACGTGATCGCCGTCCCGAACTGGGCTACCGGCACACGCTGAACCAGCGACGCGCGGAATTCTCCAATGCGCCGCGGCCGCAACGGGCCGAAAAGACCCTCGATCGTACAGTCGAGCAGTATGCCGATGCCCTCTCCGCTGCGGCGGCCGCAAACCGGGCAGGCAAGCCGGTGCCGGCGAAGGATCGTGCGGCGCTGAAGCGGGCGAGTGTTGGACTGAACCGACTCGATCCGGGAATGCGCCGCGAGATCCGCCACGTAGTCGAGCGGGATGACCGCGCCTGGCGCGCGCTCGTTGAACTCAGCGGCGCCGCGCGAGCGGCAGCGCTTGTCCACGAAGTAGCGCAGGCCCGGGCGCAACGCGCTGGCATCGACGCGGCAGCTGCCGGACACCCGCAACCGCCGACGCCAGCCACCGCATCTCGGCGTTTCGCCGACCTGACGCCAGAAGAACGTCAGGAACGGCGCAACGAGTTCAAGGCTCAACTGCGCGAAGCGGCTGGCCAGGCGGTCGAACGGGATAAGCCGCCGCGTGAGCGCACAGCATCGCGCGGACGCGGTGGGCCGGAAATCGGTGATTGATCCGGTTATCCAGGGGATTAGTCAACGTTAAATAAACCAACTGATTTTCACTCAGCCTTATGCTTAGGCGAACGCCCCCTGTCTCGGAATGGCGCTGTTTTACAGCTCGCACTTAATCAGGCGCGGGCTTTTGTATTGCGTTTTTCAGCGTAAAAATACCCCAAACAGGGTGCTGCCAAGATTCGGGCCTTTTCGTACGCCGAGCGTTCAGGGGTGCGTTTCGAACGTCGCTGACCGACCCTTCAGCGACATCCGTGATCCTGAACTCGTCGCCTCAAAGCGGTCAGTCGGACCCGTGCGGAGCCACCCGAAGGGGGCTCCGCAGGAGGAACACATAGGCAGACGACCGTTTGGTCGATTGAGCGTGAGCATCCAGCCGTCGCACTTTGACGCCGGCGATCAGTCGCTCGGAGGCTTGATCTCGTCGGTAGCCTCACCCGTGTCATAGAACATCCCTACGACAGATGTTTGTGGAGGAAGGCGGCGACGTTCTTTACCGCATAGTCGATCTGCGCCGGTTGATCGTAATAATCGAAATGGGTGCCGTCCCCCCACGCCAATTCCTTCACTGCCCCCAGAAGCGAGTAGAACTTCTTGGCCTGCTCAGGGAAGGCGCATCCGTCGGAGTGAACCATGATCGTCGGAACGTTGATGGCCGGCGCCTTGCTCACCGGATCGAAATCCAACCAGGGCCCGTGCGACATCACGGCGAACTCGTTCTTCCACTCTGGAACGCCGCCGCGCGCCTTGTTGAAGTAGTAGTCGTAGTTTCCCTTCGGGTTGTAATTCAGGGCGCTCGGATCATCCACGCTGTAGGTCGGCACCATCACCTGCTCTCCGCTCTGCTCGAATCTCAGCTTCGCCTCCGCTCCCGCCGCGCGACGCCGGTCAATTTCCGCCGTGCCGACAAGACGTTCGTTTAACTCGGGGTCTGGCAGGAATGCAGCGACGGTCGCAAACGCCTTGACGCGCGCATCGTCAGCGACGAGGTAGGCGCCGTTTCCGCCTGATGTGCACACTCCGACCATCCCGACAGCCTTCGTATAAGGCAAGGCAGTTAGATACGAGACGGCGGCTTTCAGATCGCTCAATTTGGCGGCGGGAGACTCCAATTGCCGAGGCTGCCCTTCGCTTTCGCCATAGTGACTGTAATCGATCACAAGCGCCACGAACCCGTTCTCCGCGAGCTTGCGCCCGTAAGCGCCCGCCATCTGCTCTTTAACCGAACTGAGAGAGCCCGTCACGACGACCGCCGGGTAACGGCCGCTCTCGTTGTTGAAGTTCTCGGGCTCGAACAGGTTTCCCGCCAGCGTCAAGCCATCTCGCTTGAAACTCACTTTACGCATCATCATGCTTCCTTCCAAGTTGTGTGGATTCCGTCCGGCCAGCGACGCGCAGCCCGCGACAAGTCCGGCGCCGCCTAGGGCCACGACCGCGAGAAAATCGCGTCGGGTTGGTTCATTCATCTTCGTTCCTTCTTGAGTTGGGCCGAAGGACGGCGGGGCGCTCGTTAGAAATCAGCCCGTCGCGATGGCGCGCCAGAATGCCGAGAAGCCGTCGGCGCAAGCGGTCTTGGCGAGCTTGGGCTCCGCGGCGATCGAATCGATAGTGGCCTCGGCCATCGCAACCATCAGCGCGCCGACGAATGCCGACGGCTGCTTGCGCAGCGCCCCCTGCGACCTGGCCTTCATCAACAGGCCGCTGACGACCTGGAAGCTTTCCGCGACCGACTCCCGCGTTGCGGGGCTGATTCGGTCGGAGACTTGGAGCTTCGTCATCGCCTGGCGCTGCGCTGGATGCGCCAGCCCCCAGCTCACGTAGGCGGACCAAAACTGCCAAAGACTTTCGCGCAGATCCTTCGAGCCCGGCAGGTCCGAATAAGCCAGTCGCAGCTGGCCTTTGAGGTCCAGATACAGCTGGTTGGCCAGTTCATCCTTGTTCTCAAAGTAGATGAAGATGGTCCCCTCGGCGACGCCGGCTGCCCTCGCGATGCGAGCTGTGGAGGCGGACAGTCCCTCCGCTGCGATCAGCCGGGTGGCCGCCTCGAGGATCGCTTGGCGCTTGTCTGCACTGAGAGGGCGGGCCATGAAGAACAATGAGTGAGTGAACGCTCATTATATGGAACGGAGCACATTCGTCAACCGACCGATTGCCGACAGGGTTGTCAGTCAGTTGCCGGGGAGTCGACAGTCGCCAAGGGCAGCTGATGGCCGAACCCGATCCGACATCGAACAGCCGGCGTGGTCTGGCCGAGCGCTGCCTCATCAGCCATCATGCCATGGGTAGTGAAAAGAGACTGTGATAAAGAACCGACAGTTAGATCTTGAGCTTCCCGACACTTATTCGATTGTCCATTGCAGCCTCTGTGGATAACGCCGCGGACCGAGCTGAAATTTGCCTTGCAGTCGACGCTGAGCATGCACGAATCCGCCGGTCACGGCCTGGATGGCGCGGGGCCGCCACGAATCGCAGTAGTTGGGCGAGCCACTGCCTCGCGATACGCGATGGCTCTGGTGAGTTTGGAACATGGTAGAGACTAGCTGGGTGGAGGCGCGAGCTGCTGACGAGCGAGCCGGAAACAGGCCTCGTGGTCCAGCGAAGGATCAACCTCCTTGAGCTGGCCGGCGCGGATCTGGACCTGGCGCTCGAACTCGAATTCGGCGTCGACGCCCATGCCACCGGACGATCGGGGCCGTGAGCGACAGGCACGGTCTGTTACACCGTTTTTTATGCCGGTCAACCAGAGTTGGCCACGGGCGTGCTCGCGCGCGTCGCGTGTATCGCGCCAGTGTTGCTTCGAGTCGGCGGCCGCCCGCCTCTGCTGACGCAACGCCGCTTTGCTACGCTCGTGCCGCAGCCATTTCGCGAGCCCAAAGGCACCGAAGAGCGCCGGCGGCACGAACCTGATCGCAGCTAGTCCTCTGTAGTCACCGTCCTCGCTGCGCTGGCAGCGAGGACGCACCGACGTCAGCCCTGCCTTCTGAAGGTCGCGCATTGCACGCTCCGCGCGCCGCTGATCAAGTCCAGCCTGCCCGGCGAGAAACGGCAGCGTCAGATTCTGCATGCCGTTGTCCGTCGACGGAACACCCACGCGCATGGTCAACAGATCGAGGTATTTGAGGCTCGCGCGCAGCAACTGCACGCACGCGACGCTGCGTTCAGTGCGTTGCTGGCGTGTCGAACCGTTCGCGCGGTTCAGGCTCGGCAACCACTCGTCGGGCGCATCGAGATAGCGCCCGAGGCGGTGCATCAGTTCGGTCAGCACGCGCGGGTGTCCGCCCACCCCGGTTCGGGGCGGGTTCGGCAACCCAGGCGGGAGTGCCGCGACGCGACGTGCGTGCAACCGACCGGACATACCGGAGCAAGTGCGGGATTAACGTGGCATCACGAACACGAAGGAAGAAACGGCTTTCGCCTGCATGGCCCTGTCTGCCAGGGCCGCGGAGATATTGCGGATGGAGCGGGTACGGGCTGTCTGGCCCGGTTGACAAGTCGTCGATTCATGCGGTCACCCATTTTTTGCGATCGGACGCCCACGGACGACGCTTGACACAGAGCGAAGAGTTGCTAAAATCGATTTCAATTCGCTGAATTCGATGTCTCTGGCACTTCTGTGCTGGCTGTCATCAAGAACTACCCTCGCTGCCAGGCGGGGGTTTTTCTTTTGCAGGTTCGGTTTTGTCGTGTGCTACGCAGTCCTGCTGAACAGAAATAGAAATCTTCCGACCGAAGCGGCTCATGACTTTTGTTTGCGACAAAAACGGTAAGCCGGCTCAGTAGCCCTCACCTCACCATGCAGACTCCTGCGCCGCTGATGATGCGGAAGCAACCGCCGCAGCTGCATTGACTTCGTCCAACGTATTGCCGGCGCGCGTCGATGGTTTTGCCGCACGGGCCAACGTCGGTGCTGGCAACTCTGGCATCTCCTCACCCGCACGCCAGATCCACGACGGCATGTCGCTTTCCTCGATCAAGCTCGACAGCGCATCCTCGTCTTCCTGTTCAACACCCGGCGGCTGCACATACAGCGCAACCGGCTTCGGCAACACGTCGGCAAGCACCGCGCACGCGAGCGGCTTGTTCGCGGCCAGGTTGTATCGAAGGCCCTTTACGAAGCGGCGCTTGTGCGCCGTGAGCGCATCGAGCATCAGCTTGTCGTAAGCATGCTCGAATGGAATCCATCTGGAAGACACGACCATGACGGCCAGCGTCTCGATCGAGGCGATCCCGGTCGGGTTCAGGCCGAACGTTGCAATGAACACGAGGTGCGAATCCTCAATGCTGTCCCACAGTGCCAGTTCATTCGCAAACCGCTTCTGGAGCCGCCGATGCAGATCCTCGCTCAGCATGAATGGAAAGTCTGGAAGGTGTTTGACGACGATCTTGAAGCCATAGCGCGACTCCGCAATCTCCTTCACTTCTCCGATCGCGATCATCAGCTTGTGGGCTTTCTTGCTGGTTGCCAACTCGGCCATGTGCGCGATGCGACGCTGCGTAACGCTTGCCGCGTGTTCCAACGAGAACGACTCGGGCACATACAGTAACCGCCCCAGCGGCTCCCCCTTTGACACCTTGCCGGCTGCGGCCTGCAGAAGAAATTTGCGCACGACGTACCAGCTGCGCTTGCCCTCCATCGCCGGATACCAGCGATTCAGGCCAGCTTCTTCCCACAGGTAGTGCAAGGTGCCGCGCAGCGTCAGTTTTGCACCGTCTGTACGTACCGTATCGGCCGCGGCGCCTGATGGAGCTGGAGCTGCCCTACCCCCGGCTTTCGAGAGGCTGAAATCGAGCTTGAGTGTGGTGATGCCATCCTCGATGTTCTCCTGAATAGCCTCACCTTTCACCTCGCCCAGCCCGGACAGTTCCGCTGGCGGTTCGTATGACACACAGTCCGGCGCATGTGCGCCTCCCGTGTTCGGCATACGCTTGATCACATGGTGTTCGCCGACTTTTGCGACATACATCGGGACACCTACCGGCGTACACATGCACAGAGGCCGAATCTTCTCGCCGTGCGCGTCGGCCAGGTACGTCTGCAGGTCATCGGCATTAGCCGCGACGATTACATCGTCAAATCGATACTCATGCATGATGCTCTCCACGTGTCAGACCCGCCCCATATTCACTTCCCGAATACCTTTGTAGTCGCGCAGCGCGATTGAGCGCGTTACGCATCTGTTCCGCGTTGACCATGCCCGGCAGACAGCACCGAGGGTTGCTCGAATCGCTCGTCAGGATGACGACCGTCCCCACGTTAAACACGCGCTGCCACCACGGATGAAGCGAGATCACATCCTGAATGCGGAACAGCTCGAGGCTCGAAACCTTCCTGGTCAGAATTCCCTGTCGGCAGGTAATCCGCTCCATGTCGTTCACGATTTCCGTGGGCGCCGTTTCGACGAATACAAGCGCGAGCCGCGCCAGGCAAAGCAGAAAAAAGGCGATAACTACGGCGGGAGATACCGGCCACCTCGGCACCACCCATGAAAAGACGACGGCCAGCCCACCGATCGCGACGCTGGTGCCAAACAGGTCCGGCATGTTGATAACGTGCGACGGCGCGCCGTGAAAAATCACGGTTGGCTGGGCAGATGCCGACATGAGGTTGGTCGTGCGCCCGGTCATAATTTAGTGGCGCCGCTAATGATTGCTGCAGTGCCGCCATCCTCCGGCGCAGGCGCTGGATTGACCGGTGCGGAGACCGCGGCCGACAGCTGAGCTTCGCGCAGCGGCGCCTCGATGTAGGCAGGCACGCGCACCGGATAGTCGCGCGCACCGAACCTGATTTTCGCGAGCGGCCAGTCCTTGCCGTATTTCAGATAACCGTTCAGGTCGGGCAGATTCGAGAGTTGCGACGACGTGACGACGAGCTCCGGATCGCGCTTGCGCTCACGTGTGTTGATACGCCACTGGCCCTGCACGCCGATCGGGTGGCGCTCCACTTCGTGCCAGCCGATCATCTCCGCCACATTTTTGGTTGTCAGTGCGTTGGCCCCTCCCAACGCAAGCAGACTGCGAAAACACGAGAGTGTTGCTTTCGCAGGTAGATCTCCCAATTGCTGATGCAACTGAATCAGATCCTGCAGATCCCCCACGACACACAAGCCATGCTTGCGCCCCTTCGATACCGCAGCCTCGAAACTGTAGAGGCGCCCAAGGGATGCCAGTTCGTTCTTGAACACCCACAGCCGCCGGTCGAACGTCGGCGCCTCACTCAGAATCATCGCGTAGATCAGGTCGAGCCAGACGGGGATCGTCGGGCCCAGAGCCGTACGCTGATCTTCCCGCCACGTAATCCAGATGTTCCCTCCGTTCTCGTCGCCCATCCAGCGCCGGATCGAGAAATCGCCATCAGGAATGCGACGCAGCGGCCGGATGTACTTGTTCAGAGTAAAGATGATGCTGGCCGTCGCCCTATCCGCATCCTTCGCGAAGAAGCCCACCGAATCCGTATCTTCAAGGTACTTTTGCAACACTGGGCGCTGCTCGCGCACCAGCAAATCAGTAAGCGTCACCATGTCACGCATGTCGTCGCCGGCGAGCTTGTTCATCGTGTCCGCGAGTAGCGCGCGTGCATAGCCTGCCCACTCTTCGGCCTGATCGCCGTTCTGCGGTGGAATCGCCGAATGTGCGAGGCGTTCGAAGTCGAATCCGTGATCGACCTCGTTGAACAGCGACCAGCCGACGCACCGGGCGTCGTACGGGTTGATCACGATGTCGCCTGGCAAATAGAAGCGCGCCATGAGCGACCCATTAGGATCGACCACCACCATGCGGTCATCGCGGCGCAGTGCCGATGCGATCAATCCATTTATCGCCTGACTCTTGCCGGAGCCTGGCGCGCCCACGACTATCAGGTTCTGCGTTTCGAGGTCCGTCGGCATCTCGACGCCACAAACGGCGACTGGCGCGCGCGGCGCATCGCCGTGCTTCACGGCCTGTTTGCGGTACTGATTGTTATGGCGCGCGATGCGGCGGCTCAGCTGGTGCCGGTTTTCCATCTTCGTGCCACGGATAAACCTGGCATACCGGTAGCCTTCGAAGCCATTGAACAGGTATTCGTGGCATGCCCATGCCGCACCCACGGCAAGCGCCGCACCCGGCACCGCGCCCCAGAAAAGCAAGGGATCATGCACGGCCGCCATGAAGCCGTGAATGATCCCCGCAGGAAACGGCAGCGGCGGATACCCTGCCAAAGTGAAGGACACGCAAAGGCCAAGAACGAGCGCGAGCGCCGCGCCCGCCCACTGCATCATCACGATTTCGTGCTTTTGCATGTTTAGCCGATCCCGTGCCCTTCACGTTGCTTTCCCGGCCTGACGGCCTCCCTGGCCCGCTCCGAGACTGCCTGCTTGCCATCGCGCGTAAAGCCGGCCGACTCGCGCAGGTTCCCGAAGAACTCGGCTCGACGCTCAAGCTTTTCATGCGCATTCAGCTCCGCAAATTTCTTTCGTGGTCCGGCCTCTGCTCGCACGACGCTGGCACCTTCCACCTGCTGTGTCTTGCCCGCATCAGCCGACTTGCCGGCATCTGGAGCGCCCCGGTCGGCAGCATCCTTCGTTTTGTTACGACCAAGTTTCTTGAAACGCGCAACCCCGTCGACGGATTTCTTTGCCTCCGGTGTCTGGCCGCTGTTCTCAACTGCCGCAGCTGACGGCGTTCGCTTGCCGTTTTCCATTTCGATAACATTGGACTTTTGCGTGGCCGGTTTCTCCGCGGCCTTCTCTGCTACCTTCTCGACCGGCCCCATGCTCTTCCCGCTGCCGCGCGAGAAGAACGCATTGCGCGCAGCTTCGATCGCGGCCTTGTCAGGTGTCCCTGCTGCAGGCGCCCTGCCCGCGTTGGCTTCCCTCATTTCGCGCAGCATTTCAAGTGTGGCTTTGGCCTGTTCCGCACTGACCCCCGAGGTCTTCGCGACCGTATCGACAGTCGCCGCAAATTTAGCCGGATCTTTCAAGGTCTCCAGCGACGTATCAATACTGACGCTCTCTTTCGCGCCCGCTGCCACAGCCTTGCCCGCCGCTACTTCGACCGTGCGGTCTGCGGTCTTCTGCGCGGCCTGCTCCGCAACGGGCTGCGCCGCGGTCTTCTCCGGCCCCTCGATCGCACGGCGCACCTGCGCCCGTAATGCCTGCTCCTGTGCATCGAGCTTGATCTCGGCAAGCTCCAGCTCACGATTGCGGGCTTCCAGCGATTTCGCCCAGCCATCGAGCGTCTTGGGGTAGGTGTGCGTGGCGCCCTTGTCGTCGACCCGCGCCTGCGCTTTCGCGAACATGTCGGCTACTTCCTGCCGACTCCACTCACGCTGCACATTCAGATCCTTGTTCGCGTGCAGGATCTCGGCGGTCTTCTTCGCGTCGATCAACGCCAGCTTGTTCAGACCCGACAGAAGCGACGCCCGATCGGTAATCTGCTCGGCCCGCTGTGCCTGCTCGACTTCTTTTTCTGCTAACGCCTGCTCAAGCGCACCCCGCATCGCGGCCGTGTCGATCAGTTCACCCTCTTTCAGGCCGAAGCGTGTCTTGAGCGCCTTGGCATCGGTCGCGAGCTGCTTGTCTTCACGGCGCTGCTGGTCCTCGCGCTCGACTGCCTGCGCGACTGCGTGAGGCTCCCTTTTAAGCCAGTCCTGCCGGTATGCGAGATTCTTCTGGCGGGCCTCGAGACTCGCGCGACGCTGCGCGAGCGCCTGTTCCTGCTCCGCAAGCTGTTGCTGACGCTCCTTGTCACTAAACCGCAATACGGTGTCTTCAAACATAAAAACCTCCGTCAGTTCGACGCCTGCCCGGACCAGGGGCGCCCTTGGTTAAACCGGCTTTGCCAGTGCTGCTGATACGCCTGCGCGACGACCGGCACATGCCACATCACCACAGCGTTTTCGCTGTTGTACCTGGCCGCCGACGTCGTGTAATTGAAGCTGCCCGTCTCGACCGATTCACCGTCGATCACCATGAATTTGTCGTGATGGATCGGATACACGTCGATCGTCCGGACACCGACGCCCGCACCCGACAGAAGATCGAGCGCGATCCGGCCTTTGCCGCTGCGATCCTCGACCAGGTTGCTCTTCCGATCGGCAACCACCGCCACGTCAACGCCGCGCCGATGCGCGTCGATCAGCGCCTGCACGATCGCCGGCGACGTAAAGCTGTACGCCGACAAGTGCACTGAATGCCGGGCCGTACAGATGGCTTTGAGAACCAGCCGCTCGGCAGAACCTTCCGGCGAAAAGCCCGTATCGATTGCGGGACCGTCAGGGGCTACGCATGCCGCTTGAACACTGCTCGGGTAGGTCAGAAGGGGGAAGGCAAGAACCGCCAGGACCGACGTGACGGCTGCAGATCTGAGAGGACGATAGAGCCTGCTCATCCTCGCCCTCACCGACCCTGACCCGATAACTCGACGTGCTTCGCGACGGCGACGTCAACACTAGAAAAATTTCCTTGGGTCTCGCCACCGTGCCAGAGAATGTGTCTGGGCTTACCCTGAATAATGCAGCTAGCAATTCGCCATCCGGTCGGATGAACCAGTTCATACGGACCAACCCGTGTCCAACCATTCGCTGCCGCGTAAGTCATCCCCGCCACCCTGTTAGTAATGAATTCGTGTCTGAAACTGGCCCGCCTCGTACACGTCGACCGCTTTCGGCGATTGCGGCTGTTGCCAGACGACGTGGTCATACACAGTGACGGTGACTGGATCGCCGTCGTATCCGCCACCGTCCCGCCCGTTTCGCGAGCTCACAGCTAACGCATCGCCAGAGGGATCGCCATACACCTGATACGCACCGACCGGGCTGCCCACACAGGCCTGCGGCCCGTAATACGCGTAACCGCTATTGAGATCCGCCACGGAAGGCCTCGGCGTTCCGACCAGTGCGAAACCACTCATGCCGCTGTACGGACGGGCTCCGGCCTTGCGTTGTCCTTCGGCCACCCAGGCGCCGGCCACCGCAGCTGTCGTTCCAGCAGGGCACGGATCGTAAGGCGTGTTGTTCTGGCGGACCGTCATGTCGGAGTCTTTACATTGCGGCCAGCCGCGCCCGTGGCGGAGATCGTCCATCAAATGATCCATCGCCGGCCCGCAGGTAGACGGCGCCCACGGCCCGCCATTCGATGAGGGGTTGCCCAGACAGATCACAATGCGGCATCCGTAGTCGTCATCGGCACGGGCCATACCGGCGTGACCGCCAGCAGCGAGCACCGACATGACCAGCATCAGCCTGATTCCGTTTTTCATCGCCATACCCCACCCCCTTCCAAAGTAAGCGCCCTGCGTCTGCCCCTCATGTATCGCCAGGCACTCCACGTATTGCGCACGGCCAGACCCAACAGACAGAACGGTGACGCAGCCTCCGCACCCAGCCACATCAAGGCAAGCACGGGCGGCAGCACGATCCAGCCGCCGCTCTCCCGCACCAGCCGGGCTACCAGATAAAAGGACATAGGGAACATGAGCGCCGCGAACTGCGCTCCGGCCCCAGGCTGGTGATGCCACCATTGCGACGCCGCCACGCCCGCCGTGACGGCATAGACGTCCAGCACCAGGGCGGCAGCAAGCATGCGAAATTGGTTACTGGTCATCGACGGCTCCAGACGCCTTTACTGCCTTGCGCGAATCGCTATCGTGGCCATTGACCTGACCGTCTTCGTCGTTGTCCCCATAGGTCGTGAACCAGTCGTCTTTGGCCGCAGACTTTGCGGCGCGCTCCGGCCGTGCCACCGCGCGTCGTGTGGGTCCACCTGCAGGACGAACGTCCGGAACAACCTCGATCGGCTGCGCCCCCTGCACACCGGACGCCGGGACGGCAGCCGCCACCTTTTGCGCGTATGCGGCACCCCGCGTCAGATCGCCGCTGTAATAGCAGGAGAGCGCCGCACGTACCGCGTCATCAGCCTGCGCAAATTGCGGTTTCGCACGGGCGTAGCACGCTTTAAGAATCGCGGCACCGGTCTTGAGGTTCGTGCAGGGCTCGAAAATGCTCTCTGTGGTCTGTCCGTAACGGGCCAGATTGTGTACGTTGACCTGCACCAGTCCCATGCTGTAATTCCAGCCGCCGGCCTCGAGCGCCTTGACGGTGGCCAGCGCTTCCGGAAGGTTCTTTGGCTGTCGCGCAAGATGGCCACCGACGACGCCGATCGCAAACGGATTGCCGCTGCTCTCGACCGTCGCCACGCGCCCCAACAGCACGTGATGAACATCAGGGGCACACTCCTGAGCCAGCGAATCAAAGGACGCTGCCACCGGTGGGGAAGCGACCTGCATATCCTCTTGTGACGCTTGAGCGGACAGCAGCATCACACCCAGCGCCAGAAGCACGACGAGCGATTTAATGGGAGACATAGAGCACCTTGCCGATTCCCCGCACCCCATCGTCATAGCGATGCATCTGCACCACGACATCGATGAGACTGCGGGCATAGTCGATAATCTCGGCACGCTGCAAGGTCGAGCCGAAGCGCATGACCATCTGCGCTAGGCGTTCGAACATGTGTTCGGGGCTGGTTGCGTGCAGCGTCGTCATCCAGCCGCCGTGCCCGGAATTGAGCATTTCGAGCGCGACGTATGCTTCAGCGCCACGCAGTTCGCCCGGAATCACGCGATCAGGCGACAGGCGCAACGACGCTTCCATCAGTTCAACTGGCGTCACATTCGCCGTGCCCTGATTACCCCGCGAATACAGCAGGTTCACCGTATTGGCCTGCGGCGGCCGCAGCTCGCGCGCGTCTTCAATCGTCACGATCCGCTCATCCGGCGAGATCTCTTTCAGGAGCATGTTGATGAACTCCGTCTTACCCGCAAAAGTCGGTGCACTCACAACGATGTTCTTTTTCGCCTTGACGGCGAGCCGCAGGAAGGCTGGCCAGTTGCCGTCGCGGTATAGCATCGCCAGCTTCCTGCCCGTGTCTTCCGCATCGGGCAATGGTTCATTGACTCGCCTGAAGGCACCGCTTTCCTCGTAGTACTGCATCGTCAGATCAAGCGTTGACGGTTTGCGGATCGCAATCGCGATCGTGCCGGGCGGCACCGCTGGGGGTTGGACAACCTGAATACGGAAATCGCGATTCCCCGGCCCCGTCAGTTCCGAGGGGATCGAGGCCGCGAGAAGCGGGCGCTTCGCATCCGTCTCCTGGTCGGAGTGATGCGCCACCAGCTCGGCAAAGTCCCGCAACGTGCTTTCGGTCAATACTGGCGTATCCACCCGCTCCATGAAACGCATGCCCTTCCGGCCGGCCCATACGACACCCGGACCATTCACCGCGATCTCCGAGACATCAGCGTCATCAAAGAGCGGCCGGATGGACTCGGTCCGGTTGAAGAATGCCGGCACGATCGACATGTCAGTGCCCCCGGATGCGTTCAGCGCGGGCCACCGCACCGGCCTGTTGCACGGCTGGCCGATCGAGGCACACCTGCGCATCGAAACACTGGCGGGCAACGGCCTTAAGCTTTGCCTGCACAAGCATCAGGTGCCGTCCGTCATCCCGGGCGAAGTCCCTGAATATCTGTGCCTGCAACGCGTCGGCGACCGCGTCGTCCAGCTGGCGACGCAGTTCGCCTGCCGCGACTTCGCGTTGAACGCGCGAGATATTCGTTGTCATCAATCCCCCTCGCCATCCGGCTTGCAGTAGTCGGAGAAGTCCAGTTCGTGCTCGACCTGAATGCGCACGCGCGTGCCCTGGTCGTTTTTGAGCGTCGGCGGGATGTTGACGTAGCTGCCCAGCAGCTGCTGCGAAGACTGAGCCATCGACGACTGGACGTTCTCGCGGTACATCGCAGATGAGTTATTGCGGTCCGAGGACGACACCCCGTAATTCGATGCGCCCGCGCCAAGGATTGCCAGGGCCGCGCTCATGCCGAGGATCTGGCCAACGTGGTTATCAACGTCAGCGTCGATGCCCGCCGATCCGAGCTGATCGGCAACCGGTGAGTCGACAGGGATCTTTACGCCATCCGGACGCAAGGCGACGGCGCTTGCAATGAAGGTTCGCTCCTGCCCCTTGCGCACAGACGAATTCGGTTTGCCTGTAATGCGTGTGCCCCATGGCAGCAGCGGAATCCGGCCCTTCTCCCCATAAGCATCCCGATCCAGCATGATCGTGATTGAGCCAGGCAGATCGGAGATAATGCGTGGCAGCAAGTGGCCCTCAAGGATGGCCCCCGGCTCCATCTTGCATTGCAGGTTGTCGATCTTTTGCGCCTTGAACGTCGAATCGTCGGCGTTCGCAACACTACGCGCGAAGGCCGAATTCGGATCATTCGGGCCGTCGCCGCCAGAACGACGGCCGAGGCCTGCCTCACCCTGCTGAGCATCAGCGGAAGCGGCGCCTGCATCGTCCGAACCATCGCCCCCCGTGTCTGAACCAAACAGACCCGACTTCATCCTCGCCTCGTGCATTGCCTCGGCTTTTCTGCGTGCCTGCTCAGCTGCTGCGGCCGCTTGACGTTGACGCTCCGCAGCCCGTCGCACTTCGTCCGGATCAACGCCCGAGCTTGCCGCTGGTGCCGACGCAACTGCCGCCATCGACGCCGGAAGTTTCTGCCGGCCAGCGTCGAGCGGCGCGGCCTTCGTCGTGTCTTCGTCGATCTTCGGCTTGTCGGAACTACTCGATGGCGCCGGCGCGTCATGCTTCATCGCGTAGAAACCACCGGCACACAACAAGAACAGAATCGCGCCGGCGACCGTGAAAAAGGTCTGACGCCGGCCGCGGGCAGGATCGGCCGCGAGCGACGTCTGCCGCAGCGCATCAGCTGCGCGCCGGCGCTCATTCAGGCTGTCGCCTGCATCGCCCGGCTCGCCCCCTGGCTGCCCGCTGTCGCGAGGCAGATCATTCGGGTTATCAGGCGTATTCAATTTCCGCCTCCCCAGGGTGAACGCTGCGCCTGCGTCGCCGTACCCTGTTGCAACCGGATCACGCACAACGTGCGATCGCCATCGCGCAGGGTGAAGCGGTCAGCCATCTGTTCGACCACCAGATATGGCCCTTCCCTGCGCATGGGCGCAAGCGCCTCGGTGCCGTCGCGGTCCACTACGTAAATGCTCGGTTTGGGCTTGCCGATCGTGGTTAGAAAGTAAGTGAACTGTCCGTCGTCAAACACGCGCTGCAGCCCGAACGAAATTTCGTCACCCGACACCTGATAATTCCTGTTGACCATGCGGGGTTGCGAATACGACGCGTCAGAGACGCCGCCCGAATCGTCGCTCCATCCATCGTTGCCGTCAGCCGGATACAGGAAGCGCACCGCATAGGTCGCGCGTTCCGGATTCTTCGAACTGGACAGGCGGAAGTAATAGACGTGGTTGCTGGTCGTGACCGTCAGATTGGTTCTTGCATCAGGCTCGACCGGCTTGAGGACAAGATGATTGCGAAACTTCAGGACCTGCCAGCCGATTGAATCGCCGATCG
Organism: Paraburkholderia sp. BR13439; assembly: GCF_040948805.1. Classification (NCBI taxonomy): domain Bacteria; kingdom Pseudomonadati; phylum Pseudomonadota; class Betaproteobacteria; order Burkholderiales; family Burkholderiaceae; genus Paraburkholderia; species Paraburkholderia sp. BR13439. Next base: position 24,032 of record NZ_JBFPKN010000030.1, on the reverse strand, counting down.
CCTTGTTAAGGATCTTTTCCCCCGGCGCGAACTCGATCGTCGTCGCATAACCATAGACACCGGTGATTTCGTAGACCTGATTCGGATCGAACTGAAGCTGGCATACCCGGTTGTCCGTGATCACACAGCGCGGATTTTTGGCCGCTTGTGCGTTCACACCCATAACGGCGCACGCAATACCCACTGACCATGCCAGCATGCCGTGGCGACTCGTTTTCATGTCGTTCCCTCTCCTAGTTAGTACGCCGAGGGCGTCACGAAATGCACGATGTGCGCGGCCTGCAGCGCATCGTCAACAGACGCAATCTGTAGGTGGTAAGTGCCGCGCGTCGTCGTGACATTCAGCCCCATCTTCTCGCCCGGCCTGTCGGCCGTCACCTGCAGCGTGTCGCCCGTTCGTTGAACATGAAAAGCCGGTGCCGTGCTCTGCGCGATGGCCTTGATGTGTTCGTCGCGCGGAAAGTCAATCGCCAGCAAGGTCCTGTCAGCAACCGTCAGGTCGTAGATCTGATCAGGCATGTACGGCAGGCGCCGCACATTGCCTTCCGTACCCCGCAGGACAGGATCAGCAGCTGTTACTGCGTGAGCCACGGCCGACAGCGCCACTGCTACTGCCACTACCGTCAAGGCGCTCCTGACTGTTCGCATCTCACCCTCCAGATGGGGCCGGCGCACCCGGCTCTGTGTTCGGCTCGAAGCCGGTCACCATGAATCCCGTACCGTTGATGTAGCGGTTCTGCGGCGTCAACGCCTGCTTCACGAAGTCGTATCGAAACAGCACATGCCAGTACACAGTCTTGTTGTCGCCGTTGCCGTCGTTGTAGGTCGCGAACGTTGCTTCGGCCTTATGATCGTCCCGGTCGAGAATCCGCACGCGAACGTCCTTGACCCGGCGCACAGTCGTCTCGGCGATGCTGTAGTACGGGTTGTCTTTGTTCTTCGCGTCCATCTCGTGGTTAAAGCTGTCCGCCACGTTCGATGCAGAATGCAGCCTGACGTAATCAATATGGTCCTGGCGAAACGCGCGATCGAGCGTGTAGCGTTCCGTCACGTAACGGGCAAGCTCGCTTTCGATCACGGCATCTTTCGAACTGAGCACAGCAGGTGTGCCGATCTCGCTTTTTGCAACGTGGTTGTGCGTGTCAAGGGTGAGCACCACGGGTGGCACATACTCCTGATTAGCCTTGTCGTAGGCCATCGAAGCCAGCGCAAGGCCCGCGATCGGCCACGCTACCAACGCAAGCAGATATGCACGATTCCGGGATAGGCGAATCGCTTCATAGGATTCGGCTGGCGGTGCGTCAGGCGCAGACGCATTCCGTGCCCTGGATGATTTCTGAAGAATCGCGCTCACCATTGACCTCCATCAGATGCGTCGCTTGAAGGCGCCGTTCCGCCTGGGCCGCCCGGTTGCCCGGCACCCGATGGGCTCGACATGCTTGAAGGGCTCGTAGTGCCACCCGCGGAAAGCGCCCGCTCGATCCTGGCAAGCTGGTTGCCGTGAGCAGTTTGAGTATTGCTGATACTGGTCAGCGCATTCGTTGCGCCCGGATTTGCGCCGGCACCGCCTCGCCCACCGCCGGAAAACTTCGACATGATCTGGGACATCATGAAGCCACCAATCATGTCTGCCATGCCACTGCCGGCGGCGCCGCTCGATGTCAGGGCGGACGCCAGGGGGCGAATGGTAAAGGCCATGAAAAGCCCTATTGCGCCGGCGATAATGATTGCGGCGAAGGCATCCTTCGACGTCATCGCATTGGGATCCATCTTCGAGACAAACTGGTCGGTGATATCGAAGCTGAATTTCACGATGACACCAAGCAGGATTCCGACCAGTGCGAACTTCGCCATCGCCGCGAACCAGCTCATGCCGAATCCACGCGTGCTATTCCACATCAACGTCGGCACGAACAGCGGGAACAACAGCATCGTGACCGCAAAGCCCATGTCGGACCCAACCTTCAAGACCAGCGCGATCAGGACCATTGCTGAATTGACGATCTGCAAAAGTAATCCGAGAAGAACGATGCCAATGTTGAGCATCGACTGCTTCATCATCTGGCCCGATGCATCTGAAAACTTGTTGTAGTCGTTCTCCAGATATTGCGTCATTGACTGCCCACCCATCAGCGCACTTACGGTGTCGTCGCGCAGCTCCTGGAATGAGTGAAAGATCTGTCCGGCCAGCCCGCCCCAGTTCAATGCTGCAAACACGAACATGATCGTGAGCAGCATCCTCACCAAAGGCCACACGTCCGCTGGATCGCGCCCGGAATGAACGCGGATCACCTTCACCGCTACCCAGATCATCGCGAGGTACAACGCGGGTTGCGTGACTGCGTGCCCCAGCACCGGGTAGTTGGTAGAAAGAAACGTTTCCGTCCGCGACGGGATGCTGTCGAACAGCGTCTGGATGAATTGATCTACCGGATCGGCCATGTCACTTGCTCGCGCCGAAGAACCTATCGTTAAGCGCCGCGGCGGCGGCCGTGCAATCCCTTGCTTCCGGCGTGTCGGCTCCGACTCCGACACCCTGGTTCTTGCATTCAGCCAGTCGCTGCTTCATTTCGCCCTGGTGCGCGAGGTAATACGCTTCCGTCTTCGGCTCGAACGCCGGCGCGGTCTGTGCTGGCGGTTCGCCAGCGTTGCCAACCGAGTGACTGGTTTGAACGACGTAAAGGCGAACGAACATAAGGCCGCATCCAACGACTACGGCGGCCGCGAGAAAGTACCAACCAAGTTTGACTGTCTGCCACATATGCCTGTCTCCAGTTTCAATCACCCGTGCACCGGCAGGCCCACGGCGCTCCCGTTACGCCTGCTGCCCGATCGGATGAAAATCGCACGCGCACGGCGATTTCGATATCGCGCCGGAATGCGCACAACCGGCGAGACACGTGGCCCCGGCGATCAGAAGGTAAAAAGCGATGCGTCGCATGTCGATCCTCACTTCGATACGTTCTGAAAAAACTTCTCGCGTTCTGCGGTGGCCTGGTTACTCCCGTTGAGCTGGTTCGCCGTCAGATTCGCGTTGATGGCCTGCAATTTCGTCTGCGCGGACTGGGCCATCCCCAGTTCAGCCGACATGCGGTTCTGCAGATCGGCTGCATCCTTGACGTTCTGCGTTGTGTCGACCTGCTGCGACAGGTTCTGGAAGTTACGCAGGTGCGTTTGTGCCTCGTCGTACAGCGACTCTCCGCCGGCCAGTGCCGAGCGAACCGAGTCGGTACTCATTTTGTAGTTCGCGCCCTCGCCCTTGTCCGCGAAGTCATCGGGTGACATCGTGTTCATTACCTTTTCATACGTCGCCTGTCGGCTACCGTAGATGCCGCTCTTCTGCTGCGATACAACGTCCTGCCAGCTGCCCGGCACAATGGACGACGCGTCAATTGCATCGGTCAGCCCCTGCCCACCCCGCCCGTACGACCCGGTTACCGCGCCGTATTGCTGCTTGAGCGTGTCGTATTCCTGCTTGAGCTGAGCGAGTTGCGCGGCCAGCGCTGTCCAGGTCCCGGCATCGCCAACCGGAACGCCCGTTGCGAACGCTGACGTCGATATGGCCATCACTGCGATGGCCGCTACGAATGGTCCTTTCATTTCTGCGCCTCCACTTCCGGTTGTAAGGTCGATTCCGTCAATCGCGCTGCGCTCCCTGGCTTGCCCATCCAGTACAGCCTGATGCCTCGCGACCACGACCACGCATACACAAAACAAAGCGCGAGCACGCCGTACTGTTGCGATTCCCACGCCATCCAGAACCAGAAAGGTTGCCCTGCAAGCCCACAGATACAGGCCCACTTACGCCAGTGTTCGCGTCGGTCCTGCGACAGGAAAATGCTCGCCGCACCGAGTACACCAATTGCAATCTGTCCGATCACAGGTTCGCCTCACCACTCAACTCAAAGGTTGTGCGTCCGTTCAGATAGCGCACGTTTCATGAACACTGGAACCCATCGGCTCGGGTCCGTTGTGCCCAACTCAGCGCGGACACGATTCATCAGCTCAACCGACTTGTCATTCGACGACAGCACGGCCACGAGCTCAGGCATGTCGGACATATCAAACGAGGCGCGTACGCTGACTCCGCTGCCCTTCTTGATAAGTACCTTGTAGTCAGTAGGCGCAGCGCGCTCGATGAATTCGAACTCGCTCTGCGAAAAGTCCAGGTTATCGACGTAGTCCCGTCGATCTGCCTTGTCATTCGCGAAATAGAAGCTCGTCACCGCCTGATTCCTGACGGCCGCCACTGGCCGATAGAGAGCGCTCGGCTCGGGCGTAATGAAGAGCGTCACGCAGTTGCGCCGACGAAATGTCTCGCGATACAACTCGACCTTCTGTTGCCAGAACGGATTGCGAATGTACGTCTGGGCTTCGTCCCACACGATGATCGCGGGCGACCCGTCAAGCGACTGCTCGATACGGTGTGTCAGGTAGTTGAGCAGGATGGGAAGCTCTGGCTTTCCCTCCTTGTCTTTCATGAGCTCCCGCATTTCGTAGCGGTAGTGACGATGCGTTGTCACATCAAGCGTGTCGTGTTCGTTGTCGAAAACCGCAGCATTCGCGCCATCGCCATGCCACACGGCAATCGCCCGATACAGGTCCGAATTCTTCGCGCCGAAACGCCAGGCCAGATTCCTCAGGCGCCGGTCATCGAATTTAGTCTTGCTATCATCGAAGTTGTCATTAACCGCCGTGGCAATGCGTTCGATATCGTCGACCGTAAGCCTGTAGCCGTAGCACGTCGCCATCATCTGCAGCAGCTCGCGCAGCATCGCGCGGTTCCGTTCCGTGTCGGGCATCTTGCAGGGGTTGCCAAGGGAGCGTGACAGGCTGAGTACGATGTCGGCACCGTTCATTGCCTGCATGAACACGGTCGCGCCGTTCTCACGGTCAAACCAGTGCACCCGGGGTTCCACCTTATCGGCCTGACTGGTAACCATCGCGACAAACAACGTCTTGCCCACCCCCGTTTTCGCCGCGAAATTGCCATGCCCGGGCACCATCCCGGCGCGTTCCTCATGAAAGTTCAGGTAGTAGCCGGTCTGACCTTCAGTCGGCAGGACCATGAGGCATTCGCCCCACAGGTTTCCGTCGAAACGCCCTTGCGGAAAGCTGTGCAGCGATGCAAAGGCGGCAAACTGGATCGTCTCCACCTTGCCGACCCGGCCGTTGTGCCGCTTTCTGGCACCCGGTATCTGCGACCAAACGGCGCGCTCCATTCCGGTCGTCTCAACAACCGGTTTCACGCCCCAGCTCTTGAAGCACTCGCCCGTCTTGCCCACGGCATCATCCAGCGCTTCAAGCGCCTTCAGCGCCGCCTCCTGCGAGCGCCCTTCTACCGGCACATGAACGAGGACGCTCATGTGGTGTGTGCCAAGAACCGCCTTGTTGGCAGCCTGTCGCATACGCAGTGCCGTAATTTCCGCAGACATACCGGCAGTCGTCCGGTCGTGCGACAGTCGCGCCTCACTGGTCGACGTCGCCATGCTCGCGTCAAGCTTGTCGATCGGGAAAAACTTCTGCGTGACGATCAATTCGGCGGGCAACCGCTGAAACCGGTCTGCCATCCCGGCGACAGCGCCATCGGGCCAGCGCGACATGGCCAGCACCTGTCCGATGCGGCGATGGTTGAGCCCGTTGATCTCAAAAACGTCTTTCCCCAGGATCGGGTTGCGCCCGAAATGCAGATACGAACTCGCGATCGCCTGGGCCAGGTTGTATGAGTCAGCCAGCACGGGGCCGTCTTCCTGGGTGAGCAGATAGCGGAGGAAACGCGCGATCTCACAACAGGGTCCGATTTCCGTCTCGACGCGCCCCAGCCGGCGAGGGGCGTAGTGTGTCAACGATTTCATCAGCGAGTTGACCTTCTCTTCAAGGTCACGCGCCTGCCGCGACTCCGTTTCAAGCTTGTCGCTGGCGCCGGATGGATTGAACGCATTGAATACGCGATCGAGCCGCCCCACTACCCCGCTGTAGTGCCGGTAGCGCACGATGGCAATATAGATTTCGTGCTGATACAACGACCGCGTCTGAAACCCCGCTTTCAGCTTTTCATTGAGGAAATTCGGAAACCAGTTCGAATACTTGCCGGCTGGCCACCGGTTGGCCTTGCGCCGGATCTCGTACACGTAGATGCCCACATTGCTGTCAGCGATCGACTCCAGCGCGGTGTTCCGCTGATGCTTGTACGCATCGACGCCGGTGTCATCGAGCATTTCCGCGTAGAGACCCTGGAGACGCACAATCTGCACAAGTCCGCTGTCGAGCGAGCGCAACGTATGGCCGTTGTAGTACGCGTTCAGGCCAAAAGGGAGTTCGCGCGAGGCGTGCAGATCAGCCACATCATCCTTGTCTGACTCGCTCCGCTGAACGAATGGCGACGCGCCGAAATGCCGATCAAGAAAGTCACCGAGGGGCATAGGTCTTCGCTCCGCCCCAGTATTTGAGGCTACGTGGCTTTGCCGTCGCGCCAAAGCTCTGATACGCGACCGAGAACGCGAACATGTCTTTCGCGGTAATCAGATAGGAGCCGATGACCAGAAAGGGCACGGCGAGCATCACCGGCCACCATTTGAGGAACATGAAGACAACCGCGGGCAATACGAACGAGCCGAGGAACAGCTCAGCCAGGCAGCCCCATATCATCCAGGGTTGCACCATGCCTTTCGGGATTTCGTGTACTTCACGCATGACCTCACCTCAGATCTGCGAGGAAGCGACCGAAGCCGCATAGCGGACGATGGAAGGGACCGCGAAGAATACAAATGAGCAGATAACCGCGATCACGGCACCCTTCATCGGAATCCAACCCTTCGGCACCCCGAGGACACAGATGCCGAGAATCGCCATGAAGACATAGGGACCCGCGTCGACGAACAACCAGCTAACGAAGTCGCGAACCAAGCCAGTGCCTGTGCTGTAATCCATCGCATAGGCGTATTCGGGGAACAGCGCAGCAACGAACAACAGGGCTAGCGTGACCGCCGACTTTGTTTGCGAGCGAGTCAGCGAGGGTGGCTTGCTAAGCAAGAAGTGCTGAATTGCAGGGGCGGGCGTGACCGCGCCTATAATGGCGGTAGCCATAGTTAGTCCTCACAGGGTTGCGAAATGGTTAGGTTGGTGTCAGTGTTGGTAGCATCGACATCAACCGCTCGTATCGCTCTCCGGGTACCATCAACAACCTGGCCGAATCGCGATGCGAGCCGAATTAATCTCCTTCTGACACCTCCTCGTGTCGCGACGTTGGCGACGCCGGCGCATTCGATGCGCATCCCTTGCAGACCGCCTCATCTTCTAGTTCGGCCCGACGAGTACGCAGCTCAACAACCAGCTGCGCATTTTTCGACCGCGCCTCCTGCTTTGCTCGCTCGATGAGCCACTCATTTAGCTCTCGGGGGAGTCGACACTGCGAGCGAACGATGTCACCCATTCCCTCTCCTCTAGTGCTTTTTAGTCACTATTGTATAGTGACACTGTGTCACTATATTCCAGCGCCACCATAGTGTCAAATGTCACTATGAAAGACAGCTACCGCTCACAATTCCGGCTACCGTGGTCCCTCTACTACCAGTTGAAGGAATCCGCCACGAAGAATCGGCGCCCACTCAACGCTGAGCTGGTCGCTCGTTTGGAGTCGACCTATCCCCAGCTCAGCGTTCGCGACGATACAGATGTCGACGAAATGCGTGAAACCGTCACTACAATGTCTCTCGCCGAGCTCATGACCCCAGACGAGATAACGATGTTCGCCGAACGCATGCTCGCTATTGCCGCACGCAAGCGCACTACTAAGACAACACCGTAGTGACACTTTCCGGCAGATGGTGTGACGAATTCAAGAGGCCTACTTAGCCTTGCTACCGCCAGCGTTTTGTGCTAGTCGTTTGCGTTTGACAGCCTATGGTTCATGACCGAGAACCAGAGCGGTGGAATTAACGCCAGACCGAACATGTGCAGATAGCCGCCAGGAAGCGCTCTCCCGGTGTGAACCAGGCGATCATAGGTACGCGTCTGCTCTAAATGGTGGTGAGTGTGAAGACCGTTATTTACGAATAACCGGTTGGACAGCCAGAAATTAACATCCCACGCGACCTGATTTTCCAATTCATCAGGACTGCCACACAGGCCATAGTGCTGCAGATAGCCAACCGTTTCTACGACGAAAATGGAGACTATGCCTTGCCCGACGTAGAATACGACCCCATGCCAGCCGGCGAACCACGCGAAAAGAGCCGCTACCGCTACGCTGACCAGGACGATTTGCAGGAGCCGGCTTTCCCTCCAACCGCTAGCCTGGCGCACCTCGTAAGCGATAGCGGATCTCAGCGCCGAGAAAAAGGAACGGCCGACGTGACACCAAACCGACAGGCCAACATGGGCCGTTGAGCCGAATCGCGGATCGCCGACGTGACCATGGTGGAGTTGATGTACGACTCGGTAGTGAGGGTATCCAGCGACGGCTAGCGCAACGTCGGAGATCAACTTGGACCGACGCCCGCCCCGGTGCAATACCTCATGAATGTGCGCCATCGCAAAAGCACTCAACACCCCGGAGGCAATCACCAGTCCGGCAAACTCCAGCGGTCTCGCGCTCATCGCTCTTTCGAGGGCAACAAGCATCGCGACGCCCCACACGCAAATGTAAGTGACCGGAACCACGGGCCCGATCGGCGCTTGGCTTGCCCTCTGGTTTGTGCCCCCCACGTCCTGCCCGATAAGCGCGTCAGCGGCGGGAACCACCGCAACCAAGAGCAGCAAAAACGTCCAAGGATGCCGGCAAGAGAACAATGCCGCCGCAGTCGCTGGTAGTAGCGTCGATAGCCAGAACCCGCCCTTACTGTTGTGCAAAGATGTCATTTTCTTCCGCAAACCGCACCGCCGCGGTAATGTGCGAAACACCAATCTTTTCGTTGATCCGCCGGAACTGCCTATAGACAGTTGTGGAAGACACATTCAACTCGTCGGCGATCGCACCCGCATTGAAGCCAGATCTGACGAATCCAATCAACTGTACGTCCTGGTGCGAAAGGCCGCATTTTCTGATCGCATCTTCTCGCACTGCTCGCGATGACCAATCGAGAAGCTCCAGTGCCAAGGCCCGGAAAAACGCTCTCCCCTCCCTGAGTTTCGGCTCACCTTCCTCGGGCTTCGTGCTCGAGCCGAGGTAGAGAGCTCCAATCCGCCCTTTCTCGCTAGCGTGTGCAGGAATGAGGAATGTGCTGAAAAACCCGTGTTCCGCGGCCACTTCAAGCATCCGCTTTTGCCCAGCAGTCCGGACTGGCAACTCCGATCCCAACACTGGCGCCGTGTTCGATCGTGCGTAATCGAGACAAGGGTCCGTCAGATACCATCGGTTCGCGTTGTACAGTTGACACCATTCAGGGCGACATCCGATCAGGAATCGATGGGTGGAACGACTAGCTGAATGATCCGTAGGATGCAACGAAACGAACACAAACCATTCGGCCCCCTTCGATCGGATCGCGTCTCTAACAAGCGGTATCAACTCCAATTCATCCGCTGCGTTTATAACGGCATCAAAGCTCAGTTCCATTACGATCGATCCGTCTAGATTACGTCACTAACCCCATCCGCCCAGACAAGGTTTCGCACTTCCATATAAATTGCCCGCATCACCGAATGATGTGGGTCCGAAAGCACGAACTTTTCAAACTCGCCTTTTGATGAAACCGGCAAAATCTGAACCAGCATCAGTTCGTCACCCTGAATCAGATACCTTTCCGCAATGAAACCGCTTGGCACCTGATAGAGGCGAATGCCCACCTTCTCGACATCGGCGCTAACAGCTCGCTCATAGACAAGGTTCTTCATAATCCTCGCCTTCGATCTCGGGGCGATGTCCACACGCACGACACGTCCTATTCTTGACTTCATGCTCAGACAGAGACGAAATCACATTGTCTGCCACACATCTTTCGCACTCGAAGATCGACACGAGAAATTCCGCGTGGCAGACTTCGCACCTCATCCGATGGACGTCGTTTTCCTGCAAGACTTCCCATCCATCATCGCCGTGATTGGCCCCACAAGAGGGGCACACAATGCTGATACAGTCGCTCATAATTCCCAATCCAACAAATCTCATCACTCCGGCGAATCGCCCGGCCACTTCCTGCGCCCGAGTGCAACGCCAGCCTTCACCCAGCCCGAGCCCGTGCTGGATACGTATCGCGCGGTCGACTCGAACGCAGTCTTTGCACGTAATTGACGAACCGGTCTATCTCAGACTCGGCCATCCCGAGCCACGCGAATCGTATGGTCCCGGGCTCCCACGGGAAAATTAATTCGCGATCGATGCCGTGATGTTCGAGATACTGAAAGAACACGGACAGGTCATCGTCCTGCAGCTGCTTCAGCCACGTTCGCAGGCGCTGCAACTCCTCGCCAGTCAACTCCGCCGGCGACGTGTTTAGAACGCTCAATGCGAAACGAGTTGGGCAAGGCTCTCGCGGGACGTAGTAAAGATCGCAGTGGTCCTGGTGCGCTGTGCGGGGATCGGCGCCCAGTATGGGTAACGAAAGCCCCTGTTCCTTTGCATCCTTGGCGCGCTGAACCCACGGCCGATCGTCAGGGGATGTTGGCCAAATGCGTTTCAGGTCATCAGCCCGGTACTTCTCGCGGGACTCCCAGATCTCACGCAGCTCGCAGTACTCTCTCGATTGAGAGATCCGGTAAGCCGCATCGACAAGCGGGCTGTCGTGCCAGTGAGCGAGCGGCCTGGTGCGTTCCGTTGCATACATTCGCTGATGGTCATCTTCCAGATTGACGCCCGACTCTTCGAACAGTCGGCGAAATAGAATCAGTGATTTGCGGAAATACTGGGATGCGCCATCTGACTGCGCATACAGGCGTTCGGGAAATGTTTGAGCGTTATCCGGTGCGACATGGCCATTAGCCGCGTCTGTAATGCCGGTGACAAGCCAGAAAGCATAGTGCGGGAAAAGACGCGCCAGCGCCTCGATCATGTCTGGCGTGGGTCGTTGTCGACGATGAAACACCTTACGCCAGCGCTGAACGGAAATACGGGTGTATTCCGTCAGCCGCTCCAAATAACCGCGACCAGGCTCGGGCCTCGGGAGCAGAGTACCGAACGCCCTGCGCAATGCCCCCTCTGGCCTTTCGTCTTCACCTGGCGCGAGGCGTGCCTGCTCATTCAGGAGCAAGATCATGCGGTCTTCGATCGTCGTGGTCATATTCCGAAGCAATCCCAATCAGTCAATCTGTCCCGATTAGATCAATTCATAAGATATGACCATACCCGTCCTCCCTTGGCCTCCACCAATTCAGTTACAAACGGAAACACGAAGAAAGGTACCAACCGGTACAACGCGGAAATTTTTCTGCGCGCTATGTTTCTTGCATGGAAGATATGGAAAATATGCCCTATCCCACCCGTTTCGCGTGTGGTTTTGCGCCGAAGCAGCGGCTCTAGCGAACTTGAGATAAGGGCCTTAGCCGAAGCGCTCAATGAGCGCAAGCGCTACGGCGCGGAGACTGTCTGGTGACAGTTCCGGCAACTCAATGACGGGCGCATCTTCAAGTGCAGGGTAACTGCGCCTAGTCGAACGCGCATAGGTGGGATCGTAGTGAGCGGCCATGACTCGCTCGAACAACTCGGGTATTCGCCGTGATCTGGCCATTTCCTGCCACACCTCGAACTCTTTTCCTCCGACATGGCTCCGTAGAAAGGCGAGCTTTGATACGAAGGCATCGGGATCTTGCTCAAAATGGTGATAGTCCTCTCGCCACAATATGACTCGCTCGGCCATCGGCGCTTTCACGCAGACAAGCTTGCCCTTCTTATGCATCGTTTCGAGCAGCGCTGGCGGTAGCTGTACGTTGCCAATCTTCTTGCTCTCTGCTTCCACCCACACCGGGCGACCGGGCGAGAAGGTACAAAGCTTCTGTTGCAGCAGGCTATCAAAGTATTTCTGCGTCGGCTGCGGCGTACCGGGTATCGCACCAATGACCGAGCCCCGGTGAGATGCGAGCGCCTCCAGATTCAACACCTGCGCGCCGGCGGCTTCGAGTTGATCTAGCAGGCGAGTTTTTCCACAACCAGTCGAGCCTGACAGGACCACATACGAGAGCTCGCGCGGCAGCGTTGCCAGTTGCTCGTTTACCCAACGTCTATAGCCCTTCCAGCCACCAGGCAGGCGGTCCACCTTATAGCCGATCGTATCGAGAGCATCAAACCAAAGGCGACTGCGCTTTCCGCCGCGAAAGCAATACACAAGCACCCGGCCATGACGTGGGCGGCCCGCAATTACGGTGTCAAGGTGACGCGAAATGTTTTTCAGCGAATAGGAAACGCCGATCAGATAGGCCCGCATTTTGTCGGTCCGATGCAGGGTGCCGACCTCGGCGTATTCGTCATTGCTGACTACGGGTAGGTTGATCGCCCCAGGGATGTGGTCTACGGCGTATTCGCGTTCGCTACGCGCGTCGATGATAAGATCGTAATCTTCGAATCGGTACATGCCCACCTATCCTGTAACTTTTGGCGTACGGCTAATGTACTCTATGCTGACCGGTTGGGACTCAACGCATCGAGAGATTAAGCGCTCACGATGTCGTTGTACTGAAGGCCTCCCGCGAATATCGGGCGGCTTCAAGGATTCCCTAGATTACCCGCGAACGCTCAAACAAACAGAGGGAATGGCACCGCCCGCATAGTTGGTGCAGCGTGGACGAAAAACCTCGCAGGCAGGGTCAGGAGAGTCGTTGGTGTCGTCCTGCACGACCGTCTCGTAGTCCTGTCGCCCGTAGAGAATGCCGATCGCAGAGACCTGCTCCCTTCGACGTCGAAAACTATCTCTATTCTCTTGCCGTATTCCGTGGCGCGCAGGCCCTCGCGAATGTCATCCATTGGATTCCCACGATGCGGAAACGTCCGCAACTCTTCGTAGTACGTAGTGATTGCGTTGGTATAGCGTTCCGCGGTCACCGGCTAGGCCGCGGCCGCAACCTAGCGATACAGCTCGAGCAGCGCGGAATTACTCCGCCGCGCCCGCGATCTTGGCGCGTAACCATGAGGTATAAGCCGTTCGCTCCAAGGCGTTCTTGAATGTCCCAGTTTCGGGCTGGTAAGTGTTTCCCTTGCCTCCCTCTGCCATGTATTCGCCGGCGAACTTTTGCTTCTCCTCAAGCGTCAACGATTTGATTTTCGCAGTCGTCCGGCGCGAACGGTCTTCAGCAGAAGTATCGTTCTCGGCAACTGCGGGGTGTATTAAAGTCGATTCGGTCTGCCCATTTCGCTGAGACCCCGCTTCGATGCGAGCGCCCTTCTCGAATACGGTCCTTGCGTAGCCCCCAGCATTTCCGCGAATCTGTTTGCTTTTCGCCTTCGCTTCGACATAAATGGCTGTCTGTAACGCTCGATCCGGTTCCTGCTGAATCCAACTTATAGCCAGCCTGTCTCCGACTCCAAGGAGAGTGAGTCGCTTGAATGCTTCGGAGCCCCGAATAGATTTTTGCTCTTCATCCTCCTGGTTGTCGTACATGGACTTTTGAGGATTATCTTCGACTAGGAAGCGTATCTGGACGACGCGTCTTGCCTCTCGCTTGTACTCCGGAGACACGATAATGTTCGAGACCTGATTGATCTCTTTAACGGCCTTTTTGATCACTTCGGCGGAAAAATGTTTGAACTCATCGTACATACTTGCATCTGCGCCGAGCAGCCGACGCCATGTTTCCACCGAGATCCACCCCGTCGATCCCGTTCGCTTGAATCGAAGACAGTTCTCGTAAAGGGCAAGCGCGTAGCCTCCGCTGAACTGCCGCTGAACGTTGATGTTGATGAGGGTGTAGATATCAGGATTCGCGAGCTTCCCGGCGAGCCAGTCGCTGTACTCGTAGGAGCAAATGCCATTCTTGATGCCGGCGTATGCGATGAGCGGCGACGCTTCCCAGTCCGTTTTTCCGCCATCGTGCAAAAGGTCGAACGAGATTGGTGTTGACATTACCTTCAGCAACGCACGCTTCAATGCATCGTGATTCTTGCTGTCGAAACCCAACATTGTACAAAGGATGCCCACTGGCAACGTGTGGCGCTTCTTCGTGAGTAGATCGTCAAACGCGTTGAGTAGCAGGACGTTGACGATCTTGCGCTCGAGCAACGACAGTTCACCGCTGACGTGAACTGTCGCAACGTGCTTTTTCAGTTCGCTAGGCGGAAGACCGAGCGGCTTAATGTTGGGCATGCACTCTCCATAAGACTTTCCGGATTCTAGGAGCTAAAAGTCATGCCGGCAACCGTCTCATACTGACTTTTGTTGTATTTCCGTTTGACGTTCCCCATGAACCCTGACCTTTCCGGAACGGATTGCGAACATCGGGAAAGGTCAGGGTTTGTGGGGACGCCCATTGCGGCAGCGAAAAGTCATATTTTGTGGGTAGCTTTCGGCAGGTGAGGAATCGAAAGGTCATGGTTTGTGGGGACCTTTGCCGATGTGGGTGACGGAAACGGTAAAAGTCAGGGTTTGTGGGGCGAGACGATCCTGTGGGCCAGCGGGATCTGGCTTCGGTATATCGCATGACGCCCTTCAAGGCTGTGACCGCGGGTCATGAAAGGTCAGGGTATGTGGGGAGAACTGAGTTCCGCGCATAACAGCGGCCCCACCGCCCCATACACCATGACCTTTGCGAGGGGGGGAAAATTAGAAAATGTAGGCCAATCAATAACTTGCTCTACGCACATGCGATCGCCCCATAGACCCTGACCCAACCCCATGAACCATGACCCTTCGCCCCATGAAAGCTGACCTAAAGGTCCTGCATCTACCCATAAACCCTGACCGACCGCCCCATAGAATATGACCTGACCTCCTGCAAACCCTTGCCTGGCAAGCATCCGACGGACGTAAACGTTTTTAAAGTCGTTGTTTCTTAAAGAACAACAAACAGGTGTTGTTTCTCGGACGGTTGGTTAAAGCAGAAAACCAGCGGTTCAACTCCCTCCGAAGGTCCGTCGATATATTGACGATCTAACGTGGTTTCTAGGAAAAGCCCGTCATGCTCCGGCACACGGGACTCGTAGGAGTTGGCAAATTGTCACGTATCACTTGCGCTCACCCCGATTAACCACTAAGCTTCCGCGAAATTCAACATCGGATGCTGCTTTCAGTTCTCTGTGTTGAATAAAACATGTGACGGTGGTCGTTACATCGATAAGGGAGCCGTTGATGAACACAGCAGTCCGACGGGCTGAAAAGCCACAAATGTCGATAAAGCTCAAGCATGCACCGAAGCCGATGCCACTCAGCGCAATCAAATCGATTGCGGATAACGCCAGTGGAATGCTCGTAGATGTTCGCGAAAGCATGCTCGCCCCTCACCCGCGCAAGAATCCCCCCGTGTTTACGACAGCTCAGGTCGGCGACTTGTGCCGGATTGACAGGCAACGCATGCATTATTTGTCGAGAACGGAGTCGGGCCTGCCTCAAGGCACGCTCCGGCATAGTCGTAGCCGGGAATTTACTCTCTCTGAGGCGCGCGTGTGGATTGACCGCATTGGCCCCTATTTGAAGCGGCCGACGGGAGTCAATGGGAAGAAGATCGCGATTGGCAACTTCAAGGGTGGAGTTAGTAAAACCACCACCGCCATGACGCTTGCACAAGGCCTTTCTTTGTTTGGTCGCAGAGTCTTGCTCGTCGATCTCGACCCTCAGGCGTCACTTTCGGCGCTTCACGGCATCTTGGCAGACAGTGAAGTCTCGGATGAGCAAACCGTGCTTCCCTTGATCTATGGCGATGAGGAAGACCTTCAATATGCGGTTCAGTCGACTTACTGGGACGGCGTGGATCTCATTCCGGCGAGTGCGGCATTGTTTGGTGCGGAATTCTTTCTACCCTTCAAGCAGTCGAAGGATCAGTCATTCCAGTTTTGGAATGTGCTGAACAGGGGGCTCGAGCCACTCTTGCCTGAGTACGACGTTGTCATCATTGATACGCCCCCTGCCCTGTCCTACTTGACCATCAACGCTTTCATGGCCGCAGACGGACTTATTGTCCCCACGCCACCGAGTGCGCTCGACTATGCGTCGTCGACACAGTTTTGGAATTTATTTTCTGATCTGTCCGAAAGCATGCAGCAAGTCGCGCCCGAGCTCGTCAAGAGCTTTGACTTTATTCACGTGCTGTTAGCCAAAGTCGATCAGAGTCAAGCCGCGACGCCGATCGTGCGTGACTGGATTAACAAGACCTACGAAGGTCTCGTTCTCCCGATAGAGATTCCCACGACGGCGGTTACTCAAACGGCCGCCGCCGAATTTGGCACGGTATACGACATCTCGCGTTACCAAGGAAGCTTGAAAACTTATCAGCGCGCGAGAGAGGCGTACGATCGATTCGCAGAAATCGTCGATCAGCAACTCGTCGCACTCTGGAACGTACATCAGGAGGCCGAATGAGCATCAAAAACAGTCTTGCCGCAAAGTCTGCCACGATTGGAACACTGCCGCGGGCCCCGAAAAGCAACGAAGACGCGCCGGGCAGGCCGAAGACAGCACCAGGTCAATTGATGGCCTCACTGCCCTTGCTCGCGGAAAAGGAAAAGGAACTACAGGTCGCGATCAAACGCATTGAAGAGCTTGAGTCGAACGGCAGTGCGTATTCGGAAGAGGTGGAAATATCGACCCTCGTGGAGGTGCCCGGCCGCCGACGCGTGTTATCACAACAAGAGTACGGTGAACTTCGCGCAAATCTCGAAGCTAACCCTCTTATTCACCCGATCGTATTCCGACCTCTGAGCGACGGTCGGAATGAGATCATTTCCGGGAACAACCGGGTAGCTATCTACCGGGACGATCTGAAGCGAACCAAAATCCGAGCGGTGCCTTTTACCGGAAGCGACACAGAGGTTGAGCTGGGAGCCGCGTTTTCAAATCTGCTTGCGCCATCGCTTCCTGATTTTGAAAAGTATCGACAATTTCAGCGCATTCAAGAAAATCTGGGTCTCACACAGGCGGACATAATCCGAGCGTCCGGCCTAGCGCAGAGCCACGTTGCACGAATTCTCGCGTTCGAGAATCTTCCCGTGGCAGCCAAGACGATGATTGCGGCAAAGCCGCATCGACTTGGCGGTACCGCGGCGGCCAAGCTTGCCGCTTTGGCCCAGCAAGGGCACGAAGAAGCGGTCACAAGGGCGATCAAGGCGTTGATGGATTCGGACGAAATGACTCAGGAAAGGGCACTGGCGCTCGCGACTCCGGTTCGCCCGAAAGCTCCGCGGCCGACCGCGACCACCATTACTGTGGGTCGGAAGAAGTATTGCGACGTTACTGTGCGAAGCGGAGTGATCGGCTTAAGGTTTTCGGGTAAGGACGGCGAAGCGCTGGCGGAAGAGTGGAGTGAGCGAATCGCAAGCTTCATTCGTAGCGAATTGGACCGTCAAGGCGATCCACCATCCAATTTGGATGTCCAGTAAAATCAATAGCTTAGGCGGAAGTCCAGAAAGTAGGGGCGCGCCATCCAAATTGGATGTCCCACAAAATCAGTAACTTATGCGGAAACTGCGGTCGCCCGTGCAGACGCATCCATGCTCCTCGCTCGGCTAGCCTGTGGCATCGCACCCCGATTGCATCATTTATACGACGGCCGCCATCCGCCTGAGCCTTATTTGCTGCACTAGACCGAAACACGCTGGGTGCGCTGCGCGTCAGTCAGTCTTGACTGTCAGCCCTTTGCAATGACAAAACACCTCAATCAACGCCAGATCATGGTGCCCACAAACCATGACCTTTCGTGGCGAGGCGGACGGTGAGTGGGACTCAACAGACCATGCGGGGCAGTCGTTTTGCAGCAGGAAATAGCTCCCTCTGCATCGTTCCCATGAACCATGACTTTTGAGTCTCGCAGATGAATCCGGTGGCCGCAGTGGCGATCCACGCGGTGGACGGCGGCAGGAAGTGCTCCGTAGCTTGCCGAAATCGTGCTTTCGCTGTGAGCCGTTCCAACCCCGAGAGCGCCCGTCTTTGCGGCCTAGTCATTGGCAGGATCTGTTGTTCAGCCCGATTGACCGCTATCGTGCAGGTCACCGTTGCTAGCGGTCGTCGCGCGTTGAGCAGTTGAGGTGGACGCGAGCATAGTGCTGGGTGGCGAGTGCGGGGGCAGCCCTGTCGTTGGAAATAGCCGAACGCCTCGTGCAGCAGCCGTTGCTTTTCCGCCTGCAGATAGATTGTTGTTGTCTGAAGGGACGCATGGCCGGGAATGCGCCGAACGACATCCAGTGGCACATCGTGGGCGCCTGCCTGAGTGCCGAACATGTGCCGGACCGCATGCGGAGAGGTACCCGCCAGCGACTTCAATTCATCGGCGGTCAGATCCGGCATCCACGAAATGAACCGTTTTTGCGCCGATTCCATCATCGTGTTGATGGAGTCGGGATGGTAGGGTGGAGGCTTCCGTCCGCATGCTTTTTCCGGGCGTACCTAGTTCTAGGAATAAACGTTGGGGCCAGCGGTCGGTCTCCCATCCCGGCATTTAAGTCGAGGCAGAGCTCGCGTGAGTGCGACCGCTGTCAGCGTGCACGGTCGCCGTGCTGACAGGCATAATCCGCTCCCGGCTACGCTTGCCGGTCGTGCACAGTTGCCAGATCGTAATCCCATCGTCGTTGAGCAATGCAGGTGACATTTCTCCGTGGCGAGGATTAGCCCAATACCTCGCGCCGAAGCCCAGAGTTGCCGCCCAGCAACAGGGCGACCCGCACGGCCTGCCAGTACGCGGCCTCCGGTGCCTCGCATGAAGATCCGAATGCGACGCCACAAGGTGGCGGGCGAGGCGCGGCCGACCTTCATCACGTCGATCCACTGGACAATGAGATGATAGGTCACGCCATCCCGCGGGTTAGCGGCGAGGTGTCGCATCTTCACCTGCCGGGCAAAGGCGGCACGCGCACTGCATACTTCTGCGTCTCACCGCTCAAAACTGCAGACGCGAAAGGCCGCCACCGGCCCGCTTCGCGGGACCTCGTCGGATCCACGGACGACGGACGGACATTCCGAGGAAATCTTTGTGTGCCGCGCAGTCGTCGACCAACGATGAACTGATTGGCTCACGTATGCTGACCGCCACAGCAAAGAGCGTTCGAGTACCTTCGTGTAGGCGCGCACGGCCTCGATCATCTCGCGGCGATGTACGGAATGGTGGTGCACCGGTCGGTTCCGTTTATGCCGGAGAGTGCGTGCCTGACGGGCCATGCGCTTGAGCGACACAGGCCCGCGCGACGGACCCTCGATAAACCCACGCTCGCTGGCGGCGCCGCAAAGTGATCGTCGACCGCAATATCTGCGTAGGCGCACCCGTCGTGCGCGACCGGTCCCGATGCGCGGTACAGCACGCTACCAGCTGCCGTCGCGCAACTTGCGAGAAGTCGACAAGATCGGCGACGGTGCCGATGCACCCGGCCTTTAGGCACCCAGCCAGCATCGGCCCGCCGCGTTCCCCGCCTGCGTTTGCGCGATGGCGCGCGCGCAGTCGCCTGTTCGACCATTTTTAGGCTGTGCGCCGTCAGCCGGAAGCTGTCGTGGGCTTTAGTCGAAGCCTTCAGGTGTCCAGCCAGCACGGGGGAGGCATGCACAATCGCCAGTTCCATCCGATACACCTGCATACGCCGCGGGTACGACTCTACCCAGCCCGCGGTGGGTTCGTTGCCGTTCTCATCTTGGGCGAAGTACAGGCGTGCGATGGTGGCGGGCGCTGTGCGCCGCGCAAAGGCGCGCAGCATCGGAATGTCGCTGCGCGCGTAGGCCCGCGTGAGGGTGATGGCGTGGCGCTGGTTAGCCATGCTGTTATCCGGGCATGTTCAAATAATTCGGTGCACTCAATTGCCGCTGCAGCCAAGCGTCGTCGGCCAGCGCGTGCGCGACGGGCGGGGTAACTCGCTGCCACCTGCACCGAAATGCATCGTCGGCCGACGGGCTTAACCACATGCCCATTCGGGTGCGGAGTTCCGCCTGTGGGGTAAGTTTTGTCAGTGTGAGCGACGCGCGAAAAATGGAAAAAATGCACGTCGCGGCCTGAAACCAAGCCGAGCAGGGCGCGTCCGCTTCTCGCACCGTTCGAGTCGCCCGACACGTGGACGGTTTCCCCTCGCGTGATTGCGTCGCGATTCAGTTGCGCCGATGGGGCATACACATCCTGGCTCTGACATTGACCTTGCGAATATCGAGCGGCCTTCTGCCGTGACCGCTGTTTCGCGCCCGCCGCTCGCGAGCACACGGCGGCGCCTAGCCGGTGCATACCATTACCGCAGCGTACTGCGCATCCGATGGAGTGCAGCCGTAGATCGCCCGTAGCTTCCGGTGCCGCAAAGCATGTTGTGTCGACGTCTGACTTTATCCGAGTGAGCGTGTCATCGCCCCACCGGTGTCATGCAGTCGCATCTGCAAGGTCTCCCAGCTTGTGGCTTCGCGAGCGAAGTTCCGATGATCGAGCGCGACAATCGCAGCGGCGGGAACGTAGAGATAGCGCCGACGCGGCGCGTTTATGGCGAGTGCTTCCAATTGCAGCACGACTTCGCGCGGCAGTCCCACCTCTTGATCCAGTGCAGGATGGCCCGAGATTGTGGTGGCCGCCTTGATTTGCTGCATGGCAGTCTCCGAGCACCGAAGGATGATGCCACGATCTATGTCGAACTGCCTCGCGCTACGGGGGCTGGATTCGGACTCCGAAATAAATGTTCCGCGAGAGAAAAAACCGTGGAGCCTCACTCGTGAAACAGGCGGACAAACAGGCCGATACTTGCAAGGCATTGTTTCACTGAGCTTATTTATGTTCGCCGCAGAAATGTTTCACGACAATCGGTCAACATCGGGCTTGCGACGGGCTCTGTGGGCGGCAATTTGACGTGCCGGGAGTGGTCTGCCTCGCCGCGGGTGGGTGTTGTAGTGAATGATACATTGTTTGTGGTGTTTTTTACGCCGAAGCCGGGCGACGGCGCACACCCTAACAGCGGAACGGGTAGCAGGGCGATTGCGCAGTCTCAACCAGCCACGACAGCACGCACGGTATCGCCGGGCTGCGTTTTTTACCAGAACTTTAGCATTGCGTTGAGGGTTCGGGGCGGCTTGGTCAACGGGAAGGAGCGGGCAGAATGGCATGGCCCCACAGCATGTAGCCCTTATATTGCTCGCTTTGCGTCAGCGTTCGACCTCGACCTCTGCGCGACGCCCACCTACGCGAAGTACATTGCCCTCAGGCGTGATCTGACGGGGAATGTCGTCGTAGCGTGGCTCTCCCGTGCGGTGCCCGACCGCGGCGACGGATGCCTGTGGGCCGGGCGCTGCCGCAACGACGCGGTGCTGCAGCTGGCTACGCCCGGTTCGCATACTCGCGCGCCGATGCTTCGGTGCCTTGCGGACCGGTTGTACCCGCTGCGTGTCGCCTCGCGCCTCAGGCGGATTCCACACTTCAACGTACCGGGCGCCAGCAAACGCGGGAAAAGCGATCGCCAGAAGGAACATGCCGTACCTGATTACCGTGCCCATCCTTTCTCCGATTCAAAGACGCTGCCATTGGACACTTGGTGCGTGCTCGCCCACGCACGCTCACGGGAGCCCGTTGCGGTGTCCGCCAATCTTCTCACGGCTGGATTACACGACCGTGCGCTCCTGCGCCGTAGGTCCCGTTCATTCGCCGCGCCGGCGTCGTCCTCCGGATAAGGTCTGCTCCAGTAGCACGGACTATCGCGGAAAGACGACGGACGGGGAGGGGCTCGCGACGCCAGAATCGCCGATCACGGGGAAGACCTCGCTAGAATAGCCGCACTGTCACACCTACATTTTCAGACAACATGAGTTCCAGGCGAGGCGGAGCAGGTGTTTCGCGGCCACGAAAGCACCTCACCAAAGCGATGTTATTGCCGATGGACCAGGCGTCGGCGCGGGAGCAATCATTGACCTCCCATCTTGCCCTGGTTGCCTGCCGCGACGGTCACGGCAACGGGCATCTGTTTAACGAGCTGATCCGAACCGTGTACCTCGCATGGTTTCTCCAGCAGGACGGTTACGGAAGCGAACCGGTTGGGCGGTTCAAGGCGGCAGAATACGCCGTGGAAGCGGCGCTGAAACTGGCCCATGCGGCAAACGAGTGGGTGCTCGCGAAAGACGCTGTTCCCGCTTTTGAGAGCCTGCTGGCGTTGCACGATGCGCAGCTCGCCGCCGTACCCCTGCACAAGATAATCAGCGCAGAACGCCGCCTCAGGCAATTCCTCGCCGGCACCGCGAGGTCACCTGTTCCGGACGTCGATCCGGATGGAATGTCATAGCAGCCTTTGCGGGCGGTCGCAAAAGGATTGCAGAGATCAATTCAGGATAACTGATCGTTCAGGGTTATCTTCACCCCGGAAAGCGATGTGCACGCTTTCTGTGCCTGCCGCGATCGATGCGCTGTCGCCGCATGAACCGAGGTGCTACGGATGCGCATTGGGATCGATACCCCTGGAGGCTTGTGCGCAGCACTGACCCTGTGTGGGCAGTCGCGCGAGCTTCTGGCGGATTCCAGATTTCCGTGTAGGTGCCAACCGCAGCCGTCGACGCAAGTGCCGCCATTAAAACGCCCGGTCCGATTTGCTTCACACGTTCTCCTTGCCTGCCTGCCGTTGCAGCCACTCCGTGCAACCTACACCCTGTCCGACGCATCGGGCATCACAGCCGGGACAGTAATACCGGTCGCGTACGTCTGCGTTGACGCGCCACACATTGTCGTTCGCCGGACTTGCGGTGCCAACGGTTCGACCATTTTCACAGGCGTAAAACGTCGCCTCACCGGCTTTGCCACGCCGGACCGCATCGTCGACACATGCGTCGCCGAAGGCATCACGCATGTCTGCCATGAACGCCGCCATCTCCGGCATTGGATGGCCATCCTTCCGAACGCGAGCATCCATGTTCAGCCCCCGATTAAAAGTGCCTGTTCACTATCCTAGAATTGCGTGTAGCATACTGTATAAATATACAGGCTTTTTGATGCACCATGCCCACCGCTACCGTTCCGGCTGAAGAAATACACCCGTCCCTGTGGCGGGCTTCCCAGCTCGCGCGTGGCCGTGAGCGGGTCGTGGAAACGGGCTACCCGGCGCTGTCCGCCGAGTTGCCTGGAGGCGGCTGGCCGGTCGGCGCGCTCGTCGACCTGCTGGTGCAGCAAGCCGGCGTGGGTGAACTCCGGTTGTTGCGTCCCGCGCTCAGTGCCGCCGGGGAGCGGCCGGTAGTATTTGTCCAGCCACCGCATACCCCAGATGGACTGGGCCTGAGCTACATCGGCCTCTCCATCGGGCAGGTGCTGCGGGTGAAGGCGCAGAAAACCGCGGATGCGCTCTGGTCGGCGGAGCAGATTCTGCGAGCCCGAAGCTGCAGCGCACTGATTTTCTGGACGCAGTACGCACAGGCGTCATCGCTTCGACGCCTGCACCTTGCGGCGCAGTCATCCGAAACACTTTTCGTGATGGTCAGGCCTCTTGCCGCAGCGCAGGACTCATCGCCGGCGCTGCTGAGGCTGGCTTTGAGACCATCAGCCGACGGGTTGACTGTCGACATTGTTAAACGACGAGGGCCCTCCCGCGCAGAGCCTCTATCGATTCCGCTTCAACCAACCCCAGTTCTGCTTTCCCGACATGCGCGTCTTTCTCGCCGTTCATCTGCCTACGCTTCAGCTAGAGGTATTCCGACCGAAGTGGTCGCCTGAGCCGCCTCAGGGCAGTGCTGTGCTCGAGAAAGACAAGGTGGTCATTGCCGACAGTGCGGCGCGCGCGGCTGGTATTCGCCTCGGCATGAAGCGTGGCGGGGTGCTAACCCTGTCACCCGAGACAGAGATGCACGAGCGCGATGTGGGCCGCGAGAGCGCGGCGCAGCGCGAGGTCGGCATCGCGCTAGTGCGTTTCTCTGTAAGCGGTCAATTAACGACGCCCATCAGAGTTGTTGAACAGGGCAATAGACTTACCGCAGTTCGGCGGGCATGCACCAGGGAAGAAGCGCGGCGTAGTCGTCGACGGTCTGCGCGAGCGGTAGGCA